>JABBOB010000099.1 GCA_019352055.1 Acidobacteriota bacterium
GGCGTGTTGCAGCATCTCCACGACGGCGAACTTGTCCGCCGGCAGGACAGTGGCGTACACGCCGATACGTTCGACATCCGTCGCCGCGGCGACGGGGCTGATGGCGGACCGGGCACCGGTGATGCCGACGGCGTCCGCGACGACATCGGCGGTCCGTTCGGCGTCGCCGGTGGCCATGATGGTGCGGATGCCCAGCGCGCGAAGCCGGCTGATCAGATCCCGCGATTCAGGTCGAGGTGGATCGCTGAGCCCGATGAGACCAGCGTGACGCAGCGAGCCCGACGGCCCCACCGCCACTGCGAGCACCCGGAACCCGCTCTTCTCCAGATGGTCGGCCGACTCCGCGGCGGTGGTCGTCCCGGAGGTCAGCGCCGCGATGACGGCGTAGGCGCCTTTCATCACGGTGGTCTCGGTGCCGTCCGCGGCCCGGGCGCTCGCTGAGGACATCTTCGCGGACGGGTCGAAGGGATGGAATCGGGTCAGTACGAGCCCGGTGTCGGCGGGCTGCTCGCCGGCGGCCTTGCGTACTGCTTGATCGACCGGATCGGCACCGGAAGGGGAGCTTGCGAGCGCGGCGAGGGCGAGCAGCTGCGCGTTCGTGAATCCCGGAGCGGGATCGCAGGCGGCGACGCTCAGGGAGTTCACGGTGAGGGTGCCGGTCTTGTCGAGGATGAGGACGTCGATCCCGGCCGCTTCGTCCAGGGCGGACAGTCGTGTCGGGAGCACCCCTCGGCGCGCCAGCGCGCGGGCTCCCAGAGTGGCCGCGAGGGTGAACATCGACGGCAATGCCACGGGAATCGATGCCACGACGGCGACGACCGCCAATGGGGCGATCTGTGCCAGGGGCAGCTTCAGCAGGAGCGCGTACACGACGAGGATCACCGTCATCGCGCCGTTGAAGATCCCGAGGTCGCGGACCACACGGAAGACGGCCTTCTGCTCGCTGCTCTTCACGTGGGCGGTCCGGATGAGTTCCGCGCTCTGACCGAACCTCGTCCGTGTGCCGGTCGAGACGACTTCGGCGGTCGCTTCGCCGCGGCGGACGAGGGCCCCTGCGAAGGAGTCGGCTCCGGTACCGGCCTCGGTCGGGATCGACTCGCCCGTCAGCATCGATTCGTCGACGAGAACGGAACCGCCGAGGATTCGAACATCGGCGGGGACGATGCTGCCGAGTGAGAGCGTGACGACATCCCCGGGCACGAGGCTCGCGGCTGGGACGGTCACCCACTTCCCGTCGCGCAGCGCTGAGGAGGTGAGCGCGAGTCGACTCGTCAGGGCGGTGAGCGTGGTGTGTGCGCGACCCTCCTGATAAAGGCTGATGCCACCGTTGAAGACGAGAAGCACGCCGATGACGGCGGCTTCCGGGTACTCGCCGATGATCAGCTGGAACGCGATCGTCGCTTCGAGCATCCACGGGACGGGAGCCCAGAGCTTCGAGAGGGCTCGCCGGGCGGGGTGATCGACTTCCGTCTCCAGAGCATTCGATCCGCCGGAACGGCGACGGGCATCGGCCTCGGCTGTCGTCAGTCCTCGCGCGCCGTCCTGCTGATCGACGCCGGGCACCGTCATGCTGATGACCCGATCGTGCCGCGCGTCTCATCAGCCGGTGCTGATCGACCGCCCCGGACGGTCGTACGCGCATCGGGATCTCCGGGTGGGCGGGCCGGCCCGCTCGCGTCCTGCGCGATCAGGATCCAGCGATCGCTGAGGAGCAGACCGGCGCGAGGCCCGGTTCTGCGATCCACGCGCATCCGGATGCCGTCCTCGTGGCCGAACCGGTTCCCCACCATGTGATTCCTCCACGTTCACCGTCGCCTGTGCTCGATCTCTCCCGGAGAGGCCGACGGCCTCTCTACAGCGGTACCCGAACCACGTCGTCGCTGCCGGCTCGGGCCGCTCGGACGGAGCGCATCCATGCGGCGCGCTGCGTCTCGGCGCCGGAGGAGGCGCTGTCCGCGCTGTGCACGATCACGGTGGGCACCCGGATGTTGACGAGCGCGTCGTGGCAGACGAGTCCGAGCGCGGGAGGAGCGCTCGACCCGGTCCGGGAGTCGCCGAGCACGAGCAGACCCGAGCTCGCGGAGGCGGCGACGAGCGTCTCGGCGGTCGACCCCATGAGCTGCCGGGTCCGGATCACGAGATCGGGGTGCGCTGCCAGAGCGATGGCGGTGTGCCGCGCGAGCAACTCCGCGTCGCCCTGGTTCCCCGATGCGGGCGAACCCGCGGTGACGCGGACGATGGTGAGCGCCTGCCCCGTCGTGGCAGCGTGCGCAGCAGCGAACCGGAGGGCTGCCGATCCCGCCGAGGACGCATCCGCACCGACCACGACGCCTTCCGGATCAGCGATCGCGATCGCCGGGACCACGACCACTGGGCACGCCGCGGTCGCCGCGAGCGAGAGGCTCGCCGACCCGTACACCGACCCGTGGATGAAGCCGGTCTTGTGCGTGCCGACCACGATCAGGTCGTAGTCGTCGGAGGCGGCCACGAGCTGCCACATGATGCTGCCTTCGAGGGTGCGCACGCGAACGGTCGACCGTGGCGACAGGGACCTGGCCGCCACCATCTCCGAGGACAGCAAGCGCCGGCCCGCCGCAGCCTCTCCCGGTGCGGGTGGGTGGTCGATCACATGGATGAGCACGATCTCCGCTCGGACGGTCGCCGCGTAGGCCATCGCCCACGCAAGCGCATCCCCGCTCGCCGCCTGGTCGGAGATCCCCACGGCGATCTCGTTCGGCATCCCGACCTCCCTCAGCCGCGCGCCCGGCTGCCATCGATCGGCAGCGCGGCGCACTCGTCGGAGAGACCCTTCCGCCCACCAGCGCGGCCGGGTAGAGGCGCAATACCCGGATCGACCAGCCCCCACCGGATCGACGCGAAGCGGGCATACACTGCACGCGCACCCGGTCCACCGGATGGCGCAGAACACGATTCGCGACCGGCGGGTGGTCGGAGTGACCGGAGCACCCGAACGCCGCGTCCAGAAGGCGAACCCGTCGGGTACCCCGCAGGGCACGGATCCCGAGACACCGCCTGAGGGGCGGCCGCACGTCGACGCGCTCACCGCACTGCGCCGGGACCGCGAACGACTTCGTCTGCTCGACGAGCGGAGGCGGTCCTGGTCGGACGCGGCGCTCGAGACGTCGTCCACGCTTCTTCGCGGTGTCGAGGACGATCCACTCGACTCCGTCGTCTCGCGTCTCCTCGTCCTCGCTGGAGCAGACGAGGTCACGCTCGTCCGCGCATTCGATGGTCTCGGACCGGTGCGCGTCGTTGCGATCGCCGGTTCGAAGAACACATC
This sequence comes from Acidobacteriota bacterium, assembly GCA_019352055.1. Taxonomy (GTDB): domain Bacteria; phylum Actinomycetota; class Actinomycetes; order Actinomycetales; family Microbacteriaceae; genus Amnibacterium. The sequence continues at coordinate 3,302 of JABBOB010000099.1, forward strand.
CGTCGTGGGCGACATCGTGTCGGTCGACGTCGGCTCGATCGAGGCGGTGCTCCGCGCTGGACAGCCGCATCTCGAGCTCGGAGCCCGCTCTGCCGCTCCTCGAGACACGGCCCGGGGTTCGAAGATGGTGGTGCCGATGCGCAGCGCCGATCGAGTCATCGGCGCGGTGGTCGTGATCCGATGCGCCGGGAGCCCGCCGTTCGACGAGACGGACCTCGACTTCCTCTCGACCTTCGTCGATCACGCCACGGTGGCGATCGAGCTGGCGGAGGCGAGAGTTCATCGCGAGCGAAGTGCGCTCCTCGAAGAACGCGCCCGGATCGCACGCGACCTTCATGACACCGCCATCCAGCAGCTGTTCGCCGCCGGACTCGAGCTTCGGGCCACGGCCGCGGCGATGGACCCCGGTGCGACGACCGTCGGTCTGGTGCACGCCATCGACCTCGTCGACGTCGCGATCGGTCAGATCCGAACGGCGGTGCTCGCACTGACCCCGGACCCCACAGGCGAGTCGCTCCGGCACCGGATACTCGACATCGTCCGGGACCTCGCGGTGCCGTTCGGCACCACGCCGCTCCTGCAGTTCGACGGTCCGGTCGACCTCATCGAGCGCGGAGCGCTGTCCGAGGACATGGTCGCAGTCGTCCGCGAAGCGTTGACGAACGCGGCCAAGCACGCCGCAGCGGACCATGTAGGGGTGACGGTGCGCGCCAAGGACGACTTCATCGAGATCCTGGTGTGGGACGACGGCGTCGGGCTGCCCGAGCACCCGGTCCGCAGCGGGCTGGCGAACCTCGCCAACCGCGCGCTCGCGCGGAACGGGACGTTCTCCATCGTGAGCGATGCACCCGGCACCCGCGCCGTCTGGCGGGTCCCGGCCGAGATACGGGCCGCCGCGTGAGCACCCCCATCATCACCGTGTTCCTGGTCGATGACCACGAGTTGGTGCGACGCGGGATCGCGAACTTCCTCGCCTCCACCGACGACATCGCCATCGTCGGCGAGGCTGCCTCCGCAGGGCAGGCGATCGGCCGGATCCGGGCGGTCGACCCGGATGTGGTCCTGCTCGACGTCCGGTTGCCCGACGGGAGCGGCATCGACGTCTGCCGCGAGCTCGCCTCGACGCTCCCCGGGACGCGGTGCATCATCCTGACCGCATACAACGACGACGAGGCGATCCTCGCGGCGGTGGTCGCCGGTGCGGCCGGATACATCCGCAAGGACGTCGCCGGGGACACGCTCATCGACGGGATCCACGCGGTGGCCGCGGGCCGCTCGCTGCTCGATCCCGGCCTGGTGGCCCGCGTGACGCGCAACCTCCGGGACGCTCGCGCCGGTGACCCCCGTCTCGCCGGCCTGACTCGGCGAGATCGGGACGTCCTGACTCTCATCGCGGACGGTCTCTCGAACCGCGAGATCGCCGTCCGGCTGTCACTGGCGGAGAAGACCGTGAAGAACTACGTGTCCACGGTGCTGGCGAAGCTCGGGCTGCACAGCCGCACGCAGGCAGCCGTGATGCAGAAGGCGGCTGCACCTCCCGACTCCGACGACGAGCACTTTGGGCCCCTCCCCCGAACCTGACCCCACCTCGAGCCCACGCTCTGCCCCCGCACGGATCACGGCGACCGGAGCAGCCGTCGGTGCCCCGCGACCGGTTCGATCAGCAGTTCATCCTGAGGGAGATCGGACCGGCGGAGGTGCTGCCCATCGGCGGACGCGGGTCGCGGTCATCGACCCTCCCGCTCGTCCGACCGGCCAGCGCGGGCGACGGGAACGGCGCACCCGTCGAGTCGGCTCGCACGACCGGACCTGGTCCGGCGACGTCTCGACCGTCACCACGGACCAGGGCGACAGCCCGCGACCGACGAGGAAGCGCGGTCCGATCAACGAGCGGACGAGCACGTGGCAGGACGTTCGGCCCTGAGAACGCGACCGGAACAGGCGTTCACTGGGCGCGCTCGTCGCACGGCGACCACCCGCGGCCTCCGGCGCCGACCACGAGACCGAGGACCCGACCATGACTGCTTCCCATCCGACCATCGCGGCGCGATCGTGACCCCGCTCGTGACGGCGATCGTCATCGCGGTGATCGTCGCCCTGATCCTGCTGGGGCTCTCCCTGCACATCGTGACGCAGTACGAGACCGGTGTGCTGTTCCGGCTCGGTCGCGTCGTGGGCACC
>JABBOB010000035.1:0-25015 GCA_019352055.1 Acidobacteriota bacterium
TGGAGCTGTGGACGACCCCGGAGGCCTACCCGGTCGCCGTCGCGACGCTGCCGCGTGCGCTCGACGAGGAGGTCGCCCGGCTGCACCTCGACGCGCTCGGCGTCCGGCTGACCCGGCTCTCGAAGAAGCAGGCGAAGTACCTGGGCGTCGACCGCGACGGCCCCTACAAGCCGGACACCTACCGCTACTGATAGCGCGGCCGACGAGCACGTCAGCGGGAAGGGGTCGTCCCGCTGATGCGCTCGATCAGCGGCGACGCTTCCGCTGCCAACGGCTTATCGGATTGACACAAGACTCACAGGACATTCCGGGTTCTGCGTCATCGTGAGTTCATGCGCGAGAGATCGCGTGTTCGGCGTGCGCGTTCATTCGGATGGGTCGGAGACCTCACGAAGGCCCGATTGCGCGGATGTCGCGGACCAGATCGCGGTTTCGGTCCTATGTCACGGATTTCGTCGTCCTAAAAAAAGTTTGGTTTGAGCAGGGAGAATACGCAATCCGGCCCGGCGGGTCGCGACACGCCGAACAGGGGATTCGGGAATTCGCCGACGCATTGCGATATCCGGTGCTTTCGATACTGTGGCTGCGTCAACGGCGAACTCCCGAACAGATCGCCGTTCTCCCCGAAAGCGTCGATCGACGAATCGGGTCGAGCCATCTCCCCCTGCGCGTCCCCCTGCGTACCGTCCGAAGGACACCTTTGCCCTCCTCAGCCCCCACCGTGACCGTCGTCGTCCCCGCACGCAACGAGGCCCGAAACCTCGAGGTCGTCCTGCCGCTGCTGCCGCCCGTGCACCAGGTCGTCCTCGTCGACGGTCACTCGGTCGACGGCACGATCGAGACCGCACGTCGGCTCATGCCCGGCATCCACGTCGTGCAGCAGACCCGCAAGGGCAAGGGCAACGCGCTCGCGTGCGGATTCGCCGCAGCGACCGGCGACATCATCGTGATGTTCGACGCCGACGGCTCCGCGGATCCGGACGAGATCCCGGCGTTCGTGCGAGCGCTCACCGAGGGGGCCGACGTCGCCAAGGGGTCCCGCTTCACCAACGGCGGCGGCAGCGAGGACCTCACGAGGTTCCGCTCAGTCGGCAACTACTTCCTCAACGGCATCACCAACCTGCTGCTCGGCAGCAGGTACACCGACCTCTGCTACGGCTACAACGCCTTCTGGCGTCGGCTCGTGCCGGGCCTGCACCTTCCGGACCACACCGTCGAGGCCTCCGACACGATGATCTGGGGCGACGGGTTCGAGATCGAGACCGTGCTGAACTGCCGGTTCTTCCTCGGCGGTCACCGCATCGTCGAGGTCGGCAGCATCGAGAAGAGCCGCATCTTCGGCGAGAGCAACCTGAACGCGATCCGCGACGGCTTCCGCGTGCTCCGCACGATCCTCGCCGAGCGAGGCCATGCCCGCGCCACCGCGCGCCGTGCCGTGATCGAGGACACCGTGCTCACCACGCAGCACCTCGACCCGAGCCGTTCGCGGAAGGCGGCATGAGCGCCGGCCGCACGCAGCCGGCCGTCTCCATCCCGCGCTCCCGGCGCCCCGGCCGGCGCTCCGGCGGATCCTCCGGGACCGCGACGGTCTCCTCGATCCACTCCGCGGACACGAGGCGCCCCCGGGTGATGGTGGTCGGCGCCGGCTGGCGCTTCACCTCCGGCATCAGCTACTACACCTGCCGTCTGACCAACGCGCTCGCCGACGCGACGGACACGAGCGCGCTGCTCATGCGTCAGCTCGTGCCCACCCGGCTCTACCCGGGGCGAGCCCGCGTCGGGCACGCCGTCAGCGCACTCGAGTACGCGCCGACCGTGCCCGTGTACGACGGCGTGGACTGGTCCTGGGGACGCAGCATGCGCGACGCCATCCGCTTCATCACCGCCGAGCGGCCCGACGTGCTCGTGCTGCAGTGGTGGACCGGCGCCGTGCTGCACTCCTACCTCCGCCTGGCCCACGCCGTGCACCGCTACGGCGGCCGGGTGGTCATCGAATGGCACGAGGTGCAGGACACGGGTGAGGCGCGCATCCCCGGGGTCACCCGCTACGTGGTGTCCGTGATGAGACAGCTCTTGAAGCGGGTCGACGGCCACGTCGTGCACTCGCAGTACGACCTCGATCTGCTTCGCCGCACCTACCCGTTGCCCGACGGGATCGTCGTCACGGCTCCGCACGGCCCGTACAACCAGTACGACACCGCTGGCGACGGGACCGAGCGGACCGGCGACTTCGTCTTCCTGTACTTCGGCGTCATCCGCCCGTACAAGGGGGTCGAAGACCTGGTCGCCGCCTTCGAGCAGCTGCCGGAGGAGATCCGCGGGAGTTCGCGGCTCGTCATCGTCGGAGAGACCTGGGAGGGCTGGACGGCACCGCTCGAGGCGGTCGCCGCGAGCCCGGTCAAGGACCGCATCACCGTCGTGAACCGCTACGTGGACGACGCGGAGGTCGCGGAGCGCTTCGCCGCCGCCGACGCCGTCGTGCTGCCCTACCGCCGGTCCTCCTCCTCGGGCCCGCTGCACATCGCGATGAGCGCCGGCCTCCCCGTCGTCGTCGCGAGTGTCGGCGGTCTGGTCGAGGCCGCCGGCAGCTACACGGGTGTCTCGTTCGTGCCGACCCAGGACCCGGGCGCGCTCGCGAAGGCGATGGCGGCGCTGCCCGCCCGCCGCGGCGAGCGCTTCGACGACCCGCACAGCTGGAACCGCACCGTGGACGCCTACGGCGACCTCCTGACGCGACTCGGCCTACCGGGCATCCGCAGCGACGTCACCTCGGGCAGCCCCGAGCAGCGCGGCGCCTGAGCCGTCCACCGGCTCCGTCGTTCCGAACCCTCCCCGACCCTCCAGAGACGAGCACCCATCCGATGATCGAGGTCGTGACCGGCAGTCGCGTCGGCGACGGCTCCTCCGCGCGCCCGGCGGACGACGCCGGCGGACGCCGAGGGCCCGTCGCGCGCGTGCTGGCGTCCGGCTTCGGGCGGATCGCGGGCATCAGCGCGTCGCTGGTCGGCACCCAGGCGCTCACGAGCGTGCTCGGACTGCTGTTCTGGGCGATCGCGGCGCGACAGTTCGTGACGACCGAGGTCGGCGTCGCCGGCGCTGCGGTCGCGATGATGATGCTGCTCGGCGCGCTCGGGTCGCTCGGCCTCGGCACGGTCCTCATCGCGCGCCTGCCCTCGACGGCTCTCGAGGACCGCCGGGTCCTCGTGCGCACCTGTCTCGCCGCTGCCGGCACCGCCGGCACCGTGCTGGGCCTCGTGGTCCCTGCCCTCGCCGTGCACGTGTTCGGTGCCGCGAACCTCGCACCGATCGGCGGCTCGATCTGGCCGCTGCTGGGACTGGCCCTCGGCACCGGCCTCACCTCCGTGGTGATGGTGCTGGACCAGGCCGTGCTCACCATCGGACTCGGCACGCTGCAGCTCGAGCGGAACACCGCGGCGAGCGCGGCCAAGGTCGTCGCGCTGCTCGCGCTCGGTCTGGCCGGCGTGCCCGGAGGCATGACGATCTTCCTCGCCTGGACGATCGGCAACCTCGTGTCGCTCCCGATCGTGTCCTGGCGGACCCGTGGCGGCCGCGCCGCCGGCGCCCACCGGCGGCTCGTGGAGCCTGCGCTGCTCCGCGGGATCGGCCGCCTCGCGGTCTCCCACCACGCACTGAACGTGAGCATCCAGGCGGCGCTGCAGCTGCTGCCCGTGCTGGTCGTGGTGCTCGTGTCCGCGCAGGCGAACGCCGCGTTCAACTCCGCGATCATGCTCTCGGGCTTCGTCTTCGCGCTCCCGTACGCGGTCAGCGTCGGCCTGTTCGCCGCCGCTCGGGGCGAGGAGACGGAGGTCGTGCGCCGGATGCGGCTCACGATCCCGTTCGGTCTCGCCGTGAGCGCCGCGGCCGACATCGTGATCTTCCCGCTCGCCGGACCGGTCCTGCACCTCTTCGGCCCGCAGTACGCGGCCGACGGCACGGTGCTGCTGCGCCTCGTCGTGCTGGCCGGCATCCCGTTCGTCGTCAAGGACCACTTCATCGCGCTCCGCCGGGTGCAGGGACGCACGACCCAGGCGCTCGTCGTCACGGTCGCGTTCCTCGTCGCGGAGCTCGCTGCGGCGACCATCGGCGCGCTTGCCGGGGGAGCCGTCGGCCTGATCGTCGGCTGGCTCGGCGTCCTCGCGGTCGAGGCGCTCGTGCTCGCCTTCCCGCTCCTCGCCGCGTACCGCACGGACGCCGCCGAGCTCGCGACCGGCGAGGGGGGCATGGTCGCGCGGCCCGATCGCCGGGACGAGGGAGCGGCGCATCGAAGCGGCTGGCACGCCCGGAACCTCCTCGGTCCGGTGCTGGTCGTCATGGCGCTCGGCGTCTTCGTGATGGCCGTCGCCGCCAACCTCGGCCGGCTCGGGAACACCGGGATCGGCGCGCAGCTCGTCTGGTACGCCGGCCTGCTCCTGGTGTTCCTCCCCGCCGCCATGCGCATCGTGACGAGGGCGACCCCGCACCGCGAGCGGATCGTGGCCGTCGTCGCGCTGGCGATGACCCTCCAGGTCAGCCGGCTGGTGCTGAACCCGACCGCGTTCGCGTTCCACGACGAGTTCATCCACGCGGACACGCTGCGGCAGATCGAGACCTCCGGGCACCTGTTCACCTTCAACCCGCTGCTGCCCGTCTCGGCGTACTACCCGGGCCTCGAGATCGTGACGGACGCGATCCGCTCGATGACCGGGCTCCCCGTCTACGCCGCCGCGGTGCTGACCCTGCTCATCGCGCGTCTCGTGATCGTGCTCGCGATCATCGGGCTCATCGGGGCCATCGGCGGCTCACGGCGGGCGGGCGCCGTGGGCGCGCTCGTCTACCTCGCGAACCCGCAGCAGCTGTTCTTCAACTCGCAGTACTCGTACCAGACGCTCGCGCTGCCGCTGGCGGTGTTCTGCATCTACCTCGTCGCGACGCGCCGCCGGGGCGGGCGCTGGTCCCTGATCCTCCCGATCGCGGCGACCGCCGCCGTCGTGCTGACCCACCACCTCACCGCGCTGCTGCTCGTCGCCGCCTACCTGCTGTGGCTCGCCATCGTGCTGGTCCGGGGCCGGAAGCATCCCGAGACGGAGTCGGTGCTCCGGATGGTGGAGCGCCTCCAGGCGACATCGCGCGACCGGATCGACCTCATCATCCTGTCGGTCTGGGGCGTCCTCGCGCTCGGCATCAGCGTCCTGAATCCCGGCAACCCGCTCGCGGCCTACCTCGAGGCGATCTTCGGCAGCTCGTCCTCGCAGCTCATCGGCCTGTCGGAGGGGCATCGCCCCAAGGCGCTCTTCACCGACAGCGCCGGCACCGGACCGCTCCTGTTCGAGCAGGTGCTGCTGCTGGCCTCGATCCTGCTGACGATGCTGTCGCTGCTGGTCGTGCTCGGCTTCGTCCGCACCAGCTGGCGGGGCGCGAAGCCGCTCGCGCTCGCCCTCGGGATCGTCGGGCTGCTCTACCCGGTCGTCCCGGCGGGCCACCTGACGAGCGCCACCGCGGAGGTCGGCGACCGCGCCTCCGGGTTCGTCTTCATCGGTCTCGCAGCAGCGCTCGGCACCTGGTGGTGGGCACGCCGTCGTCGACCCCGCGCGGCCGTCGCCTTCGCGCTCGCCGTCACCGTGACCTTCCTCGGCAGCGTGGTCCTCGGCTCGGGGCCCGCTTCCGGTCAGCTGCCCGGTCCGTACCAGGTGTCCGCGGACGCACGGAGCGTCGACGCGGACAACATCGCCGCGGCGACCTGGGAAGCGACCGGCCTGCCCGCGGGCAGCGTCGTCTACGGCGACCGCACCTCCGGGCTCCTCGCCGCTGCGGACGGCGGCCAGACCACGGTGCTCCACGTCTCGACCGGCATCGACGCGTCGCGGCTGCTGCTCGCGCCGACCTTCACGAGCGTCGACGTCGCGCTGATCAAGAAGGCGAAGCTCGACTACCTCATCGTCGACGAGCGGCTCTCCAGCGGTCTGCCGCACCAGCAGTACTACATCGAGAGCGGCGAGTACGGCGGACACCACCGCACGACCCCGGTGAGCGCAGCGGCGCTCGCCAAGTTCGCCGCCGTCCCCGGCGTCAGCCGGGTGTACGACAACGGCAGCATCGTGATCTACGACGTGCGAGGACTCCGATGAGCGCACTGCACCTCCCGGGGCGCCTGGACCAGCGAGTGCTCCTCGGCGCCGGTTGGCGTGCGACGCTCGTCGTCGTCGCTGCCGTCGCCGTCGCGCTGGAGCTGTCGCCCTGGGCCCGCCTTCCGCTCAGCTCGGCCGCCGTGCTGGGCGTCGCGACGTTCTTCCACCGTCGCTCCGGTCGCCGCGGCGTGCTCGGCGTCGTGCTCGTCGTGGCCGGAGGCGGCCTCGTCGCGCTCGCCCTGCTGGGCCTCCTGCTCGACGTGCTGCCGACCGGGATCGATCCGCTCGGCTGGGGCCTCGCCATCGGGACGACCGAGCTCCTCGTCCTCGCATTCGTCGCCCTGTTCCTGCCGGCCGCCGAGGGCAGCCGCGCCCTGCGCCGGCGGTTCCCCGTCGCGGGGATCGCCTGGGGCGGCGTCGCGGTGCTCGTGCTCGCAGGCGCCGTCGTCTACTCGACCGTCTCGTTCGACGCGACGCACGTCTCGCCCCTCGCGATCGCCGCTGTGCCCCACGGCGACTCGGTGACCGTCACCGTCAGCGCCGGCCGCGACCAGGGCCCCTACGAGCTCGACCTCGTGACGACCGACGGGCGCACGGTGATCGCGAAGTCCGTGCGCGCCTCCGGCGCCGCCTCGTACACCACGTCGATCCCGATGCCCGCGACGCGAGCCGTGCTCCAGCTCGTGGCCGCCGGGTCGACGACGCCGGTGCGGCAGCTGATCCTCGACGACACGGCGGCGACGAAGTGACCGCGCCCTACCGCGTCCTGCAGGTCGTGCAGCGGTTCGCGCCCGAGCTCGGCGGCCTCGAGACCCACGTCGCGGAGGTGACGAAGCGCCTCGTCGGCACCCGCGACATCGAGGTCACCGTCCTCACCACCGATCGCACCGGCCGGCTCCCGCGCGAGGACCGGGTGGGGGGCGTGCGCGTCATCCGCCGTCGGTCGTACCGCAGGAACGGCGAGGAGTACCTCTCACCCGGACTGGTGCGCGTCATCCGCCGCGGCGGCTGGGACCTCGTGCACGTGCAGGGCAGCCAGACCACCGTGCCGACCCTCGCGATGCTCGCTGCACGCAGCGCGCGCATCCCCTACGTGCTCACGTTCCACAGCGGGGGCCACTCCCACGCCGGCCACGCGCGGATCACCCGTATCCAGGACGCGATCAACCGGCCGCTGCTGAAGCGCGCCGCGAAGCTCATCGCCGTCAGCCGGTTCGAGCGCAGCAAGTTCGCCCGAGTCACCGGCCTGCCGCTCGAGCGGTTCGAGGTCGTCCAGAACGGCGGCGCGCTGCCGCCCGTCCCGACCGGTGCCGCTCCCGTGCGCGGCAGCATCGTGACCAGCGGGCGCCTGGAGCAGTACAAGGGGCACCACCGAGCCATCGCCGCGCTGCCGCTCATCCGAGCGCAGCTGCCGGAGGCGACCCTGACCGTGCTCGGCAGCGGTCCGTACGAGGCCGAGCTCCGCAGGCTCGCAGAAGCGAAGGGCGTCGCCGGTGCGGTCACCTTCCGCCACCTCCTGCCCGCCGAGCGCTCCGAGATGGCCGCGATCCTCAGCCGCTCGTCGGTGATGGCGGCGCTGTCCAGCTACGAGGCGCATCCGGTCGCCGTCATGGAGGCGGTCGCGCTCGGTCTGCCCGTCGTCGGCTGCGACGTCGCGGGGACGGGCGATCTCGTCGAGGACGGGCTCGTCACCGGAGTGCCCCTCGATGCCGACGACGCGACGGTCGCCGAGGCGCTGCTGGAGCAGCTGCGCGCGGACGACGGCACCCCGCATCGCGCGCCGGACTTCGCCCTGCCGACCTGGGAGAGCGCGACGGACGCGATCGCCGCCGTCTACCGCGGCGTCCTCGACCCGCGGCCAGCGGCACCCCGGGCCTCGGTCGTGCAGGTGATCACGACGCTCACGACAGGGGGAGCGGAGCGCCAGGTCGAGTCGATCGTCGAGCACAGCCGGCACCGCCAGCACGTGATCGCGCTCTACGGCGGCGGCACGGTCGCCGAATCGCTCGTCGCTGCGGGCCACTCCGTCGAGGTGCTGGACCTCGCCGGACCGCGTCGCCTGCTCGCCCTCCCGGTCCTCGTCCGCCGCCTCCGCCAGCTGCGTCCCGACACCGTGCAGGTCCACCTCCTGAGCGGTCAGCTGTGGGGGCTCCCCGCCGCGTGGATGGCCCGCGTGCCGTTCATCGTGTCCACCGAGCACTCCCTGATGGACGACTCGATCGAGAACAGGCCGCTCACCGAACCGCTGCGCCGCCTCTATCTGGCGCTGAACCGCCTGGCGAGCCGCACGGTCGCCGTGTCGGCGGCCACCGCTTCGCGTCTCGTGCGCTGGGGCGTGCAGGCCGACGGGATCACCGTCATCGACAACGGGATCGACTTCACGCGCCTGACGTTCTCGTCGGACGCCCGCGCGCGGATCCGGACCGAGCTCGGCATCGCCGACGGTGTCGAGCTCGTCGGAGCCGTGGGCCGGCTCGAACCCGTCAAGCGCTTCCGTCAGCTGCTCACCGCAGTCGCGCCGACGCTGGAGGCCGGCCGCCGCGAGCTCCTGATCGTCGGGAACGGGCCGTTGCGCGAGTCGCTCGCGCGCCAGGCGGAGGCGCTGGGCGTCGCCGATCTGGTGCACCTCACTGGTCCGCGCGCCGACGTGCCGGGCCTGCTCGCGGCGATGGACGTGCTCGTGAGCCCCTCCCGGGACGAGACCTTCGGCATGGCGGTGCTCGAGGGGATCGGCGCCGGCCTCCCGGTCGTCCACGCGGAGTGCCCCGCGCTCGACGCACTGCCGGAGCCCGTCGTCGCCGCGTTCCCGATCGGCACCATCGACGACGCCGCGGAGGGTGCGGCGATCGTCGCCGCGGTCGGTCGGGCGCTCGCCGCGGCCGATGGTCGCCGACTCGCCGTGCCCGCCGCGGTGATCGAGGCGTACGACATCGTCCGGACGACCGAGCGACTCGACCTCCTGGTCGATGAAGGCGACCGCAGGTGGGGCCGATGACCGACCTGTGCACCGCCCCCGCCGGGCCGGAGGCGACCGCCGTGGTGCGGCTCGCACTCGCCTCCCGCGGCGACGCACTGACCCCGTACCTGTTCGCGGCGCTCGAGCGACGCTTCGCGGTGCTCGGCCGGATCGATCCGGAGCTGACCGCGTTGCAGCGATTCGGGGTCGCGGCGCTGACCGTCCGGCCCGGCCGCAGCGCCTGGGCGGAGCGGTTCTACAAGAGCGGCGTCGCCACGCGCCTCCGGTCCGCGAACGCGGCGAAGCAGCTGCTCCGGTTCGAATCGCGGCCGGACGTGGTGGTGCAGGTGCACGCACTGTTCGACCAGCCCCTCGCGCCGACGGCGCTCTACATCGACTGCACCCACCACCAGTCGGCGGAGCGCTGGCCGGCCTGGAACCCGCTCCGGGGCCGCGCGCTCGACGAGTGGTACCGCCGGGAGCAGCGCGCCTACGACGCCGCGAAGCACCTCTTCGCGTTCTGCCAGCCCACCCGGCGCAGCCTCATCGACGACTACGGCATCGCCCCGGAGAAGGTGACCGTCGTCGGCGCCGGGGTGAACCTGCCGCAGCTCCCGTCGGCGCGCACGCCCCCGCGCACCGACGCGCCCAGGATCCTCTTCATCGGCAACGACTTCGTCCGGAAAGGCGGGGAGGTGCTGCTCGAAGCGTTCCGTCAGGTGCGGCGCCAGGTGCCGGGCGCGCGTCTCGTGCTCGTCGGGACGCGTCCGCTGATCGCCCCGCAGGCCGGTGTCGAGGTGCTCGGACGCGTGCACGACCGCTCGCGGATCGCCGAGCTGTACCGCCAGGCCGCGGTGTTCTGCGTCCCCTCGTTCTTCGATCCCTACCCGCTCGTGCTGCTCGAGGCGATGGCCTTCGGGGTGCCGGTCGTGGCGACCGAGCAGACCGGGACGCCGGAGATGGTGACCGATGGCGTGACCGGCACCGTCGTCCCCACCGGCGACGTCTCCGGGCTCGCGGCAGCCCTGCTCGGCGTGCTGCACGATCCGGCCCGCGCCGATCGGCTCGCGGCAGCCGCGCGCCGGGATGTCGAGCAGCGCTTCACCTGGGACCACGTCGTCGCCCGCATGGCACCGGCGCTCGACGAGCTGTCGACCGCCGGTCGTGGCCGGTGAAACGGCTGATGCGGACCGCCATCGCGGCCGCGGTGTCCCTCTCCGCCCTGGGTGCGATGTCCGCCTGCACCGCGGCGGGCCCGGCACCGACGACCTCGTCGTCATCGGTGTTGGGCGCGCCGCTCCCCGCTGGAACCGGGAGCGGCGCGCCGACCGCATCCGCCACCCCCGCGGCGCCGTCCGACTTCGTGACCACGAACGGTCGCTCCTTCGAGCTGAACGGGAGCCCGTTCCGGTTCGTCGGCGCCAACATCTACGACGCCGCCGCCTCCGACCGCTACAGCTGCCGCGCCGGGGACAAGATGTCCGACGCGCAGCTGCTCGACACGTTCCGCTACCTGCACGACCACGCCGGGGCGACGGTGATCCGGTTCTGGGCGTACCAGACCTACACGCAGGGCGCGACCTACTGGGCCGGGATGGACCGGGTGCTCGCGGACGCGAGAGCGACCGGGATGAAGGTGATCCCGGTGCTCGAGGACGGCCCGGGCGACTGCACGACCTCGAGCACAGCGACCCCGAAGTCGAAGTACCGAGGCGACACCTGGTACTCGCAGGGCTACAAGGTGCCCTACGGCAACGCGTCCCTCTCGTACCGCGACTACGTCGCCCGCGTGGCCGCCCACTACGTCGACGACCCCACGATCCTCGGCTGGATGATGATGAACGAGGCGGATACGAGCGCGCGCGACAGCGAGGGGCGCTCGGTGCTCGTCGACTTCGCGACGGACATCGCCGGGGTGATCCGGGCCGCCGACCCGCACCACCTGATCACCGTCGGCACGCAGAGCAACGGAGCCCCGGGAGCGAGCGGTCCGGACTTCGCCGCCGTCTACGGTCTGAAGTCGATCGACTTCGCGGAGGTGCACGACTGGGGCTACTGGGGCTCCGACTCGCAACCGATGCCGGGCGGCTCCGGGAGCACACCGCCGAGCGCCTCGTCGCTGACCTGCGTCACCACCGACGCCCCGATCGGCTGCTCGTTCGCGATCGCGAAGCAGCTGTCGAAGCCGCTCATCGTCGGCGAGGCCGGCATCAAGGGCGTCACGGCAGCCGAGCGGCGGACGAGGGCCCGCGAGCTGCGGGCGAAGATGGACGCCGCCTTCGGCGCCGGCGCGTCCGGCTACCTGATCTGGAGCGTCACGACCGGTGAGACGGACGGGTACGACGTGCTCACGACGACGAACGACCCCCTGATACCCGAGCTGCGGGCGGTCGCCGAGGAGATCCGATGAACCGCCGAGTCCGAAGCGTGCGCGCCGCCCTGGTGCTGACCGTCGCCGTCGTCACCGTGCTGACGGGGTGCGCGGCCCAGCCGGGCGCAGCCCCGGTCGCCCGGACGACCGCGAAGGCCGCCTCCGCTCACGCGTTCGTCTGTCCGGAGCTGACGGAGGTCGCGGCGCTCACCGCGACACCGTTCAGCAGCCGGAGCGCCGGGGCTGTCGCCTGCAGCTACGCGACCGGCCGCGACGTCATCGCGTCATCGACGGTCACCGTGCAGCGCCTCACGGCCTCGGACCGCCGGACCGCAGCCGCCCTGCGGTATGCGGCGATGCGGCGCGGCGCCGTCACGGCCGACCTCCCGGCGCTCTCCTTCGACGCCTTCAGCGCGTCGACCAGCACCGGCTGCGCGGCCTGGTTCCCCGCCGCGGACGGTGTCCTGACGGCGGTCACCGCGCGGCAGGACGGCCGCTCCGGTGCCGAGGAGTGCGGCGTCGCCGACGCGGTCGCGACGCTCGTCGGGAGCGGCTCGGCGACGTCCTCCGCACCGACCGTCGCGGTCCTGGCACCGCGGAGCCTGCTCGGCACGGCCACCGCCGGCACGAGCTGGCCGTGGCGGATCGGCGCCGGCGCGGGGGTCCGCATCGACCTGGCGACGGGCTCCGGCTCCGTCACCCCGAGCTCGCCGGGCTCCTCGACCCGAGCGGCCGCCGCGATCCCCACCGACAGTGCTGCCGTCGTGTTCGTGAGCGGCACGGCTGACGCCGGCTCCTCCCGGCTCGAGATGCTCACCGCGGTCACCGCTGCGCTGTCCGCCGCGTCCGGTCGGTCGCCGAACGCGAAGCTGATCGTCGTGGGACCGGTCGCGAGCGGCGCGACGTCCCCCGCGGAGCTCACGGAGCTGCGGGACGACCTCCGGTCCGCTGCGGCCATCGCAGGAGCCGCCTACATCGACCCGGCGGTCGATGCCGCGTCGGGCCCAGGCGAGGTGCTCGGCTCGGTCGCGGACGCCGTCAGCACTCAGCTGCACGGCTCGGGGGTGTCGCCAGGCTGACCTGCGGGCCGCGCCTCGCCGTGCGCCGGCGCGAGTTCGTCACGGGCGTAGCGGGCCGCCCGCCACCGCGGACGCCGTGTGGTTACATGCAGGCGTGCAGAACACCCTCTGCGTCTGCGGCCACGCCAGGGACGCCCATGAGCACTACAGACGCGGCACGGATTGCGCCACGTGCGGCCCGGAGGTCTGCCCCAAGTTCCGTCGCTCGTTGCGAACCCGCACGCAGCCGCCGACTCCTCCGGTGCGTCCTTCGAGCGAGGGCGTCGATCGCGACGACGCCTCGCGCCGCCGCAGCTTCGTGGCCACCGGTCCGCTCGCCATCGTGTCCGACCTGCGCGCTCGCGCCGCACGCGGCCTGCCCACCGCCTGAAACCCAGGCCCGACTGACGGGGCGTGGGCGGGCGCTCATGCTGCTGGTCCGCTCAGGTTAGGGGACAGCGGGGTGCGGAGTCGGTCGCTAGCGTTGCCGTCGTGGAGCAGGCGGCGTCGACAGCGCTGATCGTCTCGATCGTGGCGGTCGTGCTCGGAGCGCTCGGTCTGATCGGCGGCGTGATCGGCTACGTGCAGGGCACGGCGGCGCTGCGCCGGGCGACCCTGATCCGGCAGCGCGCCACCGCGGCGGAGGAGGCGGCCCTCCAGGCGAGGACGCAGGCTGAGCAGGCGGTCCGCACCGCGCAGAGCCTCCTGGACCGGCTGAA
This sequence comes from Acidobacteriota bacterium, assembly GCA_019352055.1. GTDB lineage: Bacteria > Actinomycetota > Actinomycetes > Actinomycetales > Microbacteriaceae > Amnibacterium. The sequence goes on from JABBOB010000035.1 coordinate 13,230, forward strand.
CGGCGCCGGGGTCCGATCGATCGGGGACGTGGCGGACCTGCCCACCGGTCCGCTCGTGCTCCCACCCCGACCCGCCACGCCGTCGAGCACGACGCAGTTCGCGGAGCCGGCGGCTGAGACGCCGCCTCCCACGAGCGCTCCAGCTGAGCCGGAGCCGGAGCCGGAGCCGGAACCGGAACCGGAACCGGAACCCGAGCCCGAGCCGGAGCCGGAACCCCAGCCCCAGCCGGCGGAGCGGACCGCGCCGCCCCGCTCGGCCGCAGCGCCGTTCAGCACCTTGCCGAGGCCGGATGCTGCGACTCCCGGAGTCGACGGCGTGCCCCAACCCTCTGCGGCGGCCACCGGCCTCGGTCCCATCGATCGCGAATGGGATCCACGGACTCGGCGGCAGCCGGATCCCGCGCAGGAACCCGAGCCCGAGCCCGAGGTGGAGCCCGAACCCGAGGCGGAGCCCCAAGTGGAGCCCGAGCCCGAACCGGAGCAGCTGCAAGCAGAACCCGATGTGCAACCGGAGTCGGAACCTGAGGCGCCGGACATGCCGCAGCGGTCGGCTACCGGCCAGGTGAACGCCGCGCCCCGGGGGGTCTCGCCACTGGACTGGGCGGAAGCGCTGCGCACCGGGGCGATCCCCCTGCCGTCGCGATCGCGCGGCACCTACTCGGCGCCGAGCAAGGCGAAGGGCCAGCCGATCGGGCCCGCCCGCTTCGAGATCCGGGCGGTCGGGCGGCAGAGGTTCGAAGCGGTCAACGTGGGCGGCGTCACCGCGGAGCAGGCCGCGGTGGAGGGCGCCGGGGACGACCGGCATCTCGTCCGGCCGCTCGAACTGACCGCCAGGTCGGTCGCACCGGGCGCCTCCCTGGCGTTCTCGGTGCTCCGGGTCGAAGGCCGCCACGTGTCGGTGCACCTGACCTGGATGGCCGGCGGCGAGGAGGAGCAGGCGGAGCTGCCCGTCCCCTGATCAGCGCACCGGGAATCCGTGCGGCGTCGCGGTCAGCGTGGCGTCGAGGTCCAGGAAACGCTGGCGCTCGAGCATCAGCGCGGTGAACTCCCGGTCGCGGCGGATCGCGGCGACCGCGGCGAGCAGCAGCTCCGGCGTTCCTTCGACGGCCGGCGCGATGTAGGGGGCGGCCTCGGCGGCGAGGGACGCGGCGAGGCGATGCCGGCTCGCGGGAGCCATCCGCGGAGCCTGGGCGAGGAAGTTGGCGATGCGGCGGGCCAGCGGGTCGGGGAGGCGCGCGACGTCGGCGATCCCGGCCCACTCCCTCAGCGCCTCCGGCACGCCGACGGCGTTCGAGGCGGGCCGGGGGACGCGCTCGTGCTGGCTGACCGTCCCGGCGAGGAGGTCGCCCACCCGCTTCGACCGCCGGTTCAGCAGGCCGACGACCGCGGCGATGCCACCCAGCGTGAACACGATCTCGACCATGCCGCTGAGCGCCCTGATGAACGCGTGCCGCATCGCGATCCCGCCCCCGTCGTCGCGGACGATTCGGGCGCCGATCGCGAAGCGGCCGACGGAACGGCCACGGGTCGCGGTCTCCAGCACGGTCGGAGCGATGACGAAGGACAGCACGAGATCGATGATGAGCAGCGCCTTGGAGAGCGACCCGTCGCTCGTGAACACGCCGAGCCATCCGATCACGAGCAGCAGCCCGACGAACAGCAGGAGCTCGCAGACGAAGTCGATCAGGGCACCGAGCGCCCGCAGCGGCCAGCTCGTCGACCGCACCTCGAGCGCGACCGCCTCGCCCGTGACGATGCCGAGATCGTCGGGAGCCAGGTCGGTCACGCCCCAGAACCTACCGGCGCCGCCTCAGGAGACCCGCCGCGACCCCTCCCGACTTCGGGGGCGACGCGCGCACCCGAGCCGCGACGACGGGCACGTAGGCTCGCGGCGTGGATCTGGACGCGCTGCGCGCCGCCCGGGAGGGCGAGTGGGGCCGTCTGGATGCGCTCGCGGCGAACCGACGGCTCGACGGGCCCGGCACCGACGAGCTGATCCTGCGCTACCAGGACGCCGCGGCCGACCTGTCGGCCATCACGACCACGGCGGGGTCCGTGCCGACCGGCGACCGGCTCTCGGTGTCGCTGTCCCGCGCCCGGATGCGGTTCACCGGGACGGGGCGGAACGTCGTCAGCCAGCTGCCGTCCTTCTTCGTCCTGCAGCTGCCGGCGGCGCTCTACCGAGTCCGCTGGTGGACGCTCTGGATCGCCGTCGCCAGTGCGGCCGTCGCCGTCGCCTACGGGACCTGGTCGGCGAACAACCCGGACGTGCAGGCGGTGCTGGGGCAGAACGCCGACCTGAAGCAGCTCGTGAACCACGACTTCACCGCCTACTACAGCGACAACCCCGCGGCCTCGTTCACCAGCCAGGTCTGGACCAACAACGCGTTCATCGCCGCGCAGTGCATCGCCTTCGGGATCGTCGGCGTGTACGTGCCGGCCGTGCTGCTGCAGAACGCGGTCCACATCGGGCTCACCGGCGGCATCCTCATCGGCTACGGCCACGCGGACACGTTCTTCCTCTACATCGCACCGCACGGGATGCTCGAGCTGACGAGCGTCTTCGTCGCAGGCGCCGCCGGCATGCGCGTCTTCTGGGCCTGGGTGTCACCGGGCGCGAGGACGCGCGGGCAGGCCCTCGCCGAGGACGGGCGCGCGCTGTTCATCATCGCCGTGGGGTTGACGATGTCGTTGTTCGTCTCCGGGATCCTGGAGGGGTTCGTCACCCCGTCCCACCTGCCCTGGCCGGTCAAGATCGGACTCGGAGCGCTGGCGCTCGCCGGGTTCCTCTTCTACATGCTCTTCATCGGCGGCCGCGCGGTGCGAGCCGGGCAGACGGGCGATCTCGACCCCTTCGCGGCAGGAGCCCGCCGCATCATCGCGGACTGAGCTCTCGCGCGGGGCTGTGGAGAACTCTCCCGCTCGCGGCACCACCCGTTCTACGGTGTCCGTGTGATTCGGGGGCTCGCGCGCGCGGTGGGGGGATTGGCGGCGGCGGTGGTGGTGGTCGTCTTGTCTATGTCGGCGTGTCAGTCGAATGTGCCTGCATGGGCCCCTAGCTCGACTGCATCGAGCCCCACCATCACGAAAGCTGCTCTCGCGCAACAAGCGCGAACTGTATATGAGCGGTACCTCGCAGCTGTTGCGAGGGTGTCCGAGAGTGGCAATAGGCGATATGACGTCCTTCGGCCGCTCGCCACCTCAAGGGCCTACGCAGCGGAAGTGAAGTCGTTCGAAGCTCAGAGAGCAAAGGGCATTCGTACGACGGGGCCAACCAATCTCGTTAGATTTGAGGCTCAGAGCGTGGACGTGAACTCTGGGCGCGTGATCGCTTACGCGTGCGTCGATCTATCTAAAGTCAAGGTATTTAACGCCTCGGGTGTGGATGTAACCCCAGTAAGTCGCCCAAACCAGCAAACCGCGCTTCCATCTTTTGAGAAATCTGATGGAGTCCTAAAACTCGACGTGAACGGGTCATGGTCCGGCGAATCGATATGCTGACGACGCTGGTCTTCCTTGGTCTGGCAGTCGCGTATGTGGCCGATGTCCCGGCGAGCGCCGCGGGAATGGTCTGCTCTCCGTCGGACCAGCGCGCGGGCATCTGCCAAACCTCCGGCACCTCAACCGGCGATGGCGTCACGGTCACCGGCACGATCGATCGCGAACACGAGGGTTCGGCGCCGGGACAGAGCACGGGCGCCCCTGGATCGCGCCACGTACCGACGGACGCCGAGCTGCTGGCGTTGTTCGACGAGCTGTGCGTCGGGAACGGCCACTGCGATGTCCGGACCGGGAACGCGCTGAACCCGGTCATCCCGCAGCGACCACCGGGAGCCCCCGGCGGCGGCGGCGCGCCGGTCGCCACCGTCACGATCGCGGATCTGGCGCGGTTCCTGCCTGCGAACGTCTCGCTGCACGCCGAACCGGACGGCTGGGCCGTCGTCGGCGTCCCCGCCAACTTCTGGGTCGACGTCACTGCGGTGACCGTGGACGGCTCCCTGCTCGGCGACACCGCCCAGGTGCGGTTCACACCCCGGGCCTACCGGTTCAACTACGGCGACGGCATCACGCGGACGACCGACACCACCGGCGCCTCATGGGCGACGCTGCGGCAACGCGAGCTCTCTCCGACCTCCACCAGCCACATCTATCGGGCGCGAGGGGACCGCCGTGCCGGCGTCACGGTCGTCTATACCGCCGAATACCGCTTCGCCGGCGGCCCCTGGATCGCGGTGGCCGGCGCGGTCACCGGCACGACGCCCCAGCAGCGGGTGCTCGTCGTGGTCGAGCGGACCGCCCTCACGACGCCCGGCTGAGCTCCGGCCAGTCCGCCGCGGTGAGCGACGGCTCAGGCGCGTCGGTCTCGCGCACGCTGTAGCAGACGTCGCTCGTGTCGGCGTCGAGCAGGTCGGCGTCCCCACGCTGGTGACGGACGGCCGGGATGCCGTAGTGCGTGTAGAGCCGCTCCTCCTCGCCGACGGTGAGCGGCTCGTCCATCTCCTTGCGGGGTGCCTCGCGCGCCAGCCGCCGCTCCACGTCCACGTGGAGGGAGTGCTCGTCCCACTCCGCGTTCTCGAGGGGGACCAGCACCTCCGCGCCGCTCAGCAGGCCCAGTCGGACGCTGACCCACGTCGGCCGGTCGGTGCGCTCGTCGATGTAGATCTGGGCCACCTCGCCGATGCGGTCGTCCTGCACGTCCAGCGCATCCGCGCCGATGATGCGATCGATGACCTCGGTCGTGATCATGTCCCCTCCAGATCAGCTTCGATCAGGATGACCGAACCACCTGGGCAGCGGACCGGCCCGACCTGTGCCCGAGGTCAGAGGGTTCCGGCAACACCGTGCGAGGCGTCAGAGCCGACCGGCCGCCTTCAGGGCCAGGTAGCGGTCCGCCACGGCCGGCGGCAGGTCCGCCGGGGGAGCGGTGACCACCTGCGCGCCGAGTCGCTGGGCGGCCGCGCCGATGCGGTCGGTGTCGAGCAGCGTGCGCTCGGCCGCTGCGGCGAGGTAGGTCTCGTCGAGGTCGCGTCGCTCCATGGTCATCGCCACGACCGCGGGGTCGGTGACCGAGGCGATCAGCACGACGTGCCGGCTCGTGAGCTGCGGCAGCATCGTCAGCAGTCCACGGGCGCTGCCCGCACCCTCCAGCGAGGTCACCAGGACCACGAGCGCACGCTGCGAGGTCAGCGCCCGCACCTGGGCCGGCACACCCGCCCAGTCCGTCTCGAGCAGCTCCGGCTCGACGGGCGCCATCGCCTCGACCATGCGGTGCAGCACCTCGGCCGGCGCGGCGGAGTGCACCCTGGCGCGGACGCGACGGTCCCACACGAGCAGGTCGACGCGGTCGCCCGCGCGGGTCGCGAGCGCGGTGAGCAGCAGCGTGGACTCGAAGGCGGTGTCGAGCCGGGGTTCGTCGGCGATGCGGGCGGCGGCGGTGCGGCCGGAGTCGACGACGACCACGACCCTCCGATCCCGCTCCGGACGCCAGGTCCGCACCATCAGCCGTTGCCCGGCTCCCGGCAGCGCCGGGTTCCGCGCGGTCGCGCGCCAGTCGATGGAACGGACGTCGTCCCCGCGGACGTACTCGCGGATCGAGTCGAACTCCGTGCCCTGCCCCCGCACCTGCAGCAGGGTGCGGCCGTCGAGCTCGCGGAGGCGTGCCAGCCGGCTCGGAAGGTGCCGGCGCGACCGGAACGGCGGCAGCACCCGGAACGCGCCCGGCTCCCGCAGCGTCACCTGCCTCCCGGCGAACCCGAGCGGGCCGAGCGAGCGCACCGTCACCTGCTCGGCGCGGCGCTCCCCGCGCCGGAGCGGGACCAGCGTCGTGCGGAAGGCGCGGCGCTCGCCGCCGGGCAGATCGAGCGGCCAGCGGGTGGTCGCGGCGCCGGCGGAGGGCTGCCAGGCGTCGCGGACCAGGCCGTGGATCCGGCGTGCACCCGGATTGGTGACGAGCAGGGTCGTCGCGGTCGGCTCGCCGAGACGGACGGCGGACGGCAGCTCCCGCTGCAGACGGAGCTGCCGCGGGCTCGGCGCGACGGCGACATCGACGACGACGAGGAGCACCACGAGCGCCAGCCATGCGCAGAGCGTGCCGACGGCCCAGCCCGTGCCGAACGAGCCGAGGGCGACGACCGGCAGCGCGCCGATGAGCACCAGGACCGGAACGCGCCCGGTGATCAGCACGGGCGCGCCCCCCTCTGGAGCACGACGGCAGGAAGCATCCGCTTCAGCAGGAAGGAAAGGGCCCCTTCTTCCTGCTGAAGCGGATTCTTCCTGCTCACGTGCTCCGTCACAGGGGGACCTGGACCGTTGCGATGATGCTGCGGAGCACGGCGTCGACCGAGACGCCTTCGAGCTCGGCCTCCGGGCGGAGGCGGATGCGGTGCCGCAGCACCGGCAGCGCCATGTCCTGCACGTGGTCCGGGGTCAGCGCGGGCGCGGCGCGCAGCCACGCCCACGCGCGGGACGCCGCGAGCAGCGCGGTCGCGCCACGCGGTGAGACCCCGAGCTGCACGGAGGGCGCGGAGCGGGTGCCGCGCACCAGGTCGACGACGTAGCCGAGCACGTCGTCCGTGACGCGCACCTCGCGCACCGCGGCACGGGCTGCACGCAGCTGCTCGGGTGTCAGGACCGGCCGCAGCGCGGACAGGTCCCGCGGGTCGAACCCACCGGCATGGCGGACCAGGATGTCGACCTCCTGCTCGCGCGGGGGCAGGTCCAGCACGATCTTCATCAGGAAGCGGTCGAGCTGCGCCTCCGGCAGCGTGTAGGTGCCCTCGTACTCGACCGGGTTCTGGGTCGCCGCGACGAGGAACGGGTCGGGCAGCGGCCGCGAGACGCCGTCGACCGTCACCTGCCGCTCCTCCATCGCCTCGAGCAGCGCGCTCTGCGTCTTCGGCGGCGTGCGGTTGATCTCGTCCGCGAGCAGCAGGTTCGTGAACACGGGCCCGGGCCGGAAGTCGAACCTGCCCGTCCCCGCGTCGAACACGGTCGAACCGCTCACGTCGCCCGGCATCAGGTCGGGGGTGAACTGCACGCGCTTCGTATCGAGCGCCAGGGAGGCGGACAGCGAGCGCACCAGCAGCGTCTTCGCGACACCCGGCACGCCCTCGAGCAGCACGTGACCGCGCGCGAGCAGCGCGACGATCAAGCCGCTGACGGCCGCCTCCTGGCCCACGACGGCCTTGCCCACCTCCGCCCGGACGGCGGCGAGGCGTTCACGAAGGTCGTCGGTCATCGGGTCTCCGTCGATCGGGGATTCGGGATTCGGGATCCGCTGCGCCGGGCACGGCGGCGGCGCGCACGGCCGCCTCGAGGCCGGTGAGGTCGTCGGAGATGCGCACGAGGTCCGCATCCCCGCCGGGCTCGGCGGTCAGGAGGACGCCGGTCACCTGGTCGCGTGGCCGGCCGGTGAGCCGCGCTGCGGCCGCCACGACCTCGTCGACCGATGCCGTCCGGGCGAGGCCGAGGTTCGGCGCCATCCGCCGGATCGCGCCGATCCGCAGGGCGTCCGCCGCGTGCAGGCGCGACCGGTTGCGGTTGTAGAGGCGCGCGCGGCCCTCGACCGTCTCCCTCGAGCGCACGACGACGGGCAGCGCCTCGATCACGAGGGGGCCGAGTCGGCGCCCCTGCCAGAGCGCCGCGGCGACGCCGGCGAGCAGCAGCAGGACGACGAGCGGCGTGACCCACGCCGGTGTCAGGTCCTGCAGCGTCCTGCCGCCGCCGTTCGCGGCGACGTCGAGCGGCGACTGCTGGAACCAGACGAGGTGCTGGTCGGCGCCGAGCGCCCCGAGCGCCACAGCGGCGTTGCCGGCGGCTGCGATGTGCTCGTTCGTGAACGCGGTCCGGTCGGCGAGCAGCAGCACCTGCACGCCGTCACGCGTCCCGGTCACGAGCTGCGCGGCGCCGGACGCGGTGCTGAAGCAGGCGGTGGAGGAGGCGGACCGCAGGCTGAGCTGGACGCCCGTGAGCGACATCGACCCGGCCCGTCGAGCGAGGGGCAGCGCGCACGACGCCGGGACGATCGAACCGTCCGGCGCGCCCGCCGCCTGCACGGCGGGCAGCGTCGCGTCCAGGGCGCCCCGATCCGGGCCGAGGATCACGACCCGGGTGCGCCCCGCCAGCAGCCGCGTCCAGGACGCCGCGGAGATCGTGGCGGTCGTGTCGTCGACGAGCAGCGTGCCCGGGGTGGCGGCGCTGTCCGCGACCGTCGAGGTGACGTCGACCTGCACGCCCTGCTGCTGCAGGACCGAGCGGAGCGCCATCGCACCCGCCGGACCCGGGTTGTCCGGGGCGAACGTCCCGCCCGCACCGGTCGCGGAACGCACGACCGCCCCACCGATCGCGATGACCGCCACGAGGATCGCCGCGACGATCCAGAACCGCGCCCGTCGGAGGGTCCGGCCCAGCGTCGGGGTGACCGCCTCCTGCGGCGCTGCGGTGCTCACGCCGTCGCCAGCGACAGCGGGCGGGCGGCGGCGAGCCGGTCGTCGAGGGCGAAGATCGACAGGGCGTCCTCGCGGGTCGCGGTGTCGTCGGCGTACCGGACCCCGTCGAAGAGCTCGGCGGCGCTCTGCAGCTCGCCGTGCTCGGCGGGGAAGGTCCGGGCCGCGGACACCGCGAACGCCGTCGCGGTGGTGCCGGGGAACACGGGCACGAGGGTGCGTTCGTCGAGGCCCCTCGCGAGCGCTCGGAACCGTTCGAGCACCGCGAGCGACCAGTCGCCGCGGGCCATCGCGGCCTCGGCCGCGCGACGCATCTCGTCGGCGGAGCGGCGGTCGTCCGCGCCGAACAGCGAGCCGGCGGTGCTCCGCCGGTTCCTGCGCGGCAGACCGAACAGCAGCAGCGCTGCGATGAGCACCGCGACGACCACCCCGATCGCGATCGCGAGGACGAGTGGCGGCGTGCTCGAGTTCGTGACGTCGAACAGGCCGGTGAACCAGGTGAGGAACGCCTGCACCGCGCGGTCGAACGGGCTCGGTTCGGCGGCCGCGTACGCAGGCTTCGCCAGCTCATCGAGCAGCCACCGGCGGGCCGTCCCCGCACCCGGCTGCACCGGCACGGCGGCCGGCAGCGCGATCATCCGACGGGCTCGTAGGGGTCGTCGCCGCCCTGCTCGACGAACCGCTGCAGCTCGAGGTCCAGGCCTTCCAGGCGCATCCGCCGGTCGAGGTAGATCAGCACGAGCGCGGACGTCTGCGCGATCTGCCCGATGCCGGTCACGACGACCGTGACGATCAGCGCGGGCGCGCTGCCGACCAGGCCGGTCAGGATCTGGCTCTGGACGTCGCTGCCGGCGTTCGGCAGCAGCAGACCGCCGAGCGCGCCGCCGATCACCGTGAACGGGATGGAGACGATCTGGGCCGCGACGGAGACCATCAGCGTGACGAGGACGACCAGCCCGAACGTGCGCCAGAACGCCCGGCGGGTGAGCCGCCAGGACCGTCGGATGGAGGGGAGGACCCGGCCGTGCTCGAGCACGATCATCGACGGCGTCAGCGCGAACTTGATGAAGAAGAAGAAGTAGACGACGACGAGCGCGAGGGCGACGGGGATCGCCAGCAGCACCGCGTAGAGGATCCCGATGTTGTTCGCGACGCCGGAGAAGGCGACGAGCAGCGCGGTCACCGTCGCGGCGAGGACCAGGACGAGCACGAGCTGGAACGCCCCGATCAGCACCGCGAAGCCGACCAGCGGCCAGAACCGGCTCCTCGCCGATCGGAGCGCCGTGCCCATCGACGGCCGCTTCCCGAGGGCGCCGTCGGCGACGACGCGCGTGATCATGCCCTGCAGCAGCGCCGTGGCGACGACGCTCACGACGACGACGGCGAGGAACGCCGCCCCGCCCGTCGCGATCCCGCCCGCGGTGATCGCGGCGCGGTCGGCGGCGGTCGTGGCGCGCTGGATGCGGTCCACCGTGGAGAGGCCGATCCCGTAGGTGAGCGCGACGACCAGCACGTTCTGGACGAGGCTGATGATCAGCGCCGGCGCGATCGTCGCCCGCGGGTTGTAGCGGATCACCTGGAACGCGCCACCCAGCAGCTGACCGAAGGACAGCGGGTGGAGGGGGATCAGACCCGGCTTGGGCGGCGGCGCGTACGCCTGCGGGGCGACCGGCGCCGGGGCCTGCGGGGCGGGCGTGTAGCCGGGGATCCGCTCGCCGTACCGGGGTGGTTCCGGATCGCGTCGCGGACCGCCGCCGGGCGAGGTCCAGTCGTCGCCCTGATCAGCCATGCGGTCATGCTTCCATGCCCCACCGGCACCGGGATGCGCCGCGCTGCCGCCACGGGTACGCCGCGCCGGGTCACAGGTCGATTACGCTGACCTCCACCCCTTTTCGCCCGTCGACGACGACGGGCGACCGAGTGTTGCGGAAGGTGGCATGAGCGGTCGCATCCTGGTCGTCGACGACGACACCGCGCTGGCGGAGATGATCGGCATCGTCCTGTCCAGCGAGGGCTGGGAGCCGGTCTTCTGCGCCGACGGCACGGAGGCGGTGGGCCGGTTCCGGTCCTCCGATCCCGACCTGGTGCTGCTCGACCTGATGCTGCCCGGCATCGACGGCATCGAGGTGTGCCGGACGATCCGCGGCGAGAGCGGCGTCCCGATCATCATGCTGACCGCGAAGTCCGACACGGCCGACGTCGTCGACGGGCTCGAGTCCGGTGCCGACGACTACATCGTCAAGCCCTTCGACCCGAAGGAGCTCGTCGCCCGCATCCGCACCCGGCTGCGCCCGACGGTCGCCACGCCCGGCAACCGCCTCCGCATCGGCGACCTCACCGTCGACGCCGCAGGGCACGAGGTGCTCCGATCCGGTGCGGCCATCCCGCTCACGCCGCTCGAGTTCGACCTCCTGCACACGCTCGCCTCGAAGCCCCACCAGGTGTTCACTCGCGAGATGCTGCTCGAGCAGGTGTGGGGCTACCACTACAAGGCGGACACCCGTCTCGTGAACGTCCACGTGCAGCGCCTCCGTGCGAAGGTCGAGATCGACCCCGAGAACCCGCGCATCGTCACCACGGTCCGCGGCGTGGGGTACCGCGCCGGTGCGGCCGTCTGAGCCATGAGCGCGGAACCGCCGCGCCCGTCCGCGTCCCTCCGGGCCGCGCTCGCCGTCAGAGCGGTGCGGCGGGCCCTGATCGCGCCGATCCGGCTCTGGCGCCGGTCGCTGCGGTTCCGGACGGTCGTGATCACCCTGGTGCTGTCCTCCGTCGCGCTGCTCGCGGTGGGCACCGTCGTGTCCTACACGATCGCGCGGGGGCTGTTCGCGGACCGGGTGCAGCAGATCCAGTCCCAGTCGTTCCGCGCGACCTCCGCCGCGCAGGACACCATCTACAGCTCGCCCACCTTCGACTCCGTCCTGCTGGACACCGTCCGGAACCAGGCGATCAGCAGCATCAACCAGGTCGCGCGACCCACCGGCTACTACTGGCTGAACGACCCGGTGCCCGGCAAGACGGTCCCGCAGCCCGTCGGCAGCCCGGACGGCGTCCAGCAGCTCGTGAGCCCGGACCTGCAGAAGGCCGTGCAGCAGGGGAGCGGCCAGCGCTGGCAGTCGGTGGCCTTCCCGGTCACCGGGGGCCAGGTGCACCCCGGCGTGATCGTCGGCAGCCTGCTCACCTTCGGCAACGGGCACAGCGAGGTCTACCTCGTCTACGACCTCAACGACGTCCAGCAGACCCTGCTCGTGGTGCAGCGGGCCCTGCTCATCGGCGGTCTCGCGCTGCTCGTCCTCATCGGCGCCGTCGCGATGGTGGTGTCGAGCCTCGTCGTCGCCCCGCTGA
>JABBOB010000035.1:25025-29926 GCA_019352055.1 Acidobacteriota bacterium
CGCGACGCTCGCCCGGTCGTTCAACCGGATGGCGGAGAACCTCCAACGGCAGATCACGCAGCTCGCGAACCTCTCGCGGGTCCAGCAGCGGTTCGTGTCCGACGTGTCCCACGAGCTGCGCACGCCGCTCACGACCATCCGGCTCGCCTCCGACGTGCTGTACGACGCCCGGGAGCGCTACGACGCGCCGAGCGCGCGCTCGGCGGAGCTGCTGAAGACGCAGGTGGAGCGGTTCGAGCTGCTGCTCGCCGACCTGCTCGAGATCAGCCGCATGGACGCCCATGCCGCCGACCTGAGCGGCGAGCCGACCAACCTCGTCGACCTGGTGCGGGAGGGCATCGACTCGCTCGGCGGCCTCGCGGAGGACACCGGGACGACGATCCTGCTGCACACCCCGGGCGGGCATGCCTCCGTCGACGTGGACGCGAGGCGCATCGCGCGGGTCGTGCGGAACCTCCTCGCGAACGCCCTCGAGCACGGCGAGGGCCGTCCGGTGGACGTCACGGTCGACAGCTCGCAGACGGCGGTGGCGGTCGGCGTGCGCGACCACGGCATCGGGATGGACCCGATGGACGCGGCGCGGGTCTTCGACCGCTTCTGGCGCGCTGACCCCTCCCGCCAGCGCCGGATCGGCGGCACGGGCCTCGGGCTGGCGATCAGCCTCGAGGACGCGACGCTGCACGGCGGGACGCTCGAGGTCTGGAGCCGCCGCGGCGAGGGCACCAACTTCGTGCTCACCCTCCCGCGGGGCACCGACATCGCCGACTTCGGGCGCCCGGTGCCCCTCGTGCCCGCGGACGCGCCGCCCGAAGCGGCCGCCCCGGCGAAGCGGCGCGGCCGACGCCCGATCCGGGTGGGGTCGTGAGGCGCGCGCGCCTGGCGGCGGCGCTGCTCCTCGCGGCGGTCCTCCTCGCCGGCTGCTCGGAGATCCCGACGGCGGGACCCGTGCAGGCGGGGGCGACGCAGGAGCCGAACGGCACCAGCATCGACTACCTGCCCAACCCGCCGGTCGCGGGTGCGAGTCCGCGGGAGATCGTCAACGGCTTCGTCGCGGCAGCGAGCGCCGGAGGGCCGTTCACGGTCGCGAAGCAGTACCTCACGTCGGGCTTCGCGACGAAGTGGCAGCCCCTCCGAGGCGTGCTGGTGCAGGAGGCGCAGCCGACGTTCGCGATCACCGGGTCCGGCGGCACCAGCGACGTCAGCCTCACCGTCCCCATCACCGCGAAGGTCGACGGCGACGGCGTCTACACCCCCTCCTCGAAGCCCGCGAAGCTGGACTTCCACCTCGTGCAGCAGGGCGGCGAGTGGCGGATCGACCAGGCGGCGGACGGGATCGTGCTGCCGCCGACCGCGTTCCAGAAGCTGTACCGGCCGCAGCCGCTCCAGTTCTTCGACCAGACCTGGACCCGTCTGGTGCCCGATCTGCGGTGGTTCTTCGTCTCGTCCTCGAGCGCCGGGTCGGCCCCGAGCACCCGCTCGATCGTCGACGAGCTGATCACCGGCCCGGTCGGCCCGGTGGGCCAGGGCGTCACGGTGAACGCGCTCTCCGGCGCGAAGGTGCAGGCGATCGGGGCGCAGACCGCCGACGTCGTGAACGTGACCCTGACCGTGCCGGAGAGCGATCCGAGCACCGAGCTCACCGGGCGGATGCAGCAGCAGCTCATCCAGTCCCTGAAGCTCCCGACGCCCGGTTCGCTCCGGCTCGTGGTGAACAGCCGCGTCGTGCCTCCCGTGAAGTCGCTCGTCAGCCAGTCGCCGCTGCCCGTGGCCTACGTGGTGTCGGGCGGGGAGTTCGGCACCGTGTCGAGCACCGGGGCCTTCACGGAGGACGGGACGAGCCTCGGCAAGCGGATCGTCGCCGCGCACCCGCAGGCCGTGACCGTCTCGTCGGGGCAGGGGCTCGCCGCCGTGCTGACCGCCTCGCACCAGGTCGCGGTCGTCACCGCGACCGCGACGAGGGTCGTGGACAACCGGGCCGGCCTGATCGCGCCCACCGTCGATCAGCGCGGCTGGGTCTACTCCGTGCCGGCCGACACGCCGAGCGGTCTGCAGGCGTCCGATGCCAAGGGCGACACGATCAACCTGGTCGCGAACCTGCCGGACACCTCCATCACCTCGATCGAGGCGTCGCCGGACGGGACGCGCATGCTCGTGCTCGCCGCGCGGAACGGCGTGCCGGACGCGTTCGTCGCCGGCATCGCGCGGAACCCGGACGGCTCGCCGACGGGCCTGACCGCAGACGAGTACCCGGTGGACCTCGGCGGGAACACGGGGGCCGGGATCGGGGCCACCTGGGTCGACGACGCCAGCGTCGCCGTGCTGGTGAACGCGCCGGACGGATCGACCGACCGGGTGCAGCTCCAGCAGCTGGGGGGCACCGCATCGTCGCTCGCGGACATCCCGGGCGCGGCGTCGATCGTGGGCACCACCGACACGAGCGACCTCCGCATCCGGCTGACGACCGGCGAGCTGCTCGTCTCGAACGGCCAGCCCTGGCACCAGGAATCGGCCTCGGCACCGGCCGTGTCGGTGCTCGCCGTTCAGCGCTGACCCCCTCGGATCCGCCCCTCCCCGGCCTGCGGGGTGCCGCGGCGCGCGAGCATGCCCGGGTGAAGGACGGACTCGCCCGGGTGGCCGGATTCCTGCAGGAGCTGGTGCTGCCCGTCGACTGCGCGGGCTGCGGCGCCCCCGGGCCGGCGCTGTGCCGGGACTGCCGATCGCGGCTGCGACCGGAGGTGACGCGGCGTGAGGTCCAGGGGATGCCGGTGCTGAGTGCGCTGGCGTACGAGGGCGTCGTGCAACCCGTCGTGGTGGCGTTCAAGAACGAGGGCCGCACGGGGCTCGCTCCGCCGCTCGCGGTCGCGCTGCGGCAGGCCGTCGCGGCGGCGGTCCAGCAGGTGGCCGGCGACGGTCTGCTGCTCGTCCCGATGGCGCGCACGCGGCGCTCCGCGGTCGAGCGCGGCTACGACCCGGTCCGCGTCCTGCTCAGGAGGGCGCGGCTGCCGTCGACGGACGCGCTGCGGCTGGTCCGCAGCCCCCAGGACCAGCTTCGGCTGGGGCGGGAGGAGCGCTTCCGCAACCTCGAGGGCGGGATGGCGGCCCGCATCCCGCTCGCGGGTCGGCGCGTGCTGCTCGTCGACGACGTGGTCACCACCGGTGCCACGCTGACGGAGGCGGCCAGGGCCGTGCGAGCCGCCGGAGGTGCGGTGCTCGGCGCCGCCACGGTGGCGTCCACGCGGCTCCGGTGAGCGTCCGCAGCGCTTCCCATGAGACCGGTGAGGGGGTAGTGACGTGGCGCAGCGGGGCGGACTACGGTTCGGTAACGGCGTCGAAGAAGACCGCCCGGCCCTCCGCGGGCCGCCGCCAGGCGACCAGGAGGTCCGACCAGGGCGGCGCGCCGCGACACGAGGGAGGTCCCGATGGACATCACGCTCATCGGTCGCAACGTGGGGATCACCGATCGCTTCCGCTCCTATGTGGAGGAGAAGTCGGAGAAGATCGAGCACCTCGCGGATCGGGCACTCGCCCTGGAGGTCCGGCTCTGCCGACACCATGAGACGAACGGCACGGCGGGCGACGATCGGGTGGAGATGACCCTCATCGGGCCCGGTCCGGTGGTGCGGGCGGAGGCGTCCGGGATCGACAAGTTCGTGGCGTTCGACGTCGCACTGAACAAGCTCATGGAGCGCATCCGGCGCGCGAAGGACCGCAAGAAGGTCCATCGCGGGCACGGCCACCGGCTCGAGAGCCTCCGCGACGCGAGCGCCCGCGAGTTCGCCGAGCACGGTGTCGTTCCCGCCGATGCGGACCTGCTGCGGCCGGTCGCGGAGGGCGGAGCGCAGGAGGCGAGCCTGAACCCGGAGGAGGAGCCGACGAGCCCGGTCGTGATCCGCCGGAAGCAGTTCCCCGCGGAGGCGCTGACGGTCGAGGACGCCGTCGACCGCATGGAACTGGTCGGCCACGACTTCTTCCTGTTCATCGACGTGGCGACGGGGGAGCCGAGCGTCGTCTACCGACGCGTCGGCTGGAACTACGGCGTCATCGCGCTCGAGGGCCAGCGCGAGGTGGCCGACCGGCTCCTGGCGGACGTCGCGCACGCCTGACCAGCGTTCATCTTCACGGAGTTCTGGCGCGGCGCAGCCCGCCGGAACTCCGTGAGGATGAAGAGTGATCCGCTGCTGCGCCGCCGCTTCGCGTCCCCGCGGAGGGGCCTGCGGTAGATTCGCACGCTGATCGTTCCGGCCCACTCCGCCGGATCGGAGGGAGAGCCCACGTGGCGAATGTGCTCGAGAAGGCCCTGCGCATGGGCGAGGGCCGGCTGCTGCGGAAGCTGCAGCGGCTCGTCGACCAGGTGAACAACCTGGAGGACGACTTCCGGCAGCTCACCGACGAGGAGCTGAGGGCCGAGACGACCGAGCTCCGTGAGCGGTACTCCGCGGGCGAATCGCTCGACGACCTGCTGCCCGAGGCGTTCGCGGCGGTCCGTGAGGCGGCCGCCCGCACCATCGGCCTGCGGCCCTTCGACGTGCAGGTGATGGGCGGCGCCGCCCTGCATCTCGGCAACATCGCGGAGATGAAGACCGGTGAGGGCAAGACCCTCGTCGCGACGATGCCCGCCTACCTGAACGCGATCACCTCCCGGGGCGTCCACGTCGTCACGGTCAACGACTACCTCGCCTCGTACCAGTCGGAGCTCATGGGCCGCGTGTTCCGCGCGCTCGGCATGACCACCGGCGTGATCCTCTCGGGCCAGACGCCCGAGGAGCGCCGCGAGATGTACCAGGCCGACATCACCTACGGCACCAACAACGAGTTCGGCTTCGACTACCTGCGCGACAACATGGCGTGGACGCCGGCGGAGCTGGTGCAGCGGGGGCACTACTTCGCGATCGTCGACGAGG
>JABBOB010000100.1 GCA_019352055.1 Acidobacteriota bacterium
GCGAACGCGGCGAGCGCCGCGCCGACGACCTCCCGCGGGTCGAGCACGCCGAGGTTCATCGGCACGGACAGCAGCGAGTGCGCCATCGTCCAGTCCCCGGCGAGCGTCGCGTCCTCGTACGGGCCGAACGACGGGAGCCGGTGCCGCACGAAGTGGCGCAGCGCGCTGCGCGCCTCCGTCTCGGTGACCGCGAACCGGCGGGGCCCGTCCGCGCCGATGAAGCGCGCCGTGCCGTCCCCCTCCCAGCGGTCGAGGTCGCGTCGCACCCCCTCGTCGATCGCGTCCTCCGTCGGCCACCACGGCTCGGGCAGGTCGAGCTGCTGCTGCCGCTTCGGCGGCGGCTGCCGGTTGTCGGCGTCGTAGCTGAACCGGCCGCCGACCGGCTCGCCGGACCGCGTCATCAGGATGCCCTCGCGCTCGCGGACCCAGCGGTAGAACGTGTCCATCACGAGCCCCCGCTCGGCGCGCCCGCGCACCCAGTCGCCGAAGTCCTCCTCGCTCGTGACGAAGCCGCGGCTCGGCAGCACCTCGGCGCCCAGCTCGCGGACGAGCGCCCGAGCGGCGTACGACGGCGGGTCGACGGCCACGAGGTCTCGGCCGGCGAGCGCGGCCCGGAACGTGCCGGCGCGGATCAGCTCGGCGCGCGCGCCGAGCTCCTCCGCCCGGTGCCGGAGCGCGGAGAGGTACAGGTGCGCCTTCTGCCGGTGCGTCGGCCGCTTGCGGAACGCGGCGACGGACTCGACCAGCAGCAGCGGCTCGTCGCCGTCGTCGAACAGCGGGCCGAGCTGCTCCCCGAAGAGGATCCGCTGCCGTGTCACGGCGTGACGCTAGCGGCAGCACGGCAGCGGGCCGCCGAGTCCCCAGCGCGAGTGGGCGCGATCAGCCGACGGCGATCAGCACCACCCCGGACGCCGCGAGCGCGAGGCCGAGGATCTGGAGCCGGTGGAGGCGCTCGCGGAGCACGAGCATCGCCAGCAGCACGGTCGCCGCCGGGTAGAGGGCGAGCACGACGCCCACGACCGACAGCAGCCCGACGCGTGACGCCAGCACGAACAGGAGGTTCGCCGTCATGTCCCCCACACCCGACGCGACGACCAGCCCTGCGGGAGCCCGCCGCGGCAGCAGCGAGCGCCGGCCGACGACGGCGACGACCGCGAGCAGGACCAGCGAGGCCGTCCGCGCCCCGGCGAGCGGCCAGAACCCGCTGTCCGGCGCCGCACGGGAGAGCAGGACGAAGAGCAGCCCGAAGCCCGCGCCGGCGGACAGGGCGCCGACGACGACGGGGCCGCGGAGGGAGCGCGGCGTCGGGAGCCGCCCGTGCTCCGCGCTCACCAGCACCACCGCCCCGACGGCCAGCACGACCCCGACGAGCGCGAGCGCCGACGGCCGCTCGCCCAGCACGATGCCGCCGACGACCGGCACGAGCGCCGACATCACGGCGGTCAGCGGCGCCACGACCGTCATCGCGCCGGTGGCGAGACTCCGGTAGAAGGCGAGCAGCGCGGCCCCGCCGCTGAGGCCGGCGGCGGCACCCCAGGCGAGGGACACCGGATCGAACCGCCCGGGGATCACGACGAGCAGCACACCGAGGACGAGGACGCCGGCCAGCTGCCCGCTGAACACCACCGCGAGCGCCGGGGCTCGGCGTGTCGCCAGTCCGCCGGAGAAGTCCGAGACGCCGTAGACGAGCGCGCCGAGCAGAGCCAGCACGATCGCCACCCGACGATCCTTCCAGGCCCCGCCCGGCCGGTTACGGGCGGAGGGTGCGGAACGCGCTCGTGACGTACGGCAGGTCGACGCGCTTCCGCCCCGCCGTGGCGGGGTGCGTCGCGATCAGCTCCCGGACGCCGTCCAGCACGCCGGCGCGCTCCTGCGGGGACAGCGCGATCACGTACGAGCGGGACGCGGCCATCGCGACCAGCGCGTCGACCGTCATCGGGCGCACCCAGCGGACGTCCTCGCGCTCCAGCGGGCCGAAGGGCTCCCCCACCACGACGGCGTCCGACTCGACCAGGCGCTCGGCGGCGCTGCCGTGGATCACGTCGCCGAGCCGCGCGACCCAGTCGACCGACGAGTCGCGCACGTTCCAGATCAGCCCGAGCGCGCCGCCCGGGCGGAGCACGCGGGCCGCCTCGGCGGAGGCCGACGGCACGTCGACCCAGTGCCATGCCTGACCGTAGACGACGGCGTCGACGGAGGCGTCGGGCAGTGGCAGCGCCTCCCCGGCCCCCTGGAGCGCCCCCGCCTCCGGCACCTCCCGGCGGAGCGCCGCGAGCATGCCCGCGTCCGGCTCCACAGCGGTCACGCGGCGCCCACCGCGCACGAGCGCCGCGGTGAGCTTGCCGGTGCCCGCACCCACGTCCGCGACGTCGGACGCGCCGCGCACCAGCCACTCGACGAGCGCGGCCGGGTACTCCGGGCGCCCGGCGACGTAGGCATCGGCCGCATCGCCGAACCGATGACCCGCCAGGGCTTCCTCGCGGTCCGTCATGCCGCGTTCCAGAGGTCGATGACGCGGTTCTCGTGCTCGTACCCGAGCTCCGCGAGGCCGGCGGTGGACAGCACGAGCCGTGCGCCGCCCTCCGGTGGCAGATCGATCCACGCGGCGCCGAGCGCGCGCAGCACGTGACCGTGCGCGACGAGCAGGACATCGCGGCCCCCGTCGATCACGCGCTGCGCCCTCGCGATGACCCGTTCGACCCGGACCCGCACCTCCGCAGCCGTCTCGCCCTCCGGAGCGCCGTCCCGCCACAGGTCCCAGCCGGGCCGCTGCTCGGCGATCCGGTCCGAGGTCAACCCCTCGTAGACGCCGTAGTCGAACTCCGCGAGGTCCTCCGTCCGCTCGATGCGGCCCTCGAACCCGGCGAGCTCCGCGGTCCGCACCGCCCGCTGCCGAGGGCTCGACAGCACGAGAGCGAAGTCGCGGCTCGCGAGCACCGGGCGGAGGGCGCCGGCCCGGCGCTCCCCCTCCGCCGTCAGCGGGACGTCCGTACGGCCCGTGTGCCGACCCGACCTGCTCCACTCGGTCTCGCCGTGGCGGAGGAGGACGATCTGCGGCGGTGTCGGCGTCGGGTTCGGATGATGTGGGGACACGTCAACAAACTGTACGCCGGGGCGCTTGAGCGCCTCCGGAAGACCTGATCAGCGGTGAGGCTTGCCTGGCCTTGCTGGCGGAGGCCTCCGGCAGTCGCCAGCATGTCCTCATGACATCGCTGCTCGCTGTGCTCACCCATGGCGCACCCGCGGACGGGAAGTCCGTGTCGGGTCGCGCGAACACCCTGCGCGCCGGCGTCCTCGGTGCGAACGACGGGATCGTGTCGGTGGCGGCCATCGTGGTCGGCGTCGCGGGCGCCTCATCGGCCCACGGGGCCGTGCTCCTCGCCGGACTCGCCGCCCTGATCGGCGGGGCGGTGTCGATGGCACTCGGCGAGTACGTCTCCGTCTCGAGCCAGCGCGACGGCGAGCGCGCCGCGGACATCGAGAGCGGCGCCAACCCCTGGGCTGCCGCACTCGCGTCAGCAGCGTCCTTCCTGACCGGAGGCGTGCTGCCGCTCATCGCGGTGCTCGTGGCGCAGGGCGCGGCCCGCGTCCCCATCACGGTCGTGGTGGTGCTGATCGCGCTCGCCCTCACCGGCGCAGCGGGCGCCCGGCTCGGCGGTGCCCCGGCCCTCCGGCCGACCATCCGCACGCTCGTCGGCGGCAGCCTCGCGCTCGCGGCGACCTGGTCGATCGGTCTCCTCGTCGGCTCCAGCGGCCTCGCCTGACACGCCGCGCGCCCGAGCGCATCCGATGGATGGTCGCTAGGGTTCGGCGATGGCCGCCGCACTGACGCTCGGCGCCGAGGAGGAGCTGCACCTCATCGATCTCGAGCGCTGGCAGCTCGCCGCGCGCGCTCCCCAGCTCCTCGCGAAGCTCCCTCCGGAGAACTACTCCGCCGAGATCCAACGCACCACGGTCGAGACGAACACCGACGTGGTGACGAGCCTCGACGGCCTCCGCAGGGAGCTCCTCCGCCTCCGACGGGGGGCCGTCGAGGTCGCTGCGAAGGAGGGCCTCGGCATCGCCGCGGTCGGCACGGCGCCGCGCAGCGAGTTCCGCGACTTCGAGCTCACCGCGACCGGTCGCTACGGGCGGATGCAGGAGCAGTACCGGCTCCTCGTCGATGAGCAGCTGATCTGCGGCACGCAGATCCACGTCGGCGTCGCGGACCGCGACCTCGCCGTCGAGATCACGCAGCGCATCGCGCGGCGCCTCCCCGTGCTGCTGGCGCTCTCGGCGAGCTCCCCCTACTGGAACGGCCTCGACACGGGCTACGCGTCGATCCGCACGATCATCTGGCAGCGGTGGCCGAGCGCGGGTGCCACCGGCCCGCTGCCGAACGCGGCGGCGTACGACGAGCTGCTGAAGGACCTCATCGCCTCCGGCGTCATCGCCGACGCGAAGATGGCCTACTTCGATGTACGGCCGTCCTCCCACGCGCCGACACTCGAGCTGCGGGTCTGCGACGCCTGCCCTCTCGTGGACGACGCCGTGCTGATCGCCGGGCTGTTCCGCGCGATGGTGCGCGACGCCGAGAAGGAGATCGAGCGCGGCGATCCGCGTGACGAGCGCCCGCTGCCCCTCCACCGCGCGGCGATCTGGCAGGCGGCGCGCGGCGGCCTGTCCGGGAAGCTGCTCGACGACTCCGACCGCCCCAGGCCGATCCCGGCTCCGGAGGCGATCCGCCGCCAGGTGGGAGCACTGCGGGACACGCTCGAGGAGCTCGGCGACTGGGACGAGGTGAGCGAGCTCGCGGAGACCGCGATCGCGCGCGGCAACTCCGCGGACCGTCAGCGTGCGGCGTTCGTGCAGCGCGGCGATCTCGACGACGTGATGCGCAGCGTCGTGGAGGAGACCCAGGGGCCCGCGTCGGGCCCCGCCGCCGACACCCCGGCGCTCCGCCGGTACCGCGCCCGCGCCGGCGACGAGGGCATCGACGCGAACTCCGTGCCGCGGCAGAACTACCGGCCCGTCATCGACTACTTCCGCGCGCTCGGGGACTCGGGACTCGAGGACCGGCGCGCCGCGAAGGAGCGGTGGACCGCGGACCACTCCTTCGACTTCGGGGTGGCGGGCAGGAAGCAGCCGTTCCTCGTCGACCTCGTGCCGCGACTGGTCCAACCGTACGAGTGGATGGAGCTCGAGGCGGGGCTGGTGCAGCGCGCCCGTGCGATCGAGGCGTTCCTCGGCGACGTCTACGGCGAGCGGCGCATCCTCCGAGACGGCGTGCTGCCGGAGGACGCGGTGCTCGGCGCACCCGGCTGGCGGCCCGAGGCGATGCGGCTGCCGAGGGAGGCGCTGCGCGCGCCGATCC
>JABBOB010000101.1 GCA_019352055.1 Acidobacteriota bacterium
GTCGGTCGAGTCGGGCCAGATCCGTGCTGACGTGCTCCGGCTGGTGGTCGATCCGATCCTGCAGGCCTCCGGCCTCGAGGTGCGCGACCCGAAGGTGTACATCAACCCGTCCGGCCGGTTCGAGGTCGGCGGCCCCAAGGCCGACGCGGGGCTCACGGGCCGCAAGATCATCGTCGACACCTACGGCGGTGCCGCGCGGCACGGCGGCGGGGCGTTCAGCGGCAAGGACCCGTCGAAGGTGGACCGCTCCGCCGCCTACGCGATGCGCTGGGTGGCGAAGAACGCCGTCGCGGCCGGCCTCGCGGACCGGCTCGAGCTGCAGGTGGCGTACGCGATCGGCGCGGCCGAGCCCGTGGGGCTCTACGCCGAGACGTTCGGCACGGCGCACGTGCCGGAGGAGCGCATCGTGTCCGCGATCCGCGAGGTGTTCGACCTCCGGCCGGGCGCGATCATCGACGCCCTCGACCTGCGTCGCCCGATCTACGCGGACACCGCCGCGTTCGGTCACTTCGGCCGGGAGCTCCCGACCTTCACGTGGGAGCGCACCGACCGCGCCGCCGACCTCGCGGCCGCCGCCGGGCTCTAGCCCATGGACGGTGCCGGTTCGGACACGGTTCGCGACCGACACCGTGGCCCGAGCGGCAGCCCCGACGGGTTCGAGGCGACGACCGCTCGGAGGCGCGAACGAGTCGCGAAGGTCGTGCTCGACTCGCCGCTGCCCCGGCTCGACCACCTCTTCGACTACCGGATCCCGACCGCGCTCGCCGAGGAGGTCGCACCCGGTGTGCGGGTGAAGGTGCCGCTGCGGGTCGCCGGGCGGGTCGCCGACGGGTGGGTCGTCGCGATCACGGACACGAGCGAGGCACCGGGCGAGCTCTCGCCGATCGATCGTGTCGTCTCGACCGCGCCGGTGCTGGCGCCGGACGTCTGGGCGCTCGCGCGCGCCGTCGCCGATCGGAACGCGGGCGTCGCGAGCGACGTGCTCCGGCTCGCGGTCCCGAAGCGGCAGGCGCGGGTCGAGCAGCGATGGCTGGCGTCGGAACGCGCCGCCCCCGCACCGATCGAGGCGGAGGCGGACCCGCTCGCCGCCGCGCTGATCGAGGGCCGGCGGATCGCCGCACTCCCGACGGCGCACGTCGTGGAGGTCGCCGGCGGGTGGGTCGGCGGCTGGGCGGTCGATCTCGCCCAGGTCGCCGCGGCCACCGCGGGCGCCGGTCGGACCACGATCGTCGCCGTGCCGGACCGACGCGATCTCGACCAGCTCGAGACGGCGCTGCTGGCAGGACCGGCCGCCGGACTCGTGCTGCGGATCGACGCGTCCCGGCCGCCCGCGGCCCGGTACCGGGCGCACCTCACCGCGCTCGAGTCGGGCCCGCACGTGATCATCGGGAACCGCTCCGCGATCTACGCCCCGGCGCCCGACCTCGGGGCGATCGTGGTGTGGGAGGAGGCGGACCCGTTCCACCAGGAACCGCTCGCCCCCTACGCCGGCACCCGTGACGTCGCGCTCCTGCGCCAGGAGCAGTCGGGGGCCGGCCTGCTCCTGCTCTCCTCGTCCCGGTCCTCGACCGTGCAGCGGCTTGTCGAGCTCGGCTGGTGCGAAGAGTGGGGCGCCCCGCGCGGCCGCCCCGAGGTGGTGCTCACGCCCGACGACGCCCGCGGCGCGCGGATCCCCTCCGCCGCGTACCGGGCGCTCCAGCAAGGGCTCACCGCCGGGCCGGTGCTGGTGCAGGTGTCGAAGCCCGGCGACGCGGCGCTCCGCGCGCTGCGCGCGGGCGACGCGCCGGTCCCCATCGACGCGGGCCGGACCGCGCACGAGCTGGGACGCGCGTTCCCGGGCGTGCCGGTGATCGTCGCGGACGGCGACCACGTGCGGGACACCGTCGATCCCGGCCCCAAGCTCGTCGTCGCCACCCGGGGCGCGGAACCGCGGGCGCCCGGCGGGTACCGCGCGGTGCTGCTGCTGGACGGCGCACGGATGCTGCTCCGCGAGTCGCTCTGGGTCGCCGAGGACTGCCTCCGCTGGTGGTCGACGGCAGCGATGCTCGCCGCGCCCGACGCGCCCGTCCACCTCGTCGGGGTGAGCGGCGACGTCGCGATCGCCCTCGCGACCTGGCGCTCCCCGGACTTCGCGGCCCGCCAGCTGGCCGACCGGCGCACCCTCCGCTTCCCTCCGACCGTGCGGCTGGCCGCCGCGACCGGCCCCGCGCGGGCGGTCGAGGAGCTCGTGGAGGCGTGGGCCGCCGTCGGCGCCGACGTGCTGAGCCGTGGGCCGGAGGAGCGCGGCGAACGCGTCGTCGTCCGCTTCCCGACCCGCGCGGGCCGGCGTGTCGCCGAGGTCGCGAAGGAGGCGCTCATCCGCCACGGCAGCGCCCGCCGCCCGAAGCCGCCTGCCCCGCCGCCGCCGGTGCTCCGCGTGCGGTTCGACCCCCACGAACCGGGCTGAGCTGATGGCCTTCGAAGCGGGAAGGCTCGGAAGCGCCGACCACCCCGTCGTGCCAGGCTGTGCGGGATGCGTCTGATCTTCGCCGGGACACCCGAGGCGGCCGTTCCGTCGCTCGAGGCGCTCGCCGCCTCCGAGCACGAGGTGCTGACCGTGGTGACGCGGCCGCCGGCGCCGCTCGGCAGGAAGCGCGTGCTCACGCCGTCGCCCGTCGAGTCGGTCGCGACCTCGCTCGGGGTGCCGGTGCTGCGGGCCGCGCGACTCGGCGCGGACGAGACCGCAGCGCTCACCGCGCAGGCCGCGGACCTCGCCGTGATCGTCGCCTACGGCGGCCTCGTCGCCGAGCCGCTGCTGTCCGCGCCCCGCCTCGGCTGGGTGAACCTGCACTTCTCGCTCCTGCCGCGGTGGCGGGGGGCCGCCCCCGTGCAGCGGGCCGTCATCGCGGGCGACGAGGTGACCGGGGTCGAGGTCTTCCAGCTCGAGCGGGGGCTCGACACCGGGCCGGTGCTGGCGAGCGAGGCGGTGCCGATCGGTGCGCTCGAGACCGCCGGGCACCTCCTCGGGAGGCTCGCCCCGATCGGCGCGCGGGTGCTCGTGGCGACCGTCGACCGGCTCGCCGACGGGACGGCCGTCGCCGTGCCCCAGGTGGGCGAGCCGACGCTCGCACCCAAGCTCGTGCTCGCCGACGGCCGGCTCGACTGGAGCCAGCCGGCGGATCGCGTGTTCGCGCGCGTCCGCGGCTGCACGCCGGAGCCCGGCGCCTGGACGACGGTCGGCGATCGCCGCCTCAAGGTCCTCGAGGCGGCCCCGGCGCGGGGTGCCGCGGCGACCTCTCCGGGCGTGGTGATCCGGGAGGCTGCGCGGGTGCTCGTCGGCTGCGGCGAGAGCGCGCTCGAGCTCGTCCGGGTGCAGCCGGAGGGTCGCGGCGCGATGCCGGCGGACGCCTGGCTCCGTGGCGCCGGTGCCGACGTGGTGCTGTCGTGAGCGGCGGCGTGAGCCCGGCGCGATCGATCGCGCTCGAGGTGCTGACCGGGGTGCGGGAGCGGGATGCGTACGCGAACCTCCTCCTGCCCTCCCTCCTCTCCCGGCAGCGGCCGTCACGCGAGGACGCGGCGTTCGCGACGGAGCTCGCCTACGGCACGCTCCGGCTGGCCGGCCGCTACGACGCGATCATCGCGACGGCGGCCGGGCGCCCGATCGAGAAGATCGACCCGCCGGTGCTCGACGTGCTGCGGCTCGGCGCCCACCAGCTCCTCGCGCTCAGGACGGCGCGCCACGCGGCCGTGCACCAGTCCGTCGAGCAGGCCCGAGCCGTCGCGGGCCGTGGCGCCGCCGGGTTCGCGAACGCGGTCCTGCGGCGGATCGGGGAGCGGGACGCCGACGGGTGGACCCGCGTGCTCACCGACGGCGTCGCCGATCGGTACGAGCGGGCGGCGATCGCGACGGGCCACCCGGTCTGGGTCGTGCGCGAGCTCGACACGGCGCTGGCCTCGATGGCGGACGGCGGCGGGGACCTCGATCCGCTGCTCGAGGTCGACGACGCCGCGCCCCCGGTCGGCCTCGTCGCGCTGCCCGGCCTCGCGCACCGCGACGAGCTGGTCGACCCGGGCGGCCTGGCGCTGCGGCCGCATCGGCTCTCGCCGCTGGGCGTGGAGCTCGACGGCGGCGACCCCGGCAAGCTCGAGACGGTCGCGTCGGGCGTCGTCCGCGTGCAGGACCCCGGCTCGCAGCTCGCGGCGCTCGCGCTGACGCGGGCCCGCCCGGTGCGGCCCGGGGAGCGGTGGCTGGACCTCTGCGCCGGCCCCGGCGGCAAGGCGGCCGTGCTCGCCGCGGAGGCGCACGTCGGCGGCGCGACCCTGCTCGCGAACGAGATCACGCCGGCACGCGCGCGGCTCGTCGAGCAGGCGCTCGCCGCGGTGCCGGGGGACCACCCCGTCGAGACCGGCGACGGCCGTCGCTTCGCGGACGGCGCGCAGCGCTTCGACCGCGTCCTGCTCGATGCCCCGTGCTCCGGGCTCGGTGCGCTGCGGCGGCGACCGGAGGCGCGCTGGCGCAAGCGGCCGGAGGACCTGCCGTCCCTCGCCGTGCTGCAGGGCGAGCTGCTGGATGCAGCCGTCGGGGCGCTCGTTCCCGGCGGCCTCCTCGCCTACGTGACCTGCTCGCCCGTCGTCGTCGAGACGACCGACGTGGTCGCCGCGGCGCTCGCGCGGCATCCGGGCCTGCGACCGATCGCGACCGCCCCGGTGCTCGACGCGGTCAGCGGCCGGCGCCTCCACGACGCGGAGCGCGGCACGGCGGCCCAGCTGTGGCCGCACCGGCACGGCACCGACGCGATGTTCGTCCAACTGCTGACCCTCGACCGCTGACCTGATGCTGCGGGGGCTCCGCGCGGCAGATGGGGCCACGCGCGCGGCCCCATCTGCCGCGGACGGCCCCCGCAGCGTCAGCGCGCGAGCCGTCTCGCGAAGAGCGCCGCGTGCTCGGCGACCGCCGCGGCGAGGTCCGCCCGGGCCGTTGGCGCGAGTGCGCCGCGCACGAACGTGACCGCGAGGGCCGCGACCGGCCAGCCCGCGTGGTCGAGCACCGGCACGGCGACGGAGGCGGTCCCCGGGGTGACGTCGCCGTCCTCGACGGCCCAGCCGCGGGCGGCGACGGCGTCGAGCACCCGCCGCAGCTCGCCGTACGTCGACGGGGCGCCGTCTCCCCGCTGCGCGAACGCCGTCCGATCCGGGTAGAGCGCTCGCACCTGCTGCCGCGGCAGCGCGGCGAGCTGCGCCAGCCCGCTCGCCGTCACGTGCGCGGGCAGCCGCACCCCGACCTCGGTCACGAGCGCCGGCCGGCGCGCCGCCCGTTCCTCGATCAGGTAGATCACGTCCCGGCCGTGCAGCG
>JABBOB010000036.1 GCA_019352055.1 Acidobacteriota bacterium
GAGCTGGCAGCGGTGCAGCTGCAGCCCGTGCCGGCGCGACGCGTCGCCGTCCGGGGTGGGGCGGCCTGCGCGCAGCGGATGCCGGTGGTGAGCCTCAGGCGACCCGCCGCAGCGCCGCAGCGCGCGGCCGTCCGTCCCGTCCCGGCGCCGGTCGTCGCCGCGGTCGTCCAGCGGCCCGCCCGGCTGCGACTGACCCGTCGCGGCCGCGTCGTGCTGGTCGTCCTGCCGGCGTTGCTGGCTCTGTCGGGCGCCCTGCTTGCCGCCGCACCCGGGGCGGCCGAGGCCGCACCGCGGGATGCGCCGCGCACGGTCGTCGTCGGCACGGGGGACACCCTGTGGACGATCGCCGAGCGGATCGCGCCCGGTGCCGACCCTCGCGTCACGGTCGCGGCGATCGAGCGGGCAAACGGTCTCGCGGGTGCCAGGCTCGATGCCGGCACGACGCTGGTGCTGCCCGCCGGGCGCTGACCGGGAGCGACCGCGGCGCCGTCTGCGAGAATCGTGGGCGTGACCTCGCTCGCGGACCTCCCGCTCCGCGCCGACCTCGTCGGCCGCACCGCATACGGCGCACCGCAGCTGCACGTCCCGGTGACGCTCAACGTGAACGAGAACACGCATCCGGTGCCGCAGGAGGTGCGCGCGGACATCCTCGAGCGCATCGCCGCGTCGCTCGACGAGGTGAACCGCTATCCGGACCGCGAGTTCACCGACCTGCGCCTGGCGCTGGCCGGGTACCTCGGTCACGGCCTCGCTCCCGAGCAGCTCTGGGCGGCGAACGGGTCGAACGAGGTGCTGCAGCAGGTGTTCCAGGCCTTCGGCGGTCCGGGGCGGACCGTGCTGACGTTCCCGCCGACCTACTCGATGTACGCGAACTACGCGACGACGACGGGAACGGCCGTCGCGATCGGTCGACGCGACGACGGGTTCCGGCTCTCCGGCGCGACGGTGGTCGCCGAGATCGAGCGCACGCGACCGGACATCGTCGTCATCTGCGCTCCGAACAACCCCACGGGGACCCCCGTCGGGCTGGACGTGATCGAGGCCGCGTACGCCGCCACCGACGGTGTCGTGATCGTCGACGAGGCCTACGGCGAGTTCATGCCGCAGGAGGCCCCGAGCGCGCTCACGCTGCTGCCCGGGAGGCCCCGGCTCGCCGTCTCCCGCACGATGAGCAAGGCATTCGCGTTCGCCGGCGCCCGGCTCGGCTACCTCGCGGCCGACGCGGCGTTCACCGACGCGCTCCGGCTCGTACGCCTGCCGTACCACCTCTCCGCGATCACGCAGGCGGCGGCGCTGGGCGCGCTCGCCCACGCGCCGCTGATGCTGCGGATGGTCGACGAGATCCGCGTGCAGCGCGACCGGACCGCGTCCGGGCTCGCCTCGCTCGGCTACCGGGTCTGGCCGAGCTGGACGAACTTCCTGCTGTTCGGCGGGGTCGACGACCCGAAGGCGCTGTGGCAGGGCCTGCTCGACCGCGGCGTGCTCATCCGCGACCTCGCGATCCCCGGATCGCTGCGGGTCAGCGCGGGCACCGCGCACGAGACCGATCTGTTCTTCGAGGCGATGACCGCCCTGACCCCGGTAGGTGCCCGATGAGCCGCACGGCGACCCGATCCCGATCGACCTCCGAGTCGTCCGTCGAGCTGGCGATCGACCTCGACGGCACCGGAGCGTCGGAGGTGCACACCTCGGTGCCGTTCCTCGACCACCTCCTGACGGCGTTCGCGAAGCACTCCCTCACGGATCTGACGGTCACCGCCTCCGGCGACACCGACATCGACGTGCACCACACGGCCGAGGACGTCGGCATCGTGCTGGGCGACGCGATCCGGGAGGCGCTCGCGGACAAGTCGGGCATCGCCCGGTTCGGCGACGCGACGGTGCCGCTCGACGAGGCGCTGACCCGCGCGGTCGTCGACCTCTCCGGCCGGCCGTACCTCGTGCACGGCGGCGAGCCGGCGGGCTTCGAGCTGCACCTGATCGGCGGCCACTTCACCGGCGCGATGGTCCGGCACGTGTTCGAGGCGATCGTCTTCAACGCGCGCATGACGGCGCACATCGAGGTGCTGGCGGGGCGCGACCCCCACCACATCGCCGAGAGCGAGTTCAAGGCGTTCGCCCGGGCGTTCCGCGTCGCGAAGGCGTTCGACCCGCTGGTCGCCGGTGTGCCGTCGACGAAGGGCGCGCTGTGACCGCGCGCCCCCGCGTGACGGTGCTCGACTACGGCAGCGGCAACCTCCACTCCGCGGTCAAGGCGCTGGAGGCGGCGGGCGCGGACGTCCGGCTGTCCGGCGACCGTGCCGCCGCGCAGGAGGCCGACGGGCTCTACGTGCCCGGTGTCGGCGCGTTCGGTGCCGTGATGGCCGGGCTCGAGGCGGCGCGCGGTCCGGAGATCATCGACCGGCGGCTCGCCGGTGGGCGGCCCGTGCTCGGCGTCTGCGTCGGGCTCCAGGTGCTGTTCGAGCGTGGGCTCGAGGGCGGGGAGGCGATCCCCGGCGTCGGCGAGTGGCCCGGTGTCGTCGAGCGGCTGGAGGCCCCGGTGCTGCCCCACATGGGCTGGGACCTCGTGGACGCGCCCGACGGGTCGCGGCTGTTCGCCGGCATCGCGGGCGAACGCTTCTACTTCGTGCACTCCTACGGCGTGCGCGAGTGGACCATGCCGCCGTCCACCAGCATCGCTGCGCCCCTCGTCACGTGGGGCGACCACGGCGGCCCCTTCGTCGCGGCCGTCGAGAACGGTGCCCTCGCCGCCACGCAGTTCCACCCCGAGAAGTCCGGCGCGGCCGGGCTGCGCCTTCTCACCAACTGGCTGGAGACCCTGTGAGCCTGCCCGACCCGTCCATGATGGAGCGCCCGCTCGTGCTGCTGCCCGCCGTCGACGTGGCGGGCGGCCAGGCGGTCCGGCTGGTGCAGGGCGAGGCGGGCAGCGAGACCGGGTACGGCGACCCGATCGCCGCGGCGCGCGACTGGGCCGACCAGGGCGCCTCCTGGATCCATCTCGTGGATCTCGACGCCGCGTTCGGCCGCGGGAGCAACCTGGACGTCATCCGCGCCGTGATCGACCGCGTCGAGGACGTGCGGGTCGAGCTGTCCGGCGGGATCCGTGACGACGCGAGCCTCGAGGCGGCGCTCGCCACCGGCGCGCAGCGGGTGAATCTCGGCACGGCGGCGCTCGAGGACCCGGCATGGACCGAGAAGGTCATCGCGGTGTACGGGGACCGGATCGCGGTGGGCCTGGATGTGCGCGGCACGACTCTCGCCGCCCGTGGCTGGACCCGGGAGGGCGGTGACCTCTGGGAGGTGCTCGACCGGCTCGAGCAGGCCGGCTGCGCGCGGTACGTCGTCACCGACGTCACGAAGGACGGCACGCTCGCCGGCCCGAACGTCGACCTGCTCGCCGAGGTGCTGGCGCGCACGGGCAAGCCCGTCGTCGCGTCCGGCGGCATCGCGACGCTCGACGACCTGCGCCGTCTCCGCTCGCTGACGGACTCCGGCCTGGAGGGGGCCATCGTCGGCAAGGCGCTCTACGCCGGGGCCTTCACCCTCACCGAGGCCCTCGCCGTCGCGACGCTGTGAGCCGTTCCGACTCGGCGGGGCAGCCGTTCGCCGGCCGCGCGTTCGAGTCGTCGCCGTGGACCGGTGACGACGGCTCAGCGCCGGCCGCCTACACCGCGGCGCTCGCCGCGTTCCGCGCGGGGGAGGCGGGCCCGGAGGCGGTCGTCGACGCGCTGCGTGAGGTGCGCCTCCTCGTCCCGCTGCTGGCGGAGGTGGGCGAGACGGGGGAAACCGCCTCCGGCCACGCCTTCGATAAGAGGGCCGAGCTCGCCCTGGTCACCGTCGCGGGACCGGACGGCAGGAAGGTGCTGCCCGCCTTCTCCTCAGCCGCGGCGATGAGTGCCTGGAACCCGGCGGCGCGGCCGGTGCCCGCTCCCGGGCGCCAGGTCGCGCTGGGGGCGGCGAGCGACGGCACCGAGCTGGTCGTCATCGACCCGGCGACCGACCGGTTCGGGCTCCGCCGCAGCGCGCTCGAGGCACTGGCGCGCGACCTGCCGTGGACCGCGCCCTGGACCGATCCGCAGGTCGGGCGCGCCCTCCGCCTCGCCGTCGCCGACGAGCCCGCGGTCACGACGGCGAGGGTCGGCACCGCCGACCCCCGCGCCTCGCTCGACGGGGCCGAGGTGCTCGTCGTGATCGTGCTGCACGAGACGCTCGATCAGCAGCAGGTCGCCGAGCTGATGGCGCGGGTGCAGCGCCGCTGGACCGACGACCCGGTGGTGCGCTCCCGCGTCGACTCGATGGCGGTCCGGCTGGAGGCCGCCTTCTGCTGAACGGATCAGGGGGTACGGGCCGGGGCGGGCGTGGTGCTGAGCAGCGCCTGCTCGAGCACGGCGACCGCACGCTCCAGCACCGCCCGGTCCTCGAGGGCGACGGCGGCCAGGATCGCGGCGACGCCTTCGGCGCGCTCCGTCCTCGCCGCCGCCACGGCCGCCACGCCCGCGTCGGTCAGTCGCACGAGGTGGGAGCGGCCGTCGCCGGGGTCCGCTGACCTGGCGACCAGGCCGCGTGCTTCCATCTCGCCGAGCAGGCGGGTCATCCCGGGCGCCGCGATGCCTTCGATGCGGGCGAGCTCACCCGGTCGGACCTCCCCGTGCCGATCGATCGACGCCAGCGCGGAGACCGCGATGTGGGTCAGGGCGTCCGCAGGCGGTCGCAGGCGCCGGTTCAGGCTGCCCACGACGAAACCCAGTCGCTCCGCGAGGTCCGGATCGGGGGCGCTCACCGCGCCGGCTCCGCCTCCGAGTCGGCGCGCGCACCGTCCCGCGCCTCCGCGCGGTCCGCGTGCTCCGCGTGGGCGACGGCGACCTGGTGCGCGAACTCCTCGTCGGCCTGCGTCCTCGCGAACTCGCTGCCCACCTCCGCCGTTCCCTCCGGGTCGGCGACCGGCTTCACCCGGGCGCCCCCCGCGAGGGTGGCGATCGCACCGATGACGGACATCACGGCCGCGGCGACGAACACGATCACGAGGCCGTCGTGGAACGGCGTGGCGATGAGGTTCGGGAAGAACTCCTTGCCGGTGAGCGTCGCGGAGTCCGCGGCGGGCAGCGCCTTCAGGATCCCGGTCGGACCGAGCAGCGTCTGGATCGGGTTGTACCCGAGGAACGCGGCGAACAGGCTCCCGACGGGAGGGATGTTCGCCACGGCGTCCGCGGCCTGGGCGGGCACGTGGTGCGCGGTGAGGCCCGCTCGCATCGCCTGCGGCAGCGAGCCGGCCAGGCCCGCGACCATGAGCGAGAAGAAGATGCCGATCGACAGCGACGACCCGGCGTTCAGCACGGTGCCGGCCATGCCGGACGCGGACCCGCGCTGGTTCGCAGGCACGCTGCTCATGATCGTCGAGCGGTTCGGGGCGCCGAACATGCCGGATCCCACGCCGTTCAGGAACGTGATGATCGCGAACACGGGGTAGGCGAAGTCGACCGGGATGACGAGCAGGGCGACGAAGGTGGCCGCGCTGAGCAGCAGCCCGGTCGTCGCGAGCCCCCGGGTGCCCCAGCGGTCGGAGAGCACCCCGGACAGCGGACCGGAGATCAGGAACCCGACGGTGAGCGGCAGCAGGTAGATGCCGGCCCACAGCGGGGTCTGCTCGTACGAGTACCCGTGCAGCGGGAGCCAGATGCCCTGCAGCCAGATGATCAGCATGAACTGCAGGCCACCACGGCCGATGGAGGCGAGGATGCCCGCGAGGTTCGCCATCGCGAAGGGCCGGGACCTGAACAGCCGCAGCTGGAACATCGGGGCCTTGCGGCGCAGCTCGACGGCGACGAACACGCCCAGCAGCACGATGCCGCCGATGATCGCACCGAGGACCCACGGGTTCAGCCAGCCGGTCGCGGCGCCCCCGTAGGGCTGGATGCCGTAGGTGATGCCCGTCAGCAGGGACGTGAGCCCCAGCAGGAACAGCAGGTTGCCGGGGATGTCGAGCGATCCCGGGTTCTTCTGACCGACCTCGTGCAGCGACTTGAAGGACCAGATCGTGCCGATGATGCCGAGCGGCACCGAGACGATGAAGACCGCGCGCCAGTCGATGACCGCCAGCAGCCCTCCGAGGATCAGCCCGATGAACGAACCGGCGATCGCGGCGATCTGGTTGATGCCGAGCGCCATGCCCCGGCGCTCGGCCGGGAACGCGTCGGTGAGGATCGCGGTGGAGTTGGCGAACAGCATCGCCGCGCCGACACCTTGGAACACGCGCCAGAGGATCAGCCAGAGCGCGCCCGCCCCCTCCATGAACGGGTCGAGGGAGAGCGCGATCGCCCCGATCGTGAACAGCACGAAGCCGGCGTTGTAGATCTTCACGCGGCCGTACATGTCGCCGAGGCGACCGAAGCCCACCACCAGCACCGCGGTGACGAGCATGAAGCCCATCAGCATCCACAGCAGGTAGCTCGTGTTGCCCGAATCGAGGGCGTTCAGCTTGATGCCGTTGAAGATGGCGGGCAGCGAGATGAGGACGATCGACGAGTTGATCGTCGCCATCAGCATGCCGAGGGTGGTGTTGCTGAGGGCCACCCACTTGTAGTGCGGGTGGTCCTTGTCGAACATGCCCCGGCGAGGGGCGGATGCGGTGATGCTCAAGAGAGAAGGCTCCGGCGGAATCGAATCGGGCCCGGACGCCGTCGGCCGGATCATTGCTTACCAGGAAGCAACTATATGAGCCGATCCAGCATTCCCGCTGAACGCCGCGCGCCGGCCACCGTGCGCGGATCAGGCTCGTTCGGCGACTCGCCGAGCTCCGTTCGCCGCGCTCCGGCGTGTCGGGGACTCCGGCCTGATCCGTGCGGATCAGGCGACGGTGAGGCCGAGCGCTTCGGCGAAGAGCGGGGCGAAGCGCGGCAGCTGGTCGGTCGAGATGATCGCCCCGGAGAGCCCCGACGCGTGGTCGATGCCGTCCAGGTCCGCACCGCGGAGGTCCAGGTGCTCGATGTGCGCGCCGTGCACCGACAGCTCGCGGACCCGGGAGGCGACGATCGCGGTGCGGCGCACGGTCGCACCCCGCAGGTCCAGGTCGCCGATCGTGCAGTCGATGAACCGCACGTCCTCGAGCGTGGCGTCGGTGAGCCCCAGGTAGTCGATGCGGCAGCCGATGAACTCGACGCGCCTGAGGTCCGCCTCGAACCACTCCGCCGCGCCGAGCCTGCAGTGCTCGATCCGCACGTCGCGCGACGTCAGCCGCGCTGCTCGAAGCGATGTCGCGGTCACGCCGTCGAGCACGCTGTCCACGATCCGCGCGCCGTCCAGCCGCGCGTCGTCGAGGGTGACGGCCTGCAGCAGGCACTCGTCGAAGACCGCACCCGTCAGCTGCACCCCGCTCGCGTCGACGTCCGCGAGCCGCAGCCCGTCGAAGCGGTCGCGGTCCTCGAAGCCGTCCGCGTCGCCGAGCGGAGGGAGGACGACCGGCGACAGTCGAGGGGTCGTCGCATCTCGCTTCGGCACGGCTCGGACGCTAGCCGTCGGCACCGACGACGTAGTGCAGATGGACCCAGCCCGCGGGGAAGGTCCGTTGCTCGACGAGGGTCAGCCGGGATCGCGAGCCCTCCGGCAGAGCACGCGGCCCCTCGCCGACGAGCACGGGGGCCAGGAGCAGCTCGAGGTGGTCGACCAGGCCCGCGCGGAACGCGTGCCCGGCGAGCTCCGCACCGCCCACCGTCAGCGGCGCGGTCGCCTCCGCCTTCAGCCGCCGGACCGCCTCCGGGTCGAACCGGCGCTCGAGCCGGGTCCGCGGGGCGTCGACGTCCGCGAGCGTGGTCGAGTAGACGACCTTGTCGACTCCCCGCCAGACGCGCCCGAAATCGCACGGCACCGAGTCCTCGTCGGGCATGGTCTCCCAGAACCGCATCGTCTCCCACATCCGGCGTCCGCAGAGGTGGGTGCCGACCGGGCGCTCCCGGTCGTTGGCGAACGCGTGCACGTCCTCCGGGGGCTCCGCCCAGCCGAATCCGCCGGTCGAGTCGGCGACGCGGAGGTCCAGCGAGCAGATGAAGAACGCTGTGAGCGGTGCCATCCGTCGACCCTTCCCCTCCCCGGGGCGCAGGGCAAGCGGTACGATCGTTGACATGTCTACGAAACGGATCGGCTTCCTGTCGTTCGGACACTGGGGCGCCGTGCGCGGGTCCAGCACGCCCACCGCGGCGGACACGCTCCTGCAGACGATCGAGCTGGCGGTCGCCGCCGAGGAGATCGGCATCGACAACGCCTCGATCCGCGTGCACCACTTCGCGCCCCAGCTGTCCGCGCCGTTCCCGCTGCTCGCCGCGATGGCGGCCCGCACGAGCCGCATCGAGCTCGGCACCGGCGTGATCGACATGCGCTACGAGAACCCGCTCTACATGGCGGAGGAGGCCGGCGTCGCCGACCAGATCTCGGGCGGCCGGCTGCAGCTCGGGGTCAGCCGTGGCTCACCCGAGCCCGCGCTGAACGGCGCGCACGCCTTCGGATTCGTGCCCCCTGAGGGCATGACGGACGCGGACCTCGCCCGGCACAAGCTCGAGATCTTCATGGCCGCCATCGGCGGCGCCGGGGTCGTCGCCTCCGATCCGCGGATGACCGGCGCCTCCCAGGCGCTCGCCGTCCAGCCGCAGTCCCCGGGGCTCACCCGCCGCATCTGGTGGGGGAGCGGCACCCGCGCCACCGCCTCCTGGGTCGCCGAGCAGGGGCTGAACCTGCAGTCCTCGACGCTGCTGACCGAGGACACCGGCGTGCCCTTCGACGAGCTGCAGGCCGAGCAGATCCAGGTCTACCGCGACGCCTGGAAAGCGGCCGGGCACGACTGGGAGCCGCGGGTGTCCGTGAGTCGCAGCGTGATGCCGATCACGACCGACATCGACCGGATGTACTTCGGGGGCGACCGGGACTCGCAGGACCAGGTCGGCCATCTCGACGGCGGCGACGCCCGGTTCGGGCGGACCTACGCCGGGGAGCCGGAGGTCCTGGCGGCGGAGCTCGCGCGAGACGCGGCCGTGCGGTCCGCGGACACCCTGCTGCTCACGATCCCGAACCAGCTGGGCGTCGAGTACAACGCGCGCCTGCTGGAGACGGTCGCGAAGCACGTCGCCCCCGCGATCGGCTGGGTCCCGCCGGCCGACCGCAGCCTCCAGCCCGCCGTCTGACCGGATCCGGGACATCTGCTCCTGCGCGCGCACGGTCCGGTGTCCCGGATCGGGGCAGGTGCCTCAGGTGACGGGGCCGGTCCACTTCTCGCCGGGGCCCTTGCCGATCGGGTCGGGCACCAGCGACGCCTCGCGGAACGCGAGCTGCAGCGTGCGGAGGCCGTCGCGGAGGGGGCGGGCGTGCGAATCGCTGAGGTCCGGCGCCGCGGCCGTGATCAGCCCCGCGAGCGCGGTGATGAGCTTCCGTGCCTCGTCCAGGTCGGTCTCGGTGCCGGGGTCGTCCGCGAGCCCGCACTTCACGGCGGCCGCGCTCATCAGATGCACGGCGGCGGCGCCGATCACCTCGACCGCCGGGACGTCCGCGATGTCGCGCGTGGCGTCGGCGAGCTCGTCCGCGGAGTCGGCCGCCTCGGACTCGCCGGGAGGATCATCGGAGAAGCGGTAGTCGGTCACCGTCACATTCTCGCGGGGCCGGGGTGTGCACCCGGGTTCTGCTACGATTCTTCGGTTCCGGGCTTCGACCCGGTGTGCAAAGTGGAGCGATCCCACCTCGCGCCCGCCTTCACCGAAGGGCGACGAGGTCCAAGCACCTCCCTCCGATGCTCGGAGCGATGGGGTGCGAAGTGCGGCGGACGGACCGGATCACCGGGGCGTGCCCGCGGAATCGTCCTACCCAGCTGCCGGTTGAACCCATGAGGCGCTCGCATGCTGCGATCGCCCAGCAACCGACTGTTTGGAGCAACGCATCAGCGATCCCCGTACCAACGACAAGATCCGCGTCCCGGAGGTCCGACTCGTCGGACCCGCAGGCGAGCAGGTCGGCGTCGTGCCCATCGAGACCGCCCTTCGGCTGGCCCGTGAGGCGGACCTCGACCTCGTCGAGGTCGCGCCGAACTCCCGTCCTCCGGTGGTCAAGATCATGGATTACGGGAAGTTCAAGTACGAGACCGCGCAGAAGGCCAAGGAGGCGCGTCGGAACCAGGCGAACACGATCCTCAAAGAGGTGCGGTTCCGTCTGAAGATCGACGATCACGACTACGAGACCAAGCGCAAGCGTGCCGAGGGCTTCCTCAAGGCCGGCGACAAGGTGAAGGCCATGATCCTCTTCCGAGGCCGTGAGCAGTCCCGTCCCGACCAGGGCGTCCGCCTCCTGGCGCGCTTCGCGGAGGACATCCGCGAGTACGGCAACGTCGAGTCCAGCCCGATGATCGACGGTCGCAACATGGTCATGGTGATCGGCCCGGTGAAGAGCAAGGTCGACGCGAAGGCGGAGCAGAACGCCAAGCGTGCTGCGGCCCGCACCCAGAACAACCCGGCATCCACCGATGCCGCGGAAGCCCCGACATCCCAGGAGCAGTGATGCCGAAGCAGAAGACGCACTCCGGTGCCAAGAAGCGGTTCAAGATCACCGGCAGCGGCAAGGTCATGAAGGCCCAGGCCGGCATGCGCCACAACCAGGAGAAGAAGCCGAGCCGCCTCACCCGTCGTCTGACGGGCGAGTCCGAGGTGGCCGCTCCCCAGGCCAAGCAGATCAAGAAGATGCTCGGCCGCTAGGCCCTGAACGACTAGGAGAACATTCATGGCCAGGGTCAAGCGCGCCGTCAATGCGCACAAGAAGCGTCGGGTCATCCTCGAGCGCGCCGAGGGCTACCGCGGTCAGCGGTCCCGCCTGTACCGCAAGGCGAAGGAGCAGGTCACCCACTCCCTCGTCTACGCCTACCGCGACCGCCGCCAGAAGAAGGGCGACTTCCGGCGCCTCTGGATCCAGCGGATCAACGCCGCGTCCCGTGCGAACGGTCTGACGTACAACCGCTTCATCCAGGGGCTCGGCCTCGCGGGTGTCGAGGTCGACCGTCGCATCCTCGCGGAGCTCGCGGTCAACGAGCCCGCCACGTTCGCGGGTCTCGTGGCGACGGCGAAGGCGGCCCTCCCGGCCGACACGTCGGCGCCCGCCACCGCGTAGTCGCAGCACCTCAGGAACGAGCCCGGCCGCACGGCCGGGCTCGTTCCGTTTCGGCGTCGAGACGCCGGAACGCTTCAGCAGGCTGTGCGCGCTCCGGCAGGCTGCTGGTCGCAGTGACAGCCTGCCGCAGTGCGGACGGCCTGCCGAGGTGCTGCGGCGCTGCGGCACAGTCCCGAAGGAGATCCCGATGATCGAGTCCACGAAGAACCCGTCCGTGAAGCGGGTCGCACGGCTCAAGCAGCGACCCGACCGGGAGGAGACGGGCCTCGCCCTCATGGAGGGTCCGCAGGTCGTCCGCGAGCTCGTCACGCATGCGGCGGAGACGATCGAGGAGCTGTACTTCACCTCGGACGGCTTCGACCGGCACCCGGACATCGCGAAGGCCGCGACCGAGGCCGGGATCGGCGTCGAGTTCGTGACCGACGCGGTGCTCGCCGCCATGGCGGACACCCGCACGCCGCAGGGCGTCCTCGCCGTCGCGCACCAGGTGCCCGTCCGGCTCCGCGACCTCTTCGAGGACGGCGCGAAGCTCGTCGTCGTGCTCGACGAGGTCCGCGATCCGGGCAACGCCGGCACGATCATCCGGGTCGCGGACGCGGCGGGTGCCGACGCGGTGATCCTCACGGGCAGCTCCGTCGACCCGTACAACCCGAAGGTGGTGCGTGCCACCACAGGGTCGCTGTTCCACCTCCGGATCACGACCGGCGTGACGCTCGCCGCCGCCGCCGACGCGGTCAGGGAGGCGGGACTCGAGCTGCTCGCCGCCGACATGCACGGGGATCCGCTGCCCTCGGCCGACCTCTCCGGCCCCACGGCGTGGATGTTCGGCAACGAGGCGCACGGGCTCTCCGCAGAGGCGCGGGCCTTCGCCGCCCGGACGGTCGCCGTCCCGATCTACGGTGCCGCCGAGTCGCTGAACCTCGGCACGGCCGCTGCGGTCTGCCTGTACGCCTCCGCCTTCGCGCACCGCCGCTGACGGTGTCCCTGAATCCGGGGAGCGCGGCGGCCTCGGATCCGGGAGCACCTCGGAGCGATGTCGATCGCTGCGGGCTGCGATCGCCGAGCAGCCCGCGAGCGCCCCCTCCATCCGGCCACCGACCGGACGAGGATCGTCGAGCGCCCCGCGGAGCCCAGGCGCTCGGCCCGGACCCCGTGGTCGGCGCGAGCCGGAGGTCCCGTCCCGGGGTGTCAGCCGCGAGCGAGCGCCAGGCCGGCCACGCCGGCGATCGCGACGGCCAGCCCGACCGCGTGGCGGGCGAGCAACCGCTCGTGCAGCACCAGCACGGCCAGCCCGACGGTGGTGGCCGGGTAGAGCGCGGAGAGCGCGGAGACGATGGCGAGCCCCGGCAGGTGCAGGGCCGTCACGAGCAGCACCGTCGCGACGCCCTGCGTCAGGCCGGCCGCGGCGATCAGCAGCAGGTCCCGCCGGCCGAGTGGGCCGACCGGTGATCGCTTTCGGCGCACGAGGAGGACGACGCCCACCGCGACCACCGCCGCGATCGAGTCCGACAGCATCGGCACGGCCCCGGAGTCGGGCGGCGTCGCGTCCATGAACACGAAGTAGCCGGCGTAGACGAGCCCGGTCACCGCGGTCAGCACCACCGTCTTCGTGCCCGGTCGCTGAGCGATGTCGGGCTCGGCGCCGATCAGCAGCCCGCCGAGCACGATCGCGACGAGCGCGACGACCGCCAGGCCGCTCAGGTGCTCGCCCGTCGCGGCAGCGAACAGCGCCGGCAGGACGGCGCTCATCAGCGCGACCACCGGGGAGACGAACCCGATCGGGCCGACCGCCAGGGCCGCGTAGAGCAGCAGCACGCCGACTCCGGCGGATGCGCCTGCGGCGGCGCCGAACAGCACCGCCGGCCAGGACCAGACCGAGTCGACGAGCGCGAACGCCGGGAGGACGGTGATGGCGCTCACGAGCAGCGCGCCGAACGCGATGACGGTGGCGGACCGCGTCCTCGACCCGACCGCGCCGAAGAAGTCGGAGACGCCGTAGAGCAGGGCGGCGACGAGTCCGAGCAGCACGACCGTCACAGGCGGTCAGTCAAGCAGGGTCCGGGATCAGGCGCCCACGGGCTCGGCCGACACCGCGGCGGTGACCGTGGTGATCATGCGATGGGAGTACATCGCCCAGAGCGGCGCGACCACCGCGGCCATCAGGCGGCGCCGGAACCGCCGGGGCGCGAACTCCCAGGTCCAGCGCACGATCGAGCCGTCCCCGTCGGGGGAGACCGACCACTCGCCGCGCACGCCGTGCACGAGCCTGCCGAACACGTCGGTGAAGCCGCGGAGCTCGTACGCGAACCCGTGTCCCGGAGTCCACTCGATCATGGTCTCCGTGACCTGGCCGCCGTCGGCCAGCCGGTGCACGCGAGACGCGTCGACGTGATCCCAGGCGACGTCGTCGACGCTCGTCACCGCGGGGAACATGCGCCAGCCGACGAACATCGAGGGGATCGGGTAGGCGGCGATCCGCTCGAGCAGCACCGCGGGCGGCAGCGGGCTGCGTGCGAACGACGTCGCGGCGGGTCCGACGTGCGGGCGCGTGATCAGCATGGGGTGGTGTTCGGAGCCGACGCCTGCACGGAGTGCACACTGCTCCCGGACCGGGTGCGTGTCCCTCCGCCTCGCCGCTGGCGACGCGACCGGTCTCGGATCCGCGCGGAGGAGGCGGTCTCCGCCTTCCGTAGGATCGTTCCCCGTGCCCGACGCCCTGCTCACGGAGGAAACGGTGTCCGCCGCCGTCGATGCGGCGATCGCCGCGATCGACGCCGCCGGCGACACCGCCGCGCTGAAGTCCGCGCGCATCGCCCACACCGGCGAGGCGTCCGCGCTCGCCCGGTTGAACGCGACGATCCGCGACCTGCCTCCTGCCGACAAGCCGCTCGCCGGCAAGCTCGTCGGGCAGGCGCGCGGACGCGTGAACGCGGCGATCGCCGCGCGGGAGTCCGTCCTGGCGCAGGTGGAGCGCGCGGCGCTGCTCCAGGCGGAGCGCGTCGACCTCACCGCCGCTCCGCTCCGGTACCGCGCGGGCGCTCGCCACCCGCTGACGCTCGTGCGCGAGACGGTCGAGGACGTCTTCATCGCGATGGGCTGGGAGATCGCGGAGGGACCGGAGCTCGAGCACGAGTGGTTCAACTTCGACGCCCTGAACATCGACCCGGACCATCCGGCGCGCAGCCCGCAGGACACGCTGTTCGTCGAACCGATCGGTGCGCATCTCGTGATGCGCACGCAGACGTCGCCGGTGCAGGTTCGCTCGCTCATCGAGCGCGGCGCCCCGCTCTACGTGCTCGGCCCGGGCCGCGTCTACCGGACGGACGAGATCGACGCCACGCACCTGCCGGTCTTCAACCAGTTCGAGGGCATCGCGATCGACCGCGGCCTGACGATGGCTCACCTCCGCGGCACGCTCGAGCACCTGGCGCGCCGCATGTTCGGCGACGCCGCGCGGATCCGCCTGCGCCCCAACTTCTTCCCCTTCACCGAGCCGTCCGCGGAGATGGACGTCTGGCACCCGAGCGCCAAGGGCGGGGCGCGGTGGATCGAGTGGGGCGGCTGCGGGATGG
The DNA here is from genome assembly GCA_019352055.1 of Acidobacteriota bacterium. Lineage (GTDB taxonomy): Bacteria > Actinomycetota > Actinomycetes > Actinomycetales > Microbacteriaceae > Amnibacterium. The sequence continues at coordinate 14,703 of JABBOB010000036.1, forward strand.
TGCACCCGAACGTGCTCCGTGCCGCGGGCCTGGACCCGCAGGAGTTCCAGGGCTTCGCATTCGGCCTCGGCATCGAGCGGACGCTCCAGTTCGCGGAGGGGCTCAGCGACATGCGGGACATGATCGAGGGCGACGTGCGGTTCGCAGCGCAGTGGGGCCTGGTGACGCGATGAGACGTTTCCACGGCCTCCGAAGCGCCGTCGCTTCGAAGGCGGCGCCTCGCGCCGCGCGACGCGCCGCGATCTGCGACGTCCGCACCGGTGGAGGAGAGGCGTCATGAGGGTCCCGCTGTCCTGGCTCGCCGAGTGGGCAGACCTGCCCGCCGGCACCTCGCCGGACGCGCTGCACGCCGCGCTGGTGCGCGTCGGGTTCGAGGAGGAGGCCGTCCACGGCGGCGAGATCTCGGGACCCGTGGTCGTCGGCGAGGTGCTCGAGCTCACGCCCGAGCCGCAGAAGAACGGCAAGACGATCCGCTGGTGCTCCGTGCGCGTCGCGCCGGAGGGGCTGCGCGCCGCGGACGGTGGGGAGGCCGTGCGCGGCATCGTCTGCGGCGCGGGCAACTTCGTCGTGGGCGACAAGGTCGTGGTCACGCTGCCGGGCACGGTGCTGCCCGGGCCCTTCCCGATCGCCGCGCGGAAGACCTACGGTCACGTCTCCGACGGCATGATCGCCTCCGCGCGCGAGCTCGGCCTGTCCGACGAGACGGCGCCCGCCTCCGTGGGCGGGATCCTCCGGCTGACCGAGATCGGCCTCGACCCCGAGGTCGGCACCGACGCGATCGCGCTGCTCGGCCTCGACGACGCCGCGGTCGAGATCAACGTGACCCCGGACCGCGGCTACGCGCTGTCGATCCGCGGCGTCGCGCGGGAGTACGCCGCGTCGACGGGTGCCGCGTTCCGCGACCCGGCGCTCGCCGTCTCGCCGCCTTCGACGGACGACGGCGCGGTCCGGGTGCACGTCGACGACGCGACGCCGATCCGCGGCCGAGCCGGCTCGACGGTGTTCGTCACCCGTGTCGTGCGCGGGATCGACCCCGCCGCGCCGACGCCGGGCTGGCTCGCCGGCCGTCTCCGGCTCGCGGGCGTGCGGTCCATCTCGCTCGCGGTCGACATCACGAACTACGTCATGCTGGAGCTCGGGCAGCCGCTGCACGGCTACGACCTCGCCGCGCTCACGGGCGACACGCTCGGCGTGCGCCGTGCGAAGCCGGGGGAGCCGCTCACCACGCTCGACGGCCGGCAGCGGGTGCTCGACGCCGAGGACCTCGTGATCACCGACGGCTCCGGCCCGATCGGCCTCGCCGGCGTGATGGGCGGCGCGACCACCGAGATCTCGGCCACGACCACGGACGTCGTCATCGAGGCGGCGAACTTCGACCCGGTCTCGATCGGCCGGACCGCTCGCCGGCACAAGCTGCCGTCGGAGGCGAGCCGCCGGTTCGAGCGCGGGGTCGACCCGGCGGTCGCCCGGGCCGCCGCGCAACGCGCCGTGGACCTGCTCGTCGAGCTGGCGGGCGGGGTCGCCGACCCGGGGCAGACCTGGTTCGATGCGGCCGAGCCGCCCGCCTCCGTGCTGCTGGCGCCGGAGGCCGTCCTGCACCGCACCGGCGCCGCGATCAGCGAGGCGGAGACCGTCGCCGCGCTCGAGGCGATCGGCGCGACCGTCGCGGTGGGCGACGACGGCTACCTCGTCCTCCCGCCGACGTGGCGCCGTGACCTCCGCGAGGCCGTCGACGTCGTCGAGGAGGTCGTGCGGATCGTCGGCTACGACCGCATCCCGTCCGTGCTGCCCGTCGCGCCCCCGGGTCGCGGGCTCACGCGCTCCCAGCGCCTCCGCCGCTCGATCGGCACGGCCCTGGCGGTCGGGGGGGCCTTCGAGGTGCAGTCCTACCCGCTCGTGTCCGCCGAGCAGCAGGCCGCGTTCGCGCCGGGCGCGTCGATGCGCGTGGCCAACCCGCTCGACGCCTCCGCGCCCCTGCTGCGCCGCTCGCTGCTGCCCGGTCTGCTCGACGCCGTGCGCCGCAACCGGGCGCGCGGGCTCACCGACCTCGCGCTCTTCGAGGCAGGACTCGTCTTCCTCCCGGTCGAGGGCGTCGCCTACGGCACCGCCGAGCTGCCGCCGATCGGCGCGCGTCCCGCGCCGGCGCTGCTCACCCGGATCCAGGAGGACCTGCCGCCGCAGCCCTCCCACGTCGCCGTCGTGCTCTCGGGCGACCGGACTCCGAAGGGCCCCGGTCAGGCTGCCGTGCCCGTCGACTGGCAGGACGCGGTCGAGGCCGCCATGCGGATCGGTGCCGCCGTCGGCGTGGAGGTGCGCTTCCGGCAGGAGGTGGAACCGGTCGGCTTCCACCCGACCCGGTCCGCGGAGGTCATGGCCGGCGGCGACGTCGAGACGGTCGTGGGCGTGGTCGGCGAGCTGCTGCCCGGCTCGGTCGAGGACGTGCCCGGTCGTGTCGCCGCCGTCGAGATCGACGTGGACGCGCTGATCCGGGTCGCCCCCGCGGAGATCGGCTTCACCCCGATCTCCACCATGCCCGCGGCGACGCAGGACGTCTCGCTCGTCGTCGCCGAGGTGATCCCCGCCGGCGAGGTGCTCGAGGCGTTCGTGACCGGCGCGGGGCCGCTGCTCGAGGCGATCGACCTCGTGGACGACTACCGGGGAGCCGGGCTGCCGGAGGGCGCCAAGTCGCTCACCTTCGCGCTGCGCTTCCGCGCACCCGATCGCACGCTCACCGCCGCCGAGGCGACGGCGGCGAAGGAGGCCGGCGTCGCCGTCACGACGGCGAGGCTGGGCGCCCACCTGCGCGAGTAGCGCCGGCTCACTCCTGGGCGGGCGGCGCGTCCCGGTACAGCAGCGTCGCCGCCTGGTGGAACCCGGCCTCCTCGTACAGCACGATGCCCGGCGTCCTCGAGTGCACCGTCAGCCTCGGGATGCCGCGCTGGTCGGCCTCCGCGCAGAGCGCCGAGACGAGCGCGAGCCCGATGCCGCGGCCGCGCTTGTGCGGCACGACGTAGACGCTCTGCAGGTCGCCGGTCTTCCGCTTCAGGTCGCCGAAGTCCGGGACCCGCTCGAACAGGACGAGCCAGGCCATCCCGATCAGCTCGTCGCCCATCACTGCGACGCGGCACAGCATCTTGTCGCCCATGCGGTCCATCCAGGCGGACAGCTGATCGGCGTACGCCCACTCGGCGGCCCGATTCGGTCGCGGGTCGAGGCCCGCCCAGTCGATCTTCAGCTGGGCGAGCTGCCGCAGCTCGCCCGAGCGGGGAGCGCGGACCTCGTAGGGCTTCATGTGCACATGGTGGCCCCGCGAGTGGGAACGGACACCGTGAACACCGCGATCCGAGTCCCGCGGAGGGCGCGCGAGCCGTGATCCCGACCGCGGAGCGCCCGGCGAACGTCCGGAAAGCGCAGTCGGTCGCGTACCCCGGCTCCGGTGTCGAGGCGGCGAAGCCGGAGCGGATCAGGTCGCTGCAGGACCGGGCGGCCGGCTTCGCGGCGGCCCTGCTCGGCTGGGCCGGGCCGGGCCGCGAAGGGCTCCCGCGCGGCTCGGTAGGGTTCTCGCGTGGGAATCCGGGTCGCCGTCGCAGGTGCGAGCGGGTACGCGGGCGGCGAGCTGCTCCGGCTGATCGCCGGGCACCCCGACCTCGAGGTGGTCACGGTCACCGGGCACTCCACCGTCGGCCGCACGGTCGGGGAGGTGCAGCCCCATCTCGCGACGTACGCCGATCTGACCTTCCAGGACACGACGTCGGAGGTCCTCGCGGGCCACGACGTGGTCTTCCTCGCCCTGCCGCACGGGCAGTCCGGCTCGATCGCGGCGCAGCTGCCCGACGACGTGCTCGTCGTCGACGCGGGTGCCGACCACCGCCTGACCAGCGAGGACGACTGGCGCGCCTTCTATCCGGGCCAGTGGCACGGTGCATGGACCTACGGCGTCCCCGAGCTGCCGACCGCGGACGGGAAGCTGCGCACCGACCTCGCGACGACCAGGCGGATCGCGGCGCCCGGCTGCAACGCCTCCGCGGTGAGCCTCGCGCTCGCACCGGCGGTCGCCGCCGGGTTCGTGGAGCCGGAGGACCTGGTCGCCGTCCTCGCCGTCGGGCCCTCGGGGGCTGGGCGCTCGACGCGGCCGGATCTGTCGGCGAGCGAGCTGCTCGGCTCGGCGAACGCCTACGCCGTGGGCGGCACGCACCGACACACTCCGGAGATCCTCCAGAACCTGGCGCTCGTCACCGGTGTGCGGGGCTCGATCTCCTTCACCCCGGTCCTCGTGCCGATGGCGCGCGGGATCCTCGCGACCTGCACCGCCACGCTCACGCCCGACGTGGACGAGCGCGAGATCCGCGCGGTCTACGCGGAGGCCTACGGTGGCGAGCGGTTCGTCCGCCTGCTGCCGGCCGGCCGATTCCCGGCCGTCGAGCACACGATCGGGGCGAACACTCTGCTGCTCGGGCTCGCGGTGGACACCGCCGCGAACCGGCTGGTCGTCGTCGCCGCGCTCGACAACCTCGTCAAGGGCACGGCCGGGGCCGCGATCCAGTCGGCGAACCTCGCTCTCGGCCTGCCGGAGGCGGCAGGTCTCCCCATCGACGGAACGGCACCATGAGCGTCACCGCAGCAGCAGGATTCGAGGCCGCCGGCGTGGAGGCCGGCCTTCGCTCGGGCGACGGGCCGGACCTCGCGCTCGTCGTGAACCGCGGTCCCTCCGCGGCGGCCGCCGCCGTGTTCACGAGCAACCGCTGCACCGCGAACCCGATCATCTGGAGCAAGGAGGTGATCAAGGACGGCGTGGTGTCCGCGGTCGTCCTCAACGCCGGCGGCGCGAACTGCTACACGGGCATGCTCGGCTTCCAGGTCGTGCACGAGACGGCGGAGGCGGCCGGGCGGGCGCTGGACCTGTCGCCGGGCGACGTGCTCGTCTGCTCGACGGGCCTGATCGGCGAGCAGCTCGACTCCACCAAGGTCGTCGCCGGTGTCGGCCGCGCGGTCGCGACCCTCGCGGAGGACGGCGGCGGTGAAGCGGCGCGCGCCATCATGACCACCGACACGCACCCGAAGCAGGCGGTGCGGCGGGGGAGCGGCTATCTGATCGGCGGGATGGCGAAGGGCGCCGGCATGCTCGCACCGGGCCTGGCGACGATGCTCGTGGTGATCACCACCGACGCGGACGTCGAGTCCGCGGACCTCGACGCCGCGCTGCGGTCCTCGACGCGCGTCACGTTCGACCGGCTGGACTCCGACGGCTGCATGTCCACGAACGACCAGGTCACGCTGCTCGCCTCCGGCGCCTCCGGGATCGCGCCCGATCCGGACGAGTTCACCAGTCTGCTCACCGAGGTGTGCCAGGACCTGACGCTGCAGCTGCAGGGCGACGCGGAGGGGGCGGCGCACGACGTCGCGATCGAGGTGCGGAACGCCGCCGACGAGGACGACGCCGTCGAGGTCGCGCGCGCCGTCGCCCGCAGCAACCTGTTCAAGGCGGCCGTGTTCGGCAACGATCCGAACTGGGGGCGCGTGCTCGCCGCTGTGGGGACGACCTCCGCCGAGTTCGACCCGTTCGGCATCGACGTCGCGATGAACGGCGTGCAGGTGTGCCGGGCGGGCCAGCCGGACCAGCCGCGCACCCTCGTCGACCTGACGGACCGCGCCGTCCGGGTGACCATCGACCTCCACGTCGGCGAGGCGACGGCGACGGTGTGGACCAACGACCTCACGCACGACTACGTGCACGAGAACTCGGCCTACTCCTCGTGACACTCTTCACGGATCAGGCCCGATTTCCGGACACGCCGCCCCATATCCCGGTGCGCACGGCGTGTCGCGAATCCGTCCTGATCGGTGCAACATCGTGAGCGCGCTCCCGGTCCAGACCACGACACCGGAGGAGGCCGCTGCGAAAGCGGCGGTGCTCATCGAGTCGCTGCCCTGGATCGCCCGGTTCGCCGGCAGGGTCGTCGTGATCAAGTTCGGCGGCAACGCGATGGTCGACGACGCGCTGACCGCGGCCTTCGCGGAGGACGTCGTCTACCTCCGAACCGTCGGTGTGCGCCCCGTCGTGGTGCACGGCGGCGGCCCCCAGATCTCCGCGATGCTCGGGAGGCTCGGGATCCCGAGCGAGTTCCGGGGCGGCTACCGGGTCACGACGCCCGAGGTGATGGACGTCGTGCGCATGGTGCTGACCGGTGTCGTCAGCCGTGACCTGGTCGGGGCGATCAACCTGCACGGCCCCATCGCGACCGCGATCTCCGGGGAGGACGGCGGGCTGTTCGGCGGGCGCCGGCGCGGTGCGGTCGTCGACGGGGAGGCGGTGGACCTCGGCCAGGTCGGTGACGTCGTCGAGGTGGACCCGAGCCCGGTGCTCGCCCAGCTCGACGCCGGCGGCATCCCGGTCGTGTCCACCATCGCCCCCGATCTCGACCGGCCGGGGGAGTCGCTGAACGTCAACGCCGACAGCGCGGCCGCGGCGCTGGCGGTCGCGCTCGGTGCGGAGAAGCTCGTGGTCCTGACCGACGTACCCGGTCTCTTCGCGGACTGGCCGAACCGCGACTCCCTCGTCTCCACCCTGACCACGACCGAGCTGACGGCGATGCTGCCGTCGCTCGAGTCGGGCATGATCCCCAAGATGGCCGCGTGCCTGGAAGCGGTCGTCGGCGGAGTGCCGAAAGCGGCCGTGATCGACGGCCGTGTCCCGCACTCCGTGCTGCTCGAGGTCTTCACGGGCAGCGGTATCGGCACGGAGGTGGTCCCCGCATGACGGTTGCGACGACGACGGACTGGCGCGAGCGCCACGCGCAGGACCTGATGGCGAGCTACGCCCCACCCCTCCGCCTCCTCATCCGGGGCGAGGGCTGCTGGGTGTGGGACGACGAGGGCACGCGGTACCTCGACTTCCTCGGCGGCATCGCGGTCAACTCGCTCGGCCACGCCCATCCGGTGGTCGTGGAGGCCGCCGGGCGCCAGGCATCCCTGATGGTGCACGTCTCCAACTACTTCGCGACGCCGTCGCAGCTCGAGCTCGCGGAGCGCCTGAAGCGCATCACCGGCGCAGGCGACGAGGGCCGCGTCTACTTCGGCAACTCGGGCGCCGAGGCGAACGAGGCGGCGTTCAAGCTCGCCCGGCGCACCGGCCGGCCTCGCATCCTGGCGCTGAAGAACGCCTTCCACGGCCGCACGATGGGAGCGCTCGCGCTGACGGGCAAGCCCGCGCTGCAGGCGCCGTTCCTGCCGATGGTGCCGGGGGTCGAGCACCTCGACTCCACCGTGGACGCGCTCGAAGCAGCCATGGGCGACGACGTCGCCGCGCTGATCCTCGAGCCGATCAAGGGGGAGACGGGTGTCGTCCCGCTGCCGGAGGGCTACCTCCGGGAGGCGCGCCGGATCACGGAGCGCCACGGGGCGCTGCTGATCGTCGACGAGATCCAGACCGGCGTCGGGCGCACCGGGCGCTGGTTCGACTTCCAGCACGAAGGCATCACGCCGGACGCGGTCACGATCGCGAAGGGGATCGCGGGCGGCGTCCCGCTCAGCGCGATGGTCACCTTCGGCGCCGCGAGCGCGCTGCTGCAGCGCGGCGACCACGGCAGCACGTTCGGGGGCAACCCGTTCGCGACCGCGGTCGCCAACGCGGTGCTCGGCGAGATCGAGCGCGCCGACCTGATGGCCAACGCGGACCGCCGTGGGCGGGAGATCCGCTCGGTGGTGGAGGGGTTCGCCTCCTCCCTCGTCACCGAGGTCCGGGGGCGTGGGCTGCTCGTGGGCATCGGCACCGTGCAGGGGGCGGCGCCGGCGATCGCCGAGGCCGCTCTCGACGCCGGGCTGATCGTGAACGCGATCAATCCGACCGCGATCCGCATCGCCCCCCCGCTGATCGTCGGCGACGAGGAGATCGCGGCCTTCGCAGAGAAGCTCGGCGCAGCGCTCGCAGCCTCCTGACGATCCGGATCCGATGTCATCGACCGGTCATGCCGAAATCGGCGAAGAACCCGGTGTGCCGGATGGCCCTGCCCCCGGAACGGGGGGCATGCTCGTGCTGTGAGATCGATCCGTGAGTCGAGGTCCTGGACGCGGAGGGGCTCGCTCCTCGCGGCGCTCGGGGGGATAGCGGGCCTGACCGCTGCGGCCGCTGTACCGGTGGGCGAGGAGGTCGCGGCCGCAGGCGCCGCGGGGACCCGGGGAATCCACCTCATCGGCGACAGCTGGGCGGCGGGTCTGCACGCGGATCCGGCCAATGCGCTCGGCCAGGTCGCGGCCCGCGCCATCGGGTGGCCGATCACGGTCGATGCCGTCTCCGGCACGGGGTACTTGAACGACGCGGGTGCCATGACCTACCTGCAGCGCGCTGAGGGAGCCAGCGGCACGGAACGGCTCGTGATCCTGCAGGGCGGCAGCAACGACGACGACGAGGACCTCGGCGTGCTCGCCGCCGCGGTGACCGCCACCATCACGGCGCTGCAGCGACGGTTCCCCCAGGCCCGCGTCCTCGTGCTCGGGCCCGGGCCGGACCCGGCCCCTGTCACCGCACGGCAATGGGCCGTCGACGCCCTGATCGCCGAGGCGGCGCAGGACACCGGCGTCGCCTGGGTCTCGATGCTCCACGAGCGCTGGATCCCTGCTGAGCACCTCGACGCCGTGATCGACCCGGCCAATCACCACCCGACGATCTCCGGCCAGCAGTACCTCGGTCTGCGCCTCGCCGCAGCGATCCGGCTCACGGAGCCGGACCTGCTCGCATCCTGACGATTCGGCCGATCCGGCCCAGCCCAATACCGTTGACCGGTGACCCGCCACTTCCTCCGCGACGACGACCTCTCCCCGGCCGAGCAGGCCGAGATCCTCGACCTGGCCGTACGCGTCAAGGCGGACCGCTGGGGGAGGCGCCCCCTCGAGGGTCCGCAGACGGTCGCGGTGATCTTCGACAAGTCGTCGACCCGCACGCGCGTGAGCTTCGCGGTCGGCATCGCGGACCTCGGCGGCAGCCCCCTGATCATCTCGACGGCGAACAGCCAGCTCGGCGGCAAGGAGACGCCCGCGGACACCGCGCGCGTGCTCGAGCGGATGGTCTCGGCCATCGTCTGGCGCACCTACGCGCAGGCGGGGCTCGAGGAGATGGCTGCTGGCACGACCGTCCCGGTGGTCAACGCGCTCTCCGACGATTTCCACCCGTGTCAGCTGCTCGCGGACCTGCTCACCATCCGCGAGCACAGGGGGCGCCTCGCCGGGCTGACCGTCGCGTTCGTCGGCGACGGCTCGGACAACATGGTGCACAGCTACCTGCTGGCCGGCGCGACCGCCGGTATGCACGTGCGCGTCGGGTACCCGACGGCGTACCCGCCTGCGGACGGCGTGGTCGCCGACGCACGCCGGATCGCCGAGGGCACGGGAGGCTCCGTCACGCTGACGCACGACCCGGCCGAGGCCGTCGCCGGTGCGGACGTCGTGGTCACCGACACCTGGGTGTCGATGGGGCGTGAGGACGAGAAGGCGGTGCGGGTCGATGCCCTCTCGCCGTACCAGGTGACCACCGACCTCATGGCGACCGCCGCCACCGATGCGCTCTTCCTGCACTGCCTGCCTGCCGACCGCGGCTTCGAGGTGGCGCCCGAGGTCATCGACGGCCCGCAGAGCGTCATCTGGGACGAGGCGGAGAATCGCCTGCACGCCCAGAAGGCGCTGCTGATCTGGCTCCTCGAGCGGTCGTGATCGTCGGGGAGCGACAGGCCGTCGATAGGGTTGCCGCACCATGAGCGAGGAGCACCAGGGCACCAATGCGGGCTCCCTCTGGGGTGCGCGGTTCTCCGAGGGGCCGTCCGATGCGCTGAAGGCGCTGTCGCGCTCGACGCACTTCGACTGGGCGCTCGCGCACTACGACATCGCCGGCTCCAAGGCGCATGCCGAGGCGCTCGCCGCCGGCGGCTACCTGACCCCGGACGACTTCGACGCGATCACGGCGGCGCTCGACCGGATCGACGCCCGGGTGACCGACGGCTCGCTGATGCCGGGGCCGGATGACGAGGACGTCCACGCCGTCCTCGAGCAGGCGCTGCTGCAGGAGGCGGGATCGCGGCTGGGCGGCCGCCTGCGTGCCGGGCGCAGCCGCAACGACCAGATCGCGACCCTGATCCGGCTCTACCTCCGCGATCACGTCCGGGTGATCGGTCTGCAGCTCGTGGACCTCATCGACGCGCTCGCCGCGCAGGCGGACGCCACCTTCGGCGCGATCCTCCCCGGCCGCACGCACCTCCAGCACGCGCAGCCGGTGCTGCTCGCGCACCACCTCCTCGCGCACGCCTGGCCGCTCGTCCGCGACCTCGGCCGGCTCGGCGACTGGGGACGCCGTGCGGATGCCTCGCCGTACGGCTCCGGCGCGCTGGCCGGGTCGAGCCTCGGCCTCGACGACGCGCTGGTCGCCAGGCGCCTCGGGTTCTCGCGCACCGTCGAGAACTCGATGGACGGCACCGCATCCCGCGACGTCGTCGCCGAGTTCGCGTTCGTCGCGGCCATGATCGGCGTCGACCTGTCCCGGCTCGCGGAGGACGTGATCCTCTGGTCCACGAGGGATGTCGGCTTCGCGCACCTCCACGACTCCTGGTCGACGGGGTCATCGATCATGCCGCAGAAGAAGAACCCCGACATCGCGGAGCTCGCCCGCGGCAAGGCGGGCCGGCTCGTGGGGGACCTGACCGGCCTGCTCACCACGCTGAAGGGTCTCCCGCTCGCGTACAACCGCGACCTGCAGGAGGACAAGGAGCCGGTGTTCGACCAGGTTGCGACGCTGGAGACGTTGCTGCCAGCGGTCACGGGCCTCGTCGCGACCCTCCGGTTCGACACCGAGCGGATGGCGGCATCGGCGCCGCAGGGCTACTCGCTCGCGACCGACGTCGCCGAGTGGCTCGTGAAGCAGGGCGTCCCGTTCCGGGATGCGCACGAGATCACCGGCGCCCTGGTCGCGGCCGCTGAGGCCCGCGACGTCGGGCTCGACGGGCTCGACGACGACGAGCTGCGGGCGGTCTCGGTCTCGCTGACGCCGGAGGTGCGGTCGGTGCTCACCGCGGTCGGGTCGGTCGCGAGCCGCACCGGCGTGAGCGGTACCGCGCCCGATCGGGTGCGGCAGCAGCTCGGGGCGCTCACCGAGCAGGTCCGCGCGGCGAAGGGACGGCTGCCATGAGCCGGAGGAGTCCGCGAGGGCCGATGGTGAAGAAGGGGCCGGCGCGCACCGGCCGCTACGGGGAGGGGCGGGGCGGCCGCGGATCCAGCCCGTGGGTGATGCGCATCGTCGTGATCGTCGCCTCCGCGGTCGTCCTCGCAGCGCTCGTGTACGCGGCTGCGAACGGTGTGCTCTTCCGCGTCAACTCGCACTGACCGTGCTGACGGGTGCCGACCGCCCTCTGCTGGAGGCGCCGGCGGTGGAGGTCGCGCCGACGCTGCTCGGGGCCGTGCTGACGCACACGACGCCCGACGGCACCGTGGCGGTCAGGGTCACCGAGGTCGAGGCGTACCACGGCGACGGCACGGATCCGGGCTCGCACGCGTTCCGCGGCCGCACCGCTCGGAACGGCACGATGTTCGGACCCGCCGGCCTGCTCTACGCCTACTTCACCTACGGCATGCACACGTGCGCGAACATCACGTGCCTTCCCGAGGGGAACGCGTCGGCGGTGCTCCTCCGCGCCGGACGGATCGTGGTCGGCGAGGCGCTCGCGACGGTGCGCCGCGGAGGCGTGGCCCCGGTGCGACTCGCGCGAGGCCCGGCGAACCTCGCGTCCGCGCTCGGCATCTCGCTCTCCGACGACGGCGCCGATGTGCTCGGCGGCGGGGCGTACTCCCTCGAGCTCGCGCGGGCTCGACCGGAGTCGATCGCGACCGGACCCCGCGTCGGGGTCTCGGGCGACGGGGGATCGGCGGCGTTCCCGTGGCGGTTCTGGCTGCCGGGCGAGCCGACCGTCTCCGCGTACCGCGCCGCGGTGCGCCGCGTCAGGAGCGGGTGAGCAGCACCAGCCCAGCGGCCGCGGCGGCCCAGATCCAGCTGCCGAGCGTACCCACGATGAACCGCTCGCGGACGGCGCCGTTCTCCAGCTCGGTGAAGCGGCCGACGCCCTTGATCGCGATGATCACGGCCAGGGCCTCCGGGAAGCCGGTGACGATCGCGCCGGCCACGGCGAGCCGCTCGAGCAGCCCGATGACCTCGCCGCCACGGAGCAGCTCCCGCTCGCCGACGACGATGCCGCCGTGGATCCCCTCCTGCTCGTCGAACGTCGTGCGGTCGAGCAGGAGCCGGACGACGGGACTGCCGCCCGCGGCGGCGATCACGAGGGCGGCGACCGCGGTGATCGCCACGACGACGGGCGGTGCGGCCTCCGGCAGGATCGCGGCGACCAGCAGCGTGCCCGCGGTGAGCGCGATCACGAGCGTGGTGAGGACCCGCGAGGGCTTGCGCCACGCGACGACCGTCACGACGGCCGTCGCGATCGGGCAGATCACGAACAGGAACCACCCGAGGGCGAACAGGAACCCGGACAGACTCACTCGGAGGATCGTAGGGCGCGCGGCGCTTCCAGATCCGACAGGGCGCCGACGAGGGCCGGCATCGCCTCGCGCTCGAGCCGGACGGCGGCTGTCCTCGCCCGCAGGCTGATGGCCTGCGGGCTCACGCCGAGTCGGTCCGCGACGGCCGCCTGCGAGAGCCCCGCGGACATGAGGTCGGCCACCTGCCACCCCTCGGGCGATCGCCGCGAGCGGATCTCCAGGAGCAGCCCGATCAGCGCGGAGACGCCGGCCGCCCGAGCCTCGTCCGGTGCGGCGATGGCGAGGTGATGCGGCGACCGCTTCGCCGCGTCGACGGCGGCCCTGGCGGCGAGGAACGCGCTGCCGCGCCCGGCGCCGGTGCTCGCGGGAAGCGGGGTCTGCACCTCGCCGACACCGATGCCCACGCTCCATGCGCCGGTGCGACGCAGGCGCAGAGCCGCCTCGAGTGCGGCGGACGCGGCATCGAACACGAGCTGGAACTCGTCGCCGGCGGTGCGGTCGGGGCCGAGCAGGGCGCCGGCGTGCCGCCACCCTTCCCGATCGGCCAGGATCGGCGTGACGGCGTCGACGTCGGACTCCCTGCTGTCGATCTGATCGACGGTGAGGACGAACATGCATCAAGCCTAGCGGCTTGTTCATAAGGAAGCAAGCAGCAGGGCTTGATGAAGGGCGAGGCTGCGGCAGCCCGCTGGTACGGTCGAGCCGTGTCGACGACCGTGCTCGCCCGCCAGCACAACGATCCCACCTTCCCGTCCGTCTGGGACGAACTGCGGTGGAGAGGCCTCGTGCAGGTCTCCACGGACGAGGAGGCCCTCGCCGCTGCGCTCGCTGCCGGCCCGATCGTCGCGTACTGCGGCTTCGATCCGACAGCGCCGAGCCTCCACCTCGGGCACCTCACGCAGCTGCTCGTGCTCAGGCGTCTCCAGCTCGCCGGACACCGGCCGCTGGGGCTGGTGGGAGGGTCCACGGGGCTGATCGGCGACCCGCGACCGACCTCGGAACGCGTTCTGCACACCAAGGACCTCGTTGCGGAATGGGTCGCCCGGATCCAGGCCCAGGTGACGCCCTTCCTCGAGTTCGAGGGCCCGGCAGCCGCCGAGCTCGTGAACAACCTCGACTGGACCGCGCCGCTGTCCGCGATCGACTTCCTCCGCGACGTGGGCAAGCACTACCGGATCGGCACCATGCTGAAGAAGGACGCGGTGTCCGCGCGGCTGAGCTCCGAGGCGGGCATCAGCTACACGGAGTTCAGCTACCAGATCCTGCAGGGGTACGACTTCCTCCAGCTCTACCGCAGCCGCGGCTGCGTCCTGCAGACCGGCGGCAGCGACCAGTGGGGCAACCTGACGAGCGGCATCGACCTGATCCACCGGGCGGAGGGCGTCTCCGTCCACGCCATCGGGACCCCGCTCATCACCGACAGCGAGGGACGGAAATTCAGCAAGAGCGAGGGCACCGCGATCTGGCTCGACGCGGCGGCGACGTCGCCCTACGCCTTCTTCCAGTTCTGGCTGAACACCGCCGACGCCGACGTGGTCGGCCGATTGAAGGTGTTCACCTTCCTGTCCCGCGCCGAGATCGAGCAGCTCGAGGCCTCGTCGAGGGAACGCCCCGGGCTGCGTGAGGCGCAGCGGCGACTGGCGTGGGAGGTCACTGCGCTCGTCCACGGCGATGACGCCGCGGACGCAGCGAGGGCCGCATCGACCGCGCTCTTCGGGTCGGGCGATCTCGCGACGATCGACGAGTCGACCCTGGCCGCCGCACTGGCGGAGTTGCCGAGCGCGCCGGGCGCGCCGGCCGACCGCATCGACGCGCTCGTCACCGCGACCGGGCTCGCCCGATCGAACGGCGAGGCCCGGCGCGCGATCGCACAGGGCGGCATCTACGTGAACAACCGGCGGATCGAGGACGAGGACGCGGTGCTGGCGGAGGAGGAACTGCTGCACGGGCGGTTCGCTGTGCTGCGGCGCGGCAAGCGCACCCTCGCGGCGGTCCGCAGGACCTGAGCCGCGGCCCCCGGAAGGACGGGGATCGGGAGCGCGACACGCCTGGATGTTTCGGGCGAGTTGCGGACGGGCTCCGCGAGCCGTAATGTCTCCTCCTGTCAGCGCGACGCCGCGGACGAGCCAAGAGGACAACACCTCGGCACGGCCGCCCACTGCCTGACATGGCTCGGAAGCCTCCGCTTCCTCGAAGCACCGTTCACACGGTGGCTCGAAGATCCGGTGGTCACGGGTCGTCGAGTTGCCTCGAGCTGCTGGGTGTGAGCCTGGTGGGCGGTGTGCGGTCGATC
>JABBOB010000102.1 GCA_019352055.1 Acidobacteriota bacterium
CTCCAGCAGCGTGCTGGTCGCCAAGCTCGTCTCGGCCGTGCTGGTGGCGCTGCCGGCGATCGTGCTGGTCTGCTCGGTCGCGCACTTCGTGAAGAACGTGCAGCTGACCGCAGGCCAGTGGGGCGTCCTCACCGCGGAGATGTCGCTCGGGTCGCTCGCGTTCGCGTCCGTTGGGCTCGCGATCGGCTACCTCGCCGCGGCAGAGGTCGCGTTCGCTCTGACGTACGGCGTCTACATCGGCTTGTCCGCCGTCGGAGGCCTGTTCGTCCCCCCTGCGGTGCTCCCCGCCGGCATCCAGGACTGGGCACACCTGCTGCCCTCCTACCGACTCGCGGAACTCGGCTGGCGGGTCGCCTCCGGCCAGCCCATCGACGGTTCAGGGCTGCTCGTGCTCATCTGCTGGGCCGTCATCGCGGCCGGGGTGGCCTGGTCAGCCATCCGCCGGCCCCGGTTGCGTACCCGGCGCGCCGGGTGAGGGGCCGGGTCCGGTGACCGTCAGCAGGTCGTCGTCACCGCAGGACGAGGAAGACCGGGCGATCCGATTCGGGGTTCCGGCCGCTGTCGGTGCTGCCACGGTGTTCGGAACCGTCATCGAAGTCACCTACGCCGCCTATCCGATCCCCTTCGCTCCGGGCGCATACCTTTTCGCATTGCTCACCTCAGCAGCGTTGATCTGGCGCGCGACCCGCCCGATCACGGT
The DNA here is from genome assembly GCA_019352055.1 of Acidobacteriota bacterium. Classification (GTDB taxonomy): domain Bacteria; phylum Actinomycetota; class Actinomycetes; order Actinomycetales; family Microbacteriaceae; genus Amnibacterium. The sequence goes on from JABBOB010000102.1 coordinate 701, forward strand.
CGCCGTCGTCATCCTCGTCCTGGTCCTCGGATATCACCTCGCCGGGTATCCGGGCCAGGCGCCCGCCCTTCCCCTCTTCATCGCAGTGTTCGCGGCGGCCGCACGGATCCGGATGCCGTGGGGACTCCTCGCCGGATTCGTCGTGGGCCCGCTCTGGTCGGTCATCCCGACGCTGCCGGGACACCCGACTCCGTGGCTGTCGGCCCCCGTGCTCGGCCCCCTGCTGAGCTTCTGCGGCGCGGTCGTCGCCGGCGGCGTCGCAGCAGCACTCACGGCTCGGACCGCTGCACGGAATGCGGCGGAAGCCGCGGACGAACGGATGCGGATCGCCCGCGACATGCACGACGTCCTCGCGCACACGCTCGCCGCGATCACCGTGCAGACCTCCGTCGCCCTCGACGTGTTCGAGAGCGACCCCGCCGTCGCTCGGACGGCCGTGATGAAGGCCCGCAGCCTCGCCCGGGACGCCGTACCGCAACTGAAGGACTCCCTCCGATCCTTCCGCGCTGGAGCCGCGCCGATCAGCCCGCAACCCACGCTGCATCTCATCGGCGACGTCCTCTCGGCGGCGCGGGACGCCGGGGTCGCGGTGGATGCGGACCTGCGCGTCACGTCCGCCGACGTCTCCCCGCTGCTCGAGCTGACCATCGCCCGCATCGTGCAGGAGGCCGTCACCAACGCCCTGCGGCATTCGCGGGCCACGACGCTTCGGGTGTCGGCGGCCCTCGAGCACGGCGCCGTCGTGATCGAGGTCGTCAACGACGGCGTGGACCGCCCGGGGCCGGAGGGGCTCGGGATGACCGGGATGCGCGAGCGCGCCCGCTCCGTCGGCGGCACACTCCACGCTCGTAGCGAGCACGGGACGTTCACGGTGACCGCTGCCCTTCCCGCACCCGACCGGATTCGAGCGCTGCCGTGAGCACCCGAGTCGGCATCGCCGACGACCAGGAGGTCGTGCGGGCCGGGTTCCGGATCATGCTCGAGCGCGCGGACGACATGACCGTCGTCGGGGAAGACAGCACCGGTGATCAAGCCGTGCACCTCGCGCGCCGCGAACGACCGGACGTGCTGCTCATGGACGTCCGGATGCCCGGCCTCGACGGCATCGAAGCGACCCGCCGCATCACCGAGGACCCCGCACTCGCCAGCGTCCATGTCCTCGTCATCACGACGTTCGAGATCGAGGACTACGTCTTCGACGCGCTCCGCGCCGGCGCCAGCGGCTTCCTCCTCAAGAACCTTGACGCGGACGAGCTCCGCCGCGCCGTCCGCGTGATCGCCGGCGGCCAAGCGCTCCTCGCCCCGGCCCCAACCCGTCAGCTCATCGGCCGCTTCCTCCAGACTCGGGCCGTCGACCGAGCAGCTGTCGCCCGGCTCGCGCGCCTCACGGACCGGGAACGGGAGGTGGTGGCCCTCGCGGCCGAAGGCCGTTCCAACGATGAGATCGCGGCCGATCTCGTCATCTCCCCGGCCACCGCCCGCACCCACATCGCCCGCGCGATGCTCAAACTCGAAGCCCGAGATCGCGCGCAACTGGTCATCGCGTACCAAGGCGGTGCTCTCGGACACGTGGCACGACGTCCGGAGGACGGCACACGGAGGGTTCTCCCACGGTGAGGTGCGCGCCCGGCCCTCCGGATCGATCGCCCGCTCGATGCGTCGGACCGCCGATCGCTCCGGCGTCGCTCCGTGCGGCGTGCGATCCGACATCACGCTGCTGAGGATCGCGACCAGCAGCACAGTCGCCCACGGCTGCGCGTTCAGGGAGTCGGAAACCGCAAGGACTCCGACCTCCGTCGCTGCACGGCTCGGGGACTCACCCGCCTTTCGGCCCGGAGCGTCCAGGGGCTGACCCGGCCGATGCTTCGGCGTAGCGTCGGCGCATGGTCATCCGCCTGGATCCACCGGTCGTACTCGACCACACCTACACGGGACACATCGGCGTGACGGTGAAGGGTGCGATCTGGTCCGCGATCGAGATCCCGGGCAGCGCCCGACTCTTCGGCGGACTCCGAGCGACCCGAATCGACCTGCTCATCGACGATGTGCTCATCGAAGACCTCGGCTTGATGCCGACCGGCTCCGGCGAACTGATGATCTCGGTCAGCGCTGCTCTGCGGAGGAAGCTCGACAAGGACCTCGGCTCGACCGTGCGCGTGACGCTGCTCCGCAGACTCACCTGAGATTCGCGCCGTCTCGGCCGCCGCGGAACCCGGTCCCGAGACAGCGACACGTCCCGCGAACGAAGCCGAGCCATTGAGGTCCCCAGCGCGCCTCGACCACGACCGGACCGCAGCGCGGCGGACGCTCCGATCAGGCCGCGGGTGCAGTCTCCTGGGCGGCATCCCTCCGCCGAGCCATCAGCTCGACGTGTCAGGCCAGAGGCGCCGTTGAATCCACAGTGCCGCCTGCGGGTCGAGCGGCACCCGAAGCGGGGCTCGCGGCGTCTCTGAAGCCTGATGGGGAGACGCGCACCGGCCCGGGATGTACTCGGCGGACCCGTTCACTCGAGCGCGGCCGGTCACTCCGCCACGGTGCTCACCGCCGCCCCGCGGTGTCCGGCATTCCCGAGGAACAGCGCGATCGCGCCGGCGATGACGGCGATGACGACCAGGACTGCGCCGACGAGGTGGAAGGATCCGACGACGTCGGACAGCGTCGCACCCGCGACGAGCGATCCGAGGATGCTCACCCCCAGTGAGCCGCCGAGGCGTTGCGTGATGTTGAAGAGGGTGTTGCCATCGGCCAGCTGCCGTTCGGGCAGCGGCGCCAGCATCGCCACAAGCAGCGGAGTGGTCACGAAGCCGATCGCGATCGCACGGCCTGACAGCATGAGTGCGATCACCCACAGCGGGGTGTCCTGCTCGAGGAACATCAGGAACAGGCTCGACGCGGCGAGGACCGCGAACCCGAACACCACGAGCACGCGAAGGGGCACGTGGCCGGAGATCTTCTGCCCCGCATAGGTCCCGAGCCCCATGACGATACCCTGCGGCAGCAGCGCGAGGCCCGTGTCGACGGCGCTGTGGCCCTGCACGGACTCGGTGAACACGGGTACGAGGAACACAGTGCCGAACGCGACGACCGAGCACAGCACCTGCAGCACGACGGCGAGGGCCGACTCACGGTGGCGGAGCAGCGTGATGTCCACCGCCGGGTGATCGCGACGCCGGGCCCAGCGCACGTAGGCCACGAGGAGCAGGAGGCCGGCACCGAGCGGCAGCGACGACGCCGAGCTGTCCCAGCCGTGCGAGGAGCCCTCTGTGGCGCCGAGGAGCGCTGCGGTGAGTCCGACAGCGAGCAGCACGAACCCGATCGGGTCGAACCGGGTCTCCCGGTCGGCCGGCGCGCCGAGCTGACGAGGCATCCAGATCTGCAGGAGCAACCCGACGACACCGACCGGGACATTGACGAGGAAGATCCAGCGCCAGCCACCGGCTCCCACGAGCAGGCCGCCGAGGGTCGGGCCGAGGGCGGGAGCGAGGAACAGCACGAGCGCCGCCGAGACGGGAACCTTGCCGCCGCTCATGCCGCCCTTGCCCAGCAGGATGCTGAGTGCCAGTGGTACCAGCGGCGCTCCCACGAAGCCCTGCAACCCCCTTGCCGCGATCAAGACGCCGATGGTGGGGGCCACCGCGCAGAGGGATGACGCGACGACGAACAGGACCATGCTCACCGTGTAGATGCGCAAGGTGCCGAACCGCTTGGCGAGGTAAGCGGTGAGCGCGAGCGCAACGCCGAGCGCCAGCAGGTACCCGCTCACCACCCACTGCACTCCGTCGAGGGCGGCCTTCAGCTCCTTCGCGATGTCGGGCACTGCCACGTTGACGATGCTCGAATCGATCATGCTGAGCAGCGGGCCGATCAGAAGACCGAACCGAGCAGCGGCACCGAGCGGTGCCACCTCCTGGCCGACGTCCGTGCTCGCGGTCATTCGGGCCCCTCTCGATCGGCTCGGCCCTGCAGTGTCCATCGTGCCTGCCGGGACCCACACCTCGCGTCCGACGGTCCGATCGTCGACCTCGACCGATCTCGCAACGCCGGGGCATCACCGCCGTCGCGACCAGGACCCCTTGGATCACGCGCACATCTGGCTGAACCCGCACATCAGAACAGGACTCGGGGTCGATCGACGACGACCGGGCCCCACCACCACGACTGTCTCAAGGCGCTGCTCCCGGCGCACCCGAGAAGAGGCAGCGGTCGATCATGGGAGCGCGCGGAACATCCGGGCCGGAACGTCGAGGGGGTGCTTTCGATGCCTCGTCGATGACCTACGTGAACCGCACCAAACGAAGAAGGCCGGAAACCCGCGGGTTTCCGGCCTTCACGGGTTTCCGGCCTTCACGTGGTTGCGGGGGCAGGATTTGAACCTACGACCTCTGGG
>JABBOB010000103.1:0-3013 GCA_019352055.1 Acidobacteriota bacterium
GTGCGGCAGGAGTCCGCGTTATCGGCGACGGTGTGCCGCAGCGGCACGATGGCGTGGGGAACAGGGTCGCCAGCGCTGTGGGCAGCGCGAAGGAGTGCTTCGACCTTCAGCACCTCGCCCTGGAACCCCACACCACGTCTCTCCCTCGGGAATCAGTGTCGCAGACCCGCCGACGGAAGTCGCGGGTCGCCGCTCCGCACCCGCTCCTCGCCGCTCCACTCCTGGCGTCCCCTCGAAATGTGCAGGGCGATCAGGCACGGAGAGACTTGATGGGTCGGCGCAAAGTCGGCGCGACGGTATCCCAAGAACACTCGAGACCGTCCGAGATCCGCACTAGGCTCGAAACCGAACATCATCAATCGGGTCGAGAAGATCGCGGCTGATCAGGCTTTCTCCGAGGCAGACCGAGAACTCGCGGTCGTGGCGCCATCATGGTTTTCGAGTCGAATAAGACTTGACTCGTAAACGTGGTGTCGCGGGTTCAAGTCCCGCCCCCGCTACAGCAGGCCCGGAATTCCGCGGAACTCCGGGCCTTCGCCGTCGCCGTCGCTGTTCGGGATGCCGCCTCGCAGACACCCGAACTGTCGGCAACCGTGCCAGCGGGTCGACGAGTGCGGTCAGCGCAGAATCATCCTTCGCGCAATCCGGATCCTCCCGTGCCTCGACCACGCCGCCTCCCCCGAGCGGGGATCGCCACCCGACGGTGCCCATCACCTCCGGAGCGAGGTCGCCTGCCCCGCGGATGAGGAGGAGGCCTCGGGCGTCGGAGCCCGCCCGCGATGCCTGTCCATCCAGGTGACCACGGCGGCATGCGGCGTGGTGAGCGCGGCGATCAGGAGCAGATAGGTGCCCAGCCCCGCGGAACGGACGCTCAGGGCGACGACGCCCAGCAGGACGAGCGCGCAGAGCGTGACGGGCAGTGCGTCCCGGAGGAAGCGGGCGAGCGGGCGGAGCAGGTCGCCGCGCTCGAGAGCCGATCGGCCATCCGGTTCGATGAGCTCGAGCCGGATGATGTGCCTGACGGCGTGCCAGAACGTGAAGTACAGCCCGACGGCCAGGACCGGCGGGACCGCGCTGAAGAATGCCAGGAGGACAGCGAGCTCGGCGATCGTCGCGCGCAGCGGGACGCCCGGTCGATGCCGGAGGAGCAGATGCACGGTGAGGAGCGCGGCGAGGACGACGGCACCCGCAAGCCGGACCAGTGGTGCGGCCAGGAGGTACGCGCCGTCGGCGGCGCCCGGATCGATGAGACCGGTGGTGGCGCGGAGGACGCTCAGGTAGTCCGCGGGATGAGCGATCAGCGGAACCAGCATGGGGAGCGCTCCGCGGACCAGAGGGGTGAGGACCATGTCGGCACGGGAGCCGGTGGCGCGACCGCGTGCGCGGTCGAGCCAGAGGTCGCCCTGGCCCCAGTGGAACCAGGTGACCCCGATGAACGCGGCGAAGCCTGCGAGCGGGTCGAACCGCCACAGGACTGCGGTCGCTCCGCCCAGGAGGGCGTAGAGCGCGACCACGGCTGTGATCGACCGTCGGACCGAGACGCGGTGGTCGAGGCGTGCGGGCACGAGGTGGTCAAGTGCACCGTGCGGGAGGCCGAACAGGAGCACGCTGATCGCGAAGGGGACGACCTGCACCGCGTACGGGACCTGGACACGTGAGAGGTGAAGCAGCGCGAATCCGACTGCGGTCGCAGCGAAGATCACGGAGATCGGCGTGAAGAGCGCGCGCTCCAGCACCGCCGGCGTGCTCTCACCGTGCGCATCCCGCGTGATCGCGGGCGCTGCGGAGGCGTTCATCTCGCGAGGGCGCCGACGCGCTCGCGCGCCGTGCGGACGGCAGCGACGAGGAAGACTTGTTTCGGCAGGGCGAGGATCAGGCGCAGATCGTCGAGCAGGCTCGACCGTTCCGTGAGGAAGCGGACGGTCAGCGAGCCCGGCACGCGATCGAACATCCGGAGGAACACGGCCGGAGCGGCTTCCGGGTGGTCGCGGAGGAATCGGAGGAAGACCGCGTCGAGCACCCGGGTGCGAAGCCGGTCCCGGACCGCACCCGGCTGGTCTCCCACGCGGATCGCCGTTGCTGCCGCTCGCGCGGCGATCTGGATGCGGGTGAAGGCGTAGCCCGTACTCGATCGCGCGATGCCGGCTCGCATGCCGAGCGCGGCGCAGCGACTGGCGGTCACGGCCGGCGGCGCGTCTGTCATGGGGATGCATCCAGCCTCCTCCCCCTCGATCGTCCACTCGTCGGAAGACAGCCCCCATCGGCGCATCAGGTACGCGCTGATCTCGGCCCGGAAAGGGATGTCGCCCGCCGGTGACCGCGCGAAGACAGTGCACTCGACCAGGGCGAGGTCGGGCGCGACCGGCAGGACGTAGAAGAAGCGGACGTCCTGTCCCGGCTCGACGTCGGGGAAGTCCATCAGCGTGATCGTGGAGTCGTCGAACAGCGCTCGCGTCGTGCGGATCCACCGGCCGACGAACCGCTGGTAGAGCGCCACACGGCCCGGCGGGACAGGTCCAGCAAGAGCCGGGCCCCGCGCGTCGACGACATGGGGTGCCCGCCACGCGACGGCCGGCGGCCCCGTCCGCTCGAGGGTCCCGACGACCAGGGTGCCGTCGACGATCAGACTGCTCGTGGCCCCGTCTAGCCGACGGCGGGCGGCAGCGCGGTAGTCGTGCGCTCTGACCATCCGGTAGGGATGGTCGACATCGCACGCGACGGTGGCTCCCCTGGTGGTGCGCACCTCCCACCGGTTCCAGGACTTGGACACCGCCTCTGGCAGCAGCGCGTCGCCGGTCTCCCAGTAGCACCACGTCCGACCGTCGCGATCCCCCCTCCTCGACTCGATCACCGCGACCGATCCGCCGTCGTCCACGATCGCCGCGGCGAGCGCGAGGCCGGCGCCCTCCGACGCTCCAGCACTCTGTACGGGACGACCACGACCTGGTACCGAGGCGAGCCCGAGCGGACGCCTCAGGCGGCGCCTGACGCGCGGAGAGCCTCGCGATCTGGG
>JABBOB010000103.1:3023-5032 GCA_019352055.1 Acidobacteriota bacterium
CCCGCCGCCCAGCACGACCGCGTCGTACGACGCGGTCGCCGACAGCTGCGCGAGCACCTCGGACAGGCCCAGGCGCTGTCGCGCGCCGGTCATGGGCGGACGGGCGAGCGGTCTCCCTGCAGGCCCGCCCCCGGGCGCGACCTCGGCGGCGTGCGCGGGGCAGGAGACCGCCGTCCCATCTTCGGACCGGCCCGGCAGCACCACGGACGGTCGGACGGGCCGTTCCATCAGTCGATACCGCCCGGAACGGCACGGACCACGAATCGCGCGGGCCTGCAGCTCGCTGCCCGCGACGACCGGGTTCCGATCCGCGGACGCCAGGTCGCCCTGCGAGCCGGAGGTGTTACCGCCGGTGCGGCTCGGTGCGGTCCTGCCGCGGATCCGATTCCGGAACATCAAATCCCCTTCTCTGAGATCCGGATCGTGCAGCGGCGACACATCGTCGGCGCCTCGGCGATCGGGCGGGCTCGCCCGTCACCGCTCAGTGGGCGAGCACGAACGGCTCATCCGTCTCGGCTCCCTCGGCGAGAGCGAACTTCGGGTCGTCGTCGAAGGACTTCGTCCGTGCGACGCCGTAGATGATCAGGCCGTAGACGGCCTTGGCGACGATGTCGGCGACCGAGTAGCCGATCTGCTTCCCCACCCATGCGTCGGCGCCGCCGATGTTCAGCAGCGGCAGGAGGTAAGCGATCGGGTAGACGCCCCAGCTCAGCAGCAGCAGGAACCGAAGCCGAGAAACGGTGCCGCGGACGGCGGTCGGCTGCTTGTCGAGCGATCGCCCCAGCTGCACGAAGAGCACGAACAGGATGTATGCGAACGGGATCGTCGACAGGAGGCCGAACAGTCCCCGCAGACCGTTGTCACCGCTGATCTCCCCGGGGTAGCCGAGCGCAATCATCAGGGCGGCGGCGGGGACCAGACGAACCAGTAGCCGCCGCTGCAGCGATCGTGCCAGCGCCAGCACGGCGATGAGCTCGACGAGCAGCAGCGGGACCGTCAGCAGCCAGTCGACGTACCGGTAGCCCTCGTTGAACTGGGCGCCGACGGCCTGCGAGTAGGAGCCCGTACCCCCCACGGACTTCGTGACGTAGGCGGCCTTGAAGGAGTCGAAGATGCGGAAGTAGTGGTACGCCGCGATACCGCACACGATTATCGCGACGGTGATCGCCTGCCGGTACCGCGGCAGGATCCGAGGCAGGCCGATCAACATGAACAGCGCGGTGAAGAGCTGCGCCGCGATGACGAGCGACAAGAAGTTGTAGACGGTGTTGTACTGCCCGTTGGACAGGATGTTGGGGATCACGAGTGCTGCTCCGAAGCGAGTGAGGAGAAGAGCGACCGACCGATCGCTTACTCAGTATCTTACTCATTCAGTTGTGCGGTTTGGCGAACGCGGTGCGGTTCGGCCTGGTCCCCCGGTAAAATCGAACGATGACCCCCGAGCTCCGGCAGGCGCACGTCCTCGATGGACTCCCCGCCGCGGCGACGGAGTTCGTGAGCGCGCTCGAAGCGAACCGAAGGCGTATCGCGTCGGACGCCGGCCTGACTGCGACAGAGCTCCGCGCGCTCTTCCACATCGGTCAGGTCGTCAGCCTCACCCCGAAGGACCTCGCCGCGTATCTGGAGGTCACCACCGGGGCGGTGACCGCGATCTCGCGGGGTCTCGTCGAGGCCGGCCTGCTGCATCGGGTCGATCATCCAGGAGATCGCCGGAGCCTCTACCTCGAGCTGACGCCGCTGGGGCACCGACAGATGTCCGAGATCCATGACACGTTCGAGGCGATGATCTCGGAGTCGACCTCCGACCTCGACCCCGAAAGCCTCACGCAGTTCACCGAGACCTTGCGCGCGGTCGCTTCCGAGGTGCGGAGCCGGCTGCAGGCGTAGCAGGTCGCGCAGCACGCTCGGCCCCGCGATCCTCTGGACGAGCTCGCACCGTCAGGTCATCGCTCCCCTAGATGGGTGATTCCCGGGGTTAGTGGTCGTAGGCGGTGATGGCGCGAAGGCGT
>JABBOB010000037.1:0-14303 GCA_019352055.1 Acidobacteriota bacterium
GAGCGCGTGATCGCAGACGGCGCGACCTGGGTCAACGGGTTCGCCCCCCGGCCGACCTCGCCACGCGAGCGAACAGTCTGGGCGACGCGAGTCGGCGCGATAGCGGCGTTCCGGGAACGGTACGACGTCACCGGGACCGATTCACTGGGACCTGTTGTCGGTGATGCGACTCGAGACCGGGCGTGGGAACACCTGCTTGCCGCCGTCCAGCACCGAGACTCGGACAGTGCGCGGGCCGAGAGGCCATCGCGAAAGGTCGACAGCGACCCCATCACACCGGGGCCAGGAGTGTCTTTCTACGATCCGAGAGCGGGTCTGTAGCAGCCTCGCGGGACGACGAGCTGCTCAGCCAGACGAGCGGTGCCGCTGATGCGGCCGGACACGGTAGGCCAATCGCGCCCTGATGTGCCGTGCGCACCGCGAGGCCGTGAGCGTGAGCCATGCAGCCCCCGGCCCAGCGCCCAGGGCCGGCCGGCAGTGCGTCTCCTGCGCACAGGCGCGAGAAGCCCTGTCCCGCTCACCTGTTCGCACGCAGCCGAGCGTCTAGATCGGTGATCTGTTCTGTCCGAGAACCCGTCCGTTTACGCCCCGTTGCTCTCCGCCGGAGCCCAGACCTACACTGGCCCCCAGGCAGCGCGTGCTGCCTGGGGGCCAGTAATTTGCTGGTCTCGTAGACCGGAAGCGCCGCCCAGCAGCCTCCCCGTCGATCAGACCCCGTAGTAGAGCTCGTACTCGAACGGGTGCGGTCGGGCGGCGAGCGGCTTGATCTCCTTCTCGCGCTTGTAGTCGATCCACGTCTCGATGACCTCGGGCGTGAACACGTTGCCGGCGGTCAGGTAGTCGTGGTCGGCTTCGAGCGCGTCGAGCACCTTGTCGAGCGACCCGGGCACCTGCGGGATGAGCTTCGCCTCCTCGGGGGGCAGCTCGTACAGGTCCTTGTCGACCGGCTCGTGCGGCTCGATCCGGTTCTGGATGCCGTCGATGCCCGCCATCAGCTGCGCCGCGAACGCGAGGTACGGGTTGCCGGAGGCGTCGGGCGCGCGGAACTCGATGCGCTTCGCCTTCGGGTTGGTGCCCGTGATCGGGATGCGGATCGCCGCGGAGCGGTTGCCGGCCGAGTAGACCAGGTTGACGGGCGCCTCGTAGCCCGGGACGAGGCGGTGATAGCTGTTCGTCGTCGGGTTCGTGAACGCGAGCAGCGAGGGCGCGTGCTTCAGGATGCCGCCGATGTACCAGCGCGCCAGGTCGGAGAGGCCGCCGTAGCCGGCCTCGTCGTAGAACAGCGGCTGGCCGCCGTTCCAGAGCGACTGGTGCGTGTGCATGCCCGAGCCGTTGTCGCCGAACAGCGGCTTCGGCATGAACGTGGCGGTCTTGCCCCACTGCCGCGCGGTGTTCTTGACGATGTACTTGAACTTCAGGATGTCGTCCGCCGCGTGCACGAGCGTGTCGAAGCGGTAGTTGATCTCGCCTTGACCGGCGGTGCCCACCTCGTGGTGCGCGCGCTCGAGGATCAGACCGGCCTCGATCAGCTTCAGCGAGATGTCGTCGCGGAGGTCGGCGTGCTGGTCGACCGGGCTGACCGGGAAGTAGCCGCCCTTGAACGGCGTCTTGTTGCCGAGGTTGCCGCCGATCTCCTCCCGGCCCGAGTTCCACGCCGCCTCGGAGGAGTCGACCTTGTAGAAGCTGGAACCCTGCGAGACGTCGTAGCGGACCTCGTCGAAGATGTAGAACTCGGCCTCGGGGGCGAAGTACGCCGTGTCGGCGATTCCCGTCGTCGCCACGTACTTCTCGGCCTTGTGCGCGATCTGGCGCGGGTCCTTCGCGTAGATCTCGCCGTTGCGCGGGTTGTAGATGTCGAAGACGAGGATCAGGGTGCGCTCGACGCGGAACGGGTCGACGTAGGCCGTCGAGATGTCCGGGATGAGCTGCATGTCGGACTCGTGGATGTTGGCGAATCCGCGGATCGAGGAGCCGTCGAAGAGCTGACCGACGGAGAAGAACTCCTCGTCGACGGTCGAGGCCGGGATGTTGAAGTGCTGCTGCACGCCGGGGAGGTCGGTGAACCGGATGTCGAGGAACTTGACGTCCGTGTCCTTGATGAACTTGATGACCTCGGACGAATCGCTGAACTTGGGGTTGGGCATGGCTGCTTGGTTCTCCAGAAAAGAGCGAACGGAACTGGACGATCGAGGCGAAAGGGCTCGCGCGTGCATCAAGCCTATTGACCGGCGCGCCCTCCGAGCCCCGTGCGCGAAACCGTCACAAGCCCGAAACATGCGGTGTAGTCCGCGTCCATAGATTCGCCCCGGTCCTCGCGGCGAGTCCTGCGGCCCGACGGCCGGAGGGACCGGCCGACGCGCGGTGCGCCGCCGGTGGTGAGCAGCGAGGAAGAGGACTCCCATGACCGCGAACACGACCAGACGCCGGGCCATCGAACAGGTGGAGGCCTACGTGCCGCCCCCCGTGAGCTTCGCCGCGACCGAGGTGCCCGGTGAGATCTACGGCGCGAACGTCTTCAGCAAGACCGTCATGCAGCAGCGACTCCCGAAGTCGGTCTACCGATCGGTCATCGCGACCATCGAGCGGGGAGCGAGGCTCGACCCCCTCGTGGCCGATGCGGTCGCCTCTGCCATGAAGGACTGGGCCATCGAGAAGGGTGCGACGCACTACGCGCACGTCTTCTACCCGCTCACCGGACTCACGGCCGAGAAGCACGACAGCTTCTTCGAGCCGGTCGGCGACGGCGCGACGCTGGCGGAGTTCGCCGGCAAGACGCTCGTCCAGGGGGAGCCTGACGCGTCCAGCTTCCCGAACGGCGGCCTGCGCAACACGTTCGAGGCCCGCGGGTACACCGGCTGGGATGTGACGAGCCCCGCCTACGTGCTCGAGAACCCGAACGGCAACACGCTGTGCATCCCGACGGTCTTCGTGTCGATGACGGGGGAGGCGCTCGACCACAAGACGCCGCTGCTGCGCTCGCAGCAGGCGATGGGGGAGCAGGCGGAGCGCGTCCTCGCCCTCTTCGGTCACACGGACCTGAACCACGTGGTCTCGTTCTGCGGTCCGGAGCAGGAGTACTTCCTGGTCGACCGGCACTTCTTCCTCGCCAGACCGGACCTGCTGAACGCCGGCCGCACGCTCTTCGGCACGAAGCCGCCGAAGGGCCAGGAGTTCGACGACCACTACTTCGGCGCGATCCCCGAGCGCGTGCTCGGCTTCATGATGGACACCGAGCGGGAGCTGTTCAAGCTCGGCATCCCCGCGAAGACGCGGCACAACGAGGTCGCGCCCGGCCAGTTCGAGATCGCGCCGATGTTCGAGCGCGGCAACATCGCCTCCGACCACCAGCAACTGCTCATGACGACGTTCAAGTCGGTCGCGAAGAAGCACGGTATGGAGATCCTCTTCCACGAGAAGCCGTTCGCCGGTGTCAACGGGTCGGGCAAGCACGTCAACTTCTCGCTCGGCAACAGCGAGCTCGGGAGCCTGTTCGTGCCCGGTGACAACCCGCACGACAACGCCCAGTTCCTGGTGTTCTGCGCCGCGGTCATCCGCGCGGTGCACCTGTACTCGGGGCTGCTGCGCGCCTCCGTGGCGTCCGCGTCGAACGACCACCGCCTCGGCGCGAACGAGGCGCCTCCCGCGATCATCTCGATCTTCCTCGGCGACCAGTTGGCCGACATCTTCGCCCAGATCGCGAAGGGACCTGCGACGTCGTCGAAGGGCAAGGGGTCGATGACCATCGGCGTGGACACGCTGCCCGTGCTTCCCACCGATCCCGGCGACCGCAACCGCACCAGCCCGTTCGCCTTCACCGGCAACCGGTTCGAGTTCCGGGCGCCCGGTTCCCTGCAGACGGTCGCCGCGCCGATGACCACGATCAACACGATCATGGCCGACTCGCTCGACCACATCGCCACGACCCTCGAAGCCGACGTCGCCGCCGGCACCGACTTCGATGCCGCGGTCCAGGCGCTGCTCACCGAGATCATCAACGAGCACGGCGACGTCGTGTTCAACGGGGACGGCTACTCCGCGGAGTGGCCGGTCGAGGCGGAGCGCCGCGGGCTCGCCAATCTGCGCACGACCCTCGACGCGCTCCCGGAGCTCGTCACCGAGCCCGCGATGGCGCTGTTCGAGAAGTACCGGGTGTTCAACCACCGCGAGATGCACAGCCGCTACGAGATCGGACTCGAGCAGTACGCACTGACCATCGGCGTCGAGGCGCGGCTCACGCTGGAGGTCGGTGGCACCGCGATCCTGCCCGCGGCCGTCCGGTACCAGACGGAGCTCGCGCAGAACGTCGGCGCTCTGACCGCGGCCGGGATCGAGCCGGACCGCTCCGCTCTGGAGGCCCTCAGCGCGCACGTCGCCGAGCTCCGCAGCGGGCTGCAGACGCTCAGGGCCGCGCTCGCCGCGGATCCGGGGCACGACGCGAAGTCGGAGGCGGAGCACGCCCGCGACGGGCTGCTGCCGGCCATGACCGCCGTGCGCGCCGCAGCGGACGCCCTCGAGGAGATCGTGGCGGACGACCTGTGGCCGCTGCCCACCTACCAGGAGATGCTCTACATCCTGTAGTCGATCGCCGCGACGCCGCGCCGCGACGTCCTGCACGGGCGTCGTGCGACGCGATACGGGGTCGGACCCCTTCCCGCATCGTGCGGGGAGGGGTCCTTCGGCCGGTCGTCAGGGACCGGACGTCGCCGGGGTGAGATCGTTCAGGCCGCTGCGCAGCGCCTGCTCTGCGCTCACGATGCCGATCAGCAGGAACGCGAGCAGCGCCAGCACGACGAGGGACCCGCCGAGGCCGCGATCCCGTGCGCGCCGGGGGTCTGCCGCGGTCATGGCTGCCGCGCCGGCCACGGGTGGGAGCGGCTCGCGGATCGGGGCGCCGAGCATGGTGTCGCGGGCTCGTGTGAGGCGGTCGAACGCGTCCGCCGCCGCGCGCCTGCGGTCCTCGTCCGCGTCCGGCAGCACGTCCGGGTGCGTGGTCCGAGCGGCGCGGAGGTAGGCGCGCTGCACCTGCGCAGCGGTCGCGTCCTGGGGCACCCCCAGCAGGCGTGCGGCTTCGGGCCGCGGCATCGCCTTCGCGGAGGTCACCGACGGACGGGGCGCGTCTTCGTCGGGTCGATGCCCTTCGGCACCGGCACGCCGCCGGCGAGCGACTCGAGGCGGTTGCTGACCGCGAGCACCTCCGCGCGTGTGAGCTTGCCCTTCAGCCTCGTGAGGCTGCGGTTGATCTGGCCGAGTCGGATGGAACCCTCGTCCGGGCCCACGCGCAGCACGGACACTGGCGTGTTCGGCGCGACGCGCACGACCTTCCGGCGCTCCTCGTCGAGGAGGCGCTGGGTCCGTCCCTTCGGGCCCTCCGCGATCAGCACGACGCCGGGACGGCCGACCGCGCGGTACACCGCGTCCCGCGTGCGCGGGTTCACCGCGACCGGGATCTCGCTGCCGCGCCAGCCGCGACGCAGGGTGGCCCGCAGCACGGCGCCGACGGCACCCTGCTGGCCCTCCATGCGGGCGTAGGCCGCCCGCTCCGCACGACGGTTCATCACGATCAACGCGGCGAGCGCTCCGGCGAAGACGCCGAGCACCACCCAGAGGATCGTGCCGAGGATCGACCCCGCGAAGACCGACACCACGATGCCGATCAGCAGCGGGACGAGGAAGGCGAGCAGCATCCACCAGACGAGGGTCGCGTCCGCCTTCCGGGTCATGTGGAAGACGTCGATGAGCTGCTTCACGCGGCCCGGCTCCTTGGCCGGGCGGCCGGTGGATCGGGCCATGAGACCAGCGTATCCGCTCCTCCCCAGCCGTGGACGGCGCTGGGCGCTCGGCGCCGAGGCAGGCTGCATCGCCATGACCTCGGAACCGCCTCCCGGAACGACCGTGCTGCGACTCCGGCCGGATCGCACGCAGCGGCTCGAGGCGCTCCTGCAGGGGGCCGGGCCGCACCTCGAACCCGTGCTGGACATCGGCAGCGCGACGAACGGTGACCTGCTGCTCCTGCTCCCGGCTCCAGCGGCCCGGCTCGTGGAGCTGCTCGTGTCGCCCGAGCCGCTCACGGCCGGGGAGGCGGTGACGGTGCTCGTGCCGCTCGCGCAGGCGCTCCAGCGACTCCATGCGGCGGGGGTGGCCCATGGGGGCGTCCGCCCCGCCGCCGTGGTGCTCGACGCGGAGGGCAGTCCCGCGTGGACGGCTCCCGTCGCACCCCTGCTGCTGCGGAAGGCCGGGCCGACCCGGTTCGCGGCCGGCGTCGCGGGGGACGCGCGGGACTACCGCTCGCTCTGCGAGGTCCTGCTGACACCGCTCGGGATCGGGATCGGGATCGAGGAGGTCGACGGGTTGGAGCGGCTCGAGGCGGCGCTGTTCGGGATCGCCCCCGCGGAGCCCGTCCGGCTCCACCGGCATCTCCCGCCACCGGTGCCGGGGACGCCCGCCCGCTTGCTGCCCGCGGTCGCCGCCCCCGCATCGATGGCGGCTCGGGGGCCCGGGTCGCCGGTCGTGGCGGCGGTGCTCCGGCAGGTGCGGAGCGTCCGGCCGCGGGTCTGGGTGGCGCTCGGCGGTGCGACGGTCCTGCTCGTCACCGCCCTCACCCTGCTGCCGTCCGGCACCCGTGCCCCCGCTGCGCCCGCGGCGGAACCGTCGTCGACCCGAGCGGCCCCGCCCGTGGCTTCGACGCCCGTCGCGGGACGCGTGCTGACTCCGGACGCGGCGATCGGAGCGCTGCTGACCGAGCGCGAGCGCTGCCTGACGGCGGGCGACCGGGCCTGCCTCCACCGCGTCGACGCCGTGGACTCGCCGGTGCTCGCCGCGGACCTGCTCGCCGCCGAAGCGGGAGTCGAGGCGGTCCGCGTCGACCGGACGCGGATCCGAGTCACGTCGGTGTCCGGCGGAACGGTGCTCGCCACCGCCGGTCGGGTGACGGTGCTCGCGATCAGGGACCGGAACGACTGGAGGCTCCGCGACGTCGTCGCGGAGCCTCCAGATGCCGGATGACGCTCAGATGCCGAGCGAGCCCCGGAAGTCCCCGCCTTCGAGACGCTGCTTGACCGTGGTCAGGAAGCGGGCTGCGTCGGCGCCGTCGACGATCCTGTGGTCGTAGCTGAGCGCCAGGAACACCGTCGAACGGATCGCGATCGACTCGGCGCCGTCCGCGGTCGCGACGACCGCCGGCTTCTTCACGACCGCACCGGTGCCCAGGATGGCCACCTGGGGGAGGAAGACGAGCGGGGTGTCGAACAACGCCCCGCGCGAGCCGGTGTTCGTGAGGGTGAAGGTGCCACCGGCGAGCTCGTCCGGCTTCAGCTTGTTGTCGCGCGTCCGCCCGGCGAGATCGGCGATCTGCGAGGCCAGCTCGGCGATCGACATGCCCCCTGCGCTCCGGATGACGGGCGTCAGCAGACCCCGCTCGGTGTCGACGGCGATCGCCACGTTCTCCGTGTCGGGGTAGACGATCGAGTCGCCGTCCACCGTCGCGTTGATGATCGGGTACTGCTGCAGCGCCTCCACCGCGGCGAGCGCGAAGAACGGCAGGAACGACAGCTTCTGGCCGGTCTTGGCGAGGAACTCGTCCTTCACCGCGGCGCGGAGCTTCGCGACGGCGGTCACGTCCACCTCGACGACCGTGGTGAGCTGCGCGGTGGACTGCATGGACACGACGGCGCGCTCGGCGACGACCTTCCGCAGCCGCGACATCTTGACCGTGGTGCCGCGCAGCGGCGACGGCTCGACCGGCTTGGCCGGCGCAGCGGGCGCGGACACCGGTGCGGCTGCCGCCGGTGCCTTCGCCTCGGCCGCGGCGAGCACGTCCTCCTTGCGGATGCGGCCGCCGACTCCCGAGCCGGTGACGGTCGAGAGGTCGACGCCGCGGTCGTTCGCGAGCTTGCGCACGATGGGCGTGACGTACGGTGCCGCGGCGTGCGCACCGACCACCTCGGCCGATGCCTGCGGTGCGGCGGCGGCCGCGGGAGCCGCCGGGGCCGGGGTGGGCGCCGGTGCGGGAGGCGCAGCCGGTGCGGCGGGCGCGGCCGGCCGGTCGGTGCCGACGGGGGCGTCGGTGGACGGCACCGGCTGCGGCGCCGCCTCCTGCTCGGGCTCCGGCTCGCTGTACGAACCGCCGGCGGAAGCGTTCGCCTCCGGCTCCGAGTCCGTCACCTGCACCGGAGCGGGTTCGGGGGACGACTGGATCGGGGCCTCGTCGACCTCCTCCGGCTCCGGGGCGGGCTCGCTGCCGGCCGCGGCGGATCCCGAGCCGTCACCGATGCGGACGAGCTCGGCACCCACCTCGACGGTCTCGTCCTCCTGGACCAGGATCTCCTCGATCACGCCCGCGATGGGGGAGGGGATCTCGGTGTCGACCTTGTCGGTCGAGACCTCGAGCAGCGGCTCGTCGACCTCGACGGAGTCGCCGACCTGCTTCAGCCAGCGGGTCACCGTGCCCTCGGTGACGCTCTCACCGAGCGCCGGAAGGGTGACGGACTCACTCATCGATGATTCCTTTCGCATCGGCGGGCAGCGCCGCCGGATGTCGTGCGTGCGGTCTAGAGGGCGTGAAGCGGCTTGCCTGCGAGGGCGAGGAAGGCCTCGCCGAGCGCCTCGTACTGCGTCGGGTGCCCGTGGATGTACGGTGCGACGTCCTCCGGGTACGCCTCCCAGTTGACGACGAGCTGGGCTTCGCCCACGAGCTCGCCGACACGGGTGCCGATGCCGTGCACGCCGACGACCGGGCCGTCCTTGACCCGGACGACCTTGATCGAGCCGGTGGTGTCGAGGATCTCGCTCTTCGCGTTGCCCGCGAGGCTGTAGTCGTAGGACTGCACGGCGTCGCGCCCGTACTGCTCGACCGCCTTCGCCTCGGTCAGGCCGACCGACATCACCTCCGGCTCGGAGTAGGTGATGCGGGGGATGTTGGTGTCGGACACGATCGCCGGGTTCAGCCCGGCGATCTCCTCCGCCACGAAGATGCCCTGCTGGAAGCTGCGGTGCGCGAGCTGCAGACCGAAGACGATGTCGCCGACGGCGTAGACGCCGGGCATCGACGTCTGGAGTCGGTCGTCGGTGTTCACGAAGCCGCGGTCGAGCGTGACACCGGCCTCCTCGAAGCCGTTGCCGGCCGTCGACGGGCCGCGCCCGACGGCGACGAGGAGCAGCTCGGCGTCGATCGTCTTGCCGTCCTCCAGCGTGACGACCACGCCGGACTCGTCCTGCGTGACGGACTGGAACCGG
This sequence comes from Acidobacteriota bacterium, assembly GCA_019352055.1. GTDB lineage: Bacteria > Actinomycetota > Actinomycetes > Actinomycetales > Microbacteriaceae > Amnibacterium. Next base: position 9,232 of record JABBOB010000037.1, read on the forward strand.
ACTCCGAGCGAGTACTGGATGCCGCGCTTGCGGAACGCGCGCTCGAGGGACTTCGACAGCACCTCCTCCTCGTTCGGGATGAGGTGGGGCAGCGCCTCGATGATCGTCACGTCCGCGCCGAAGGAGCGCCAGACGCTGGCGAACTCGACGCCGATGACGCCGCCGCCGAGCACGGCGACCTTCTTCGGGACGTAGTCGAGGTCGAGGGCCTTCTCGGAGTCGATCACACGACCGCCGAGCTCCAGCCCCGGCAGCGAGCGGGAGTAGGAGCCGGTCGCGAGCACGATGTGCTTGCCGGTGATCGTGCCGTCGGCCAGCTGGACCGTGGTCGGCGAGGTCAGCTTGCCGGTGCCGTCGATCGTCGTGACGCCGCGGGCCTTCAGCAGCGACTGCAGCCCCTTGAACTTCTTGGCCACGATGCCGGTGCGGTAGGCCGTGACGGCCTCGATGTCGACCGAGTCGAAGGTGGCACGGATGCCGTAGTGCGCGGCGTCCTTGGCGGTGTCCGCCACCTCGGCTGCGTGCAGCAGCGCCTTGGTCGGGATGCACCCGCGGTGCAGGCAGGTGCCGCCGACCTTGTCCTTCTCGATCACGGCGACCGACATGCCGAGCTCCGATGCGCGGAGCGCGGCGGCGTATCCGCCGCTGCCTCCGCCGAGGATCACGAGGTCGAAGGACTGGTCTGGCACGTCGTCGGTACTCCCGTTCTCGTCACTGGGCGCGGACGAGGACAAGACCGCCCCGCCGGTCTTCTCCGGGAGCGGTGCCCCTCCCCGGAGCGCCGCTGGAACCCTACTCCTTGCCGGGTGCGGAGCGACCCGGCGCGACGCCGTCGGCGGCCACGTCCTCGAGCAGCGCCATCAGCGTGCGGACCATCACGCCGGTGGGGCCCGAGCCCGTCGCGCCGTACGCGGCGCCCTTGTTCTCGGCGGCGCCGGCGATGTCGAGGTGCACCCACGGCACCGCGGCGCCGTCCTCGCGCTCCGGCACGAACTCGCGGAGGAACTGACCGGCGACGAGCGCGCCGCCGGCGGTGTTGCCGATCTTGACGTTCGCGATGTCCGCGACGTCCGAGGCGAGGACGGTGCGCAGCTCCTCCGGCAGCGGAAGGTGCCACACGAGCTCGCCCGCCCGCTTCGCGGCGCGCTGCGTCCTGGCGACGAGGTCGCCGTCGCCCATCGCGCCGACGTACCGGTTGCCGAGCGCGGTGATCACGGCGCCGGTCAGGGTCGCCACGTCGAGCACGAGGTCGGGCCGCTCCTCGCCCGCGACGACGAGGCCGTCCGCCATGACGAGACGGCCCTCGGCGTCCGTGTTCAGGACCTCGACGGTACGGCCGCCCCGGATGCGGATCACGTCGTTCGGGCGCATCGCGCTGCCCGACGGCAGGTTCTCCGCGATGCACAGCCAGGCGGTGACGCGGATCGGCAGGTCGAGGCGGGCAGCGGCGGCGGCGACCGCGAGCACGGTCGCGGCGCCCGTCATGTCGTACTTCATGCCCACCATCGACGTCGGCGGCTTCAACGACAGGCCGCCCGAGTCGAAGGTGATGCCCTTGCCGACCAGGGCGACCGAGGTCGCGGCGCCCTCGGGCTCCCACGCGACGCGGACAAGCCGGGGCGGTCGGACCGAGCCGGCACCGACACCGAGGATGCCGCCGAAGCCGCCCTCCTCGAGCGCCGACTCGTCCCAGACCTTCGCGGTGGCGCCGGCGTCCGCCGCGACCTGGACGGCCCGGTCCGCGAGCACGGCCGGAGGCAGGTCGTTGGGGGGCGCGTTGACGAGGTCCTTCACCAGCGCGACCGCGTCGGCGACCACGGTCGCGCGGTGGACCGCGTCACGGGCCCCGTCCCGGCCGACGACGGTCACCCGGGCGACGGGCGCCTTCTGCGACGCGAGGGATCGTCGCCGGTACGTCGTGTAGGCGTACGCGCCGATCGCGGCTCCCTCGAGGACGGCTGCCAGCGCGATGTCGTCGGCGACCGGGAGCGCGATCGCGACGTGCGCTGCGCCCGCGAGCCGCCGGACCGCGTTCGCCGCCGCGGCGCGCAGGCCGTCGGCGTCGACCGCCTTCCCGATCCCGACGAGCAGCACGGAGGACGCGGCGACGCCGGTGCCGGGCAGTCGCGCCGTGTCGCCGACCGCGCCCGTGAAGCCGAGCGCCGCGAGGTCGAGGTCCGGGAGCTCCGCACCGACGAGCTCGGGTCCCTCGTCGGCGGATCGGACGGCGAGGACGAGCACGTCGGCCTCCACGTCCTGGGCGGCGGTGGGGACGACGACGAGCGGGGGAACGGGCATGCGGAGAGCCTACGGACGACCCGCCGGCTGCTCCTCCGCGGTCCGTTCCGCCGATCCCGGTGCGTTCGGCGGGTCACGGCGCCCGTGAGCGCCCGGACCCGTCCGAGCGCCCGGAACCCGCCCAGCGGCCCGGCAGCGCACCCGCTCGGTAGAATCGTCGGATGCGCGAGCCGGAGGATCTGTACGAGCTCACGCCGCAGGCGGCGGAGGTGCCGCAGGGTCTGCCGCTCGTGGCCGGGCTCACGGGCTTCGCCGACGCGGGAGGCGCCGTGCAGCAGCTCGGCGAGTACTTCGCCGACCACGCCTCTCCCGTCCCGATCGCGGTGTTCGACGACGACGAGCTGCTCGACTACCGGGCCCGGCGTCCCGTCATCGAGTTCGACGAGGACCACCTCGCCTCGTTCACCCCGTCCTCCCTCGTCCTCAGCCTCTGCCGCGACGAGATCGGGCGTCCGTTCCTGCTCCTGTCCGGCTACGAGCCCGATTTCCAGTGGAACCGGTTCACCACGGCGGTCATGGGCCTGATCGACCGCTTCGGTGTGACCAGCACCACCTGGGTCCAGGCGATCCCGATGCCGGTCCCGCACACCCGGCCCCTCCAGGTAACGGTCGGCGGCACCCGCCAGGGCCTGATCGACTCGATGAGCGCGTGGCGGCCCACGACGCGGGCGCCGTCGAACGTGCTGCACCTGCTCGAGTTCCGCCTCGCGGAGCTGGGGCGCGAGGTCGCCGAGTTCGTGCTGCTGATCCCGCACTACCTCGCCGACACCGAGTTGCCGGCGGCGGTGTCGAAGGGCCTCGAGGTCGTCTCCGCGGCGACGGGTCTGCTGTTCGCGATCGACCCCGTGCGGGACCGCTCGCGCGACTTCTTCGCCCGCGTCGACGAGCAGGTGGGCGGCAACGACGAGCTCGCCGGCCTCGTCCGCACGCTCGAGGAGCGGCACGACGCCTACATGGCCGGCAACCCGGTGCGCTCGCCGCTCACCGACGTGGAGGGCGAGGTGCCCAGCGCCGACGAGCTGGCCGCGGAGCTCGAGAAGTTCCTCGCGCTGCGGCGCACGCACGACGACGAGGCGTGACCGCCACCCGCACCCGGTCCCGCGCCTGGCTGGTCTTCGGCGGCGCGGTGGTCGCCTACCTGTGCGCCGTGATGCAGCGCAGCACCCTCGGGGTGGCGGGCGTCGCCGCCGCCCAGCGCTTCGACACATCGGCTGCGGCGCTCTCCACCCTCGGGGTGCTGCAGCTCCTCGTCTACGCGGTGCTGCAGATCCCGGTCGGTGTGCTCGTCGACCGCTTCGGCCCGAAGGTGGTCATCGCCGTCGGCGCGCTGCTGATGGCAGGCGGTCAGGTCGTCGTCGCGACCGCGGAGGTGCTGCCGGCGGCGGTGGCGGGCCGGATGCTGGTGGGCGCGGGGGATGCGACGACGTTCATCGCGGCCCTGCGTCTCGTGAACGCCTGGTTCGCGCCGCAGCGCGTCCCCGTGCTCAGCCAGTGGCTGGGCAACCTCGGGCAGCTCGGGCAGGTGCTGTCGGCGGTGCCGTTCGCCGCCTTCCTGGGTCTCGAGGGCTGGACGACGGCGTTCCTCGGCGCGGCGGGCGTGTCCGGTGTCGCGCTCGTGGTGGCGCTCGCCGTGCTGCGCGATGCGCCGCACGGCGTGCGCCCGGGCTCGGCTGACCTGCGCGGCGCGCTCCGGTCCCTCAGGTCCGCGCTCGCCAGGCGAGGCACGCGGCTCGGGTTCTGGGCGCACTTCGTCACCCAGTCCAGCGGCGTCGTCTTCGCCCTGCTCTGGGGGTATCCGTTCCTCGTCTCCGCGGTCGGGCTGTCGCGACCGGAGGCGTCGGCGCTCCTGACGGCGCAGGTGCTCACCGGCTTCCTCATCGGCCCGCTGCTCGGGGGCCTCACCGCCCGGTTCCCGTTGCGCCGGTCGAACCTGGTGCTCGCCATCGTGCTGGCGCTCGGTCTCGCCTGGACGCTCGTGCTCGGGTGGCCTGGACGGCCGCCGCTGGCCCTGCTCATCCTCCTCGTCGTGGCGATGGGGGCCGGGGGTCCCGCGTCGCAGATCGGCTTCGACTACGCGCGGACCTACAACCCGCCCGAAGGGCTCGGTGGGGCGAGCGGCTTCGTCAACGTCGGCGGGTTCACCGCGAGCTTCACGATGATGTTCCTGATCGGCCTGCTGCTCGACCTCCAGCACGGCGCGACCGGTGCCCCGCTCTACTCGCTCGGTGCCTTCAAGGTCGCGCTGACCGTGCAGTACGTGATCGTCGGCGGCGGCGTGCTGGGGTTCTGGCTGACCCGTCGGCTCGCGCGCCGCGACATGCTGCGGGACGAGGGTGTCGACGTAGGACCGCTGTGGCGGGCGTTCCGGCACCGCGCTGCCGGCCGCCGGTCCTCGGCGGCACCGCGCGACACGCCCTAGTCGTGTACAATTGTAGGAACGGAGCGCGGCGCACGCCGAGACGAACGGGAATGCCGGCCGGCCCGACTCCGTTGTCCCAGCTGTCGCCCGTCGGGGAGGGCGGCCCGCACCCGAGCTTTTCCGCCCGGCGCCGTCCCGGCGCACCGTCCTGAGGGGGCCACCATGAGCACACCGATCGCAACCGTCGTGGACGAGGAGATCGAGCAGTCGCCCGCTGCTCCCGCCGCGAAGAAGCCCGCGCGCAAGCCCGCCGCGAAGAAGCCGGCGAAGGCCGCTCCGAAGCCGAAGGCCCCCGTCGAGGACGAGTCGGGCGACGACGAGGAGCTCGACGGGCCCGTCGTCGTCACCGACGACG
>JABBOB010000037.1:14313-28621 GCA_019352055.1 Acidobacteriota bacterium
AGGTCGTCGAGGTGCACGACGACGACTCGGCCGACGCCGCGTCTGACGAGCCGGTCTCCTCCACCAAGGACGAGCCGCTGCCGACCGGCGCGCTCGTGCTGTCGATGTCCGACGAGGACGAGGTCCCCGTCTACTCGTCCGCGATCACGGGCGCCACGGCCGACCCGGTCAAGGACTACCTGAAGCAGATCGGCAAGGTCGCGCTCCTCAACGCCGCGGAGGAGGTCGAGCTCGCGATGCGCATCGAAGCCGGCCTGTTCGCGGAGGAGAAGCTCTCGACGGAGGGCGACAAGCTCGACAAGGAGCTGACCCGCGAGCTGAAGTGGGTCGCGCGCGACGGGCAGCGTGCGAAGAGCCACCTGCTCGGTGCGAACCTCCGTCTCGTCGTCTCGCTCGCGAAGCGCTACACCGGCCGTGGCATGCAGTTCCTCGACCTCATCCAGGAGGGGAACCTGGGCCTGATCCGTGCGGTCGAGAAGTTCGACTACACGAAGGGCTTCAAGTTCTCCACGTACGCGACGTGGTGGATCCGCCAGGCGATCACCCGCGCGATGGCGGACCAGGCCCGCACCATCCGCATCCCGGTGCACATGGTCGAGGTCATCAACAAGCTCGCCCGCGTGCAGCGGCAGATGCTGCAGGACCTGGGCCGCGAGCCGACCCCGGAGGAGCTGAGCCGCGAGCTCGACATGACCCCGGAGAAGGTCATCGAGGTCCAGAAGTACGGCCGCGAGCCGATCTCCCTGCACACGCCGCTCGGCGAGGACGGCGACAGCGAGTTCGGCGACCTCATCGAGGACACGGAGGCCGTCGTCCCGGCGGACGCGGTCGGCTTCACGATGCTGCAGAAGCAGCTGGAGAGCCTGCTCGACTCCCTCTCCGAGCGTGAGGCCGGGGTCATCCGGATGCGGTTCGGCCTGGGTGACGGCATGCCGAAGACGCTCGACCAGATCGGCGACACGTTCGGCGTCACCCGGGAGCGGATCCGGCAGATCGAGTCGAAGACGATGGCGAAGCTGCGCCACCCCTCTCGCTCGCAGTCGCTCCGCGACTACCTCGAGTGAGTTCCATCCGATACGCCCCGGCCGTGATCCTCGGCCGGGGCGTTCGGCTTGCCGCCCGGCTGCGTCGAGCGGGGGGCGGCTCCGCTGTGCCGGGGCTCGTCGTCAACCGCGTCGCGCCCAGGTTCCTGGGCGACGTGCTGTCCTCGTTCCCCGAGGGGCTCGTCGTCGTGTCGGGATCGTCCGGCAAGTCGACGACGACGAAGATGCTCGTCGAGATCCTCGAGGCCCACGGGAAGCGGATCTTCACCAACCCGTCCACGGCGAACATCAGCCAGGGTCTGACCTCGGCGCTGCTGGAGCGCTCGTCGCTGACCGGACGGATCGACGCGGACCTCGCGGTGCTCGAGATGGACGAGGGGCACGGCGCGCTCCTCTCTGGCCGGTTCCGGGCGGCGCTGGTGCTGCTCACCAACGTGATGACGGACCAGATCGACCGGTTCCACGATGCCGAGAAGGTGCAGGCCATGCTTGGCCGGATCGCGGCGCGGTCGACCGGCAGCGTCGTCCTGAACGGCGACGACGCGCTGCTCGGACGCCTGAACCCGACCGCGGAGGTCGTCCGCTTCGGGGTCACCGGCGAGGTGCTGGCGCAGGCGCCACGAGGCCTCGGCTACGCGGAGACGTCCACGGCGCGGATCGACGACGGGGTGCTGGTCACCGCGGTCGCGGGACGCGACGCGACGATCGTCGTCGGTGGTGCCGCGCTGACGGTGCGGCTGCCTGCTCGAGGCATCCACTACGCGGTGGACGCCGCCGGTGCGCTGGCGGCGGCGCAGCGCCTGCTGGGCACCGCGTTCGACGCCGCGCTCGCGACCGCGGCGCTCGCCGCGATGGAGCCCGTGTTCGGTCGGGGCGAGATCGTCCGGGTGCAGGGGCAGGATGTGGAGTTCGTGCTGGTGCAGAACCCCGCGAGCTTCCAGCTGAACGTCGACGAGCTCGACGAGCGGCTCGACCGGGTGATGGTCGCGATGGGGTCCGACGTGCGCGACCCCTCGTACTTCTGGCCGGTCGACGCCTCCCGCATCGGCACGGCGGCGATCGTGTCCGGCTCGAAGGCCGACGAGATCGCGCTGCAGCTGGTGTACCAGGGGGTGGAGGTCGAGCGGATCGAGCCGGATCTCGCTGTCGCGCTCGACGCCTTCCTCGCGCTGCCGACCCCGGCGCACGGCATCAAGACGATCGTGTTCACCGCGGACTCCATGCGCCGCATCCGCAGCCACCTGGGGCTCTCATGACCACCGTCCTCGCCCTCTTCCCCGAGCTGACCGACGTCAACGGCGACGCGCAGAACGCCCTCGTGCTGGCGAAGCGCGCGTCGTGGGCGGGGCTCGAGATGACCGTCGAGCGGCTGCACCTGGGCGAGCGGCCGGCGGCGAAGCCGATCGTGATCGTGCTCGGCTCGACGACCGATCCTGCGCTCCCGTACCTCCTCGGTGCGCTCGCCGGCATCCGGGACACGCTGCAGGACTGGATCGCCGGCGGGGTGCCCGTGCTCGCCGTCGGCACCGGGGTCGAGGCGCTGTCCCGGTCCGTCCTGCTGCCCGACGGGCGGCGCGACGGCCTCGGCCTGGTGCCCGCGGAGGCGAGCCCGCTCCCGGCGCGTGCTGCGGGCGACCTCGTGGTCCGTGCAGCGGAGGGGGAGCTCGTCGGGTACGAGAACCATTCGCGCGGGCTCCGGCTCGACCCGGGCGTCCAGCCGCTCGGTGCAGTGCGACGTGGCGTCGGCGACGGTCAGGGGACGGACGGCGTGCGGCACGGGTCGGTCCTCGGCACCCGGCTGCATGGGCCGGTGCTCGCGAAGAACCCCGCCCTGGCGGACGCGATCCTCGCCGCCGCGGTCGGCCACCCGGTCGTCGTGACCGGGGGAGCAGCCGCAGCGGCGGACGCTGCAGCGGCGCGCATCCGCACGGCACTGCTCGCATCCGGCTGACCCTCCCGGAGCGAGCGGCTCGTCGTGCGCGGACGGCGGAGGCCCGGGCGCGCGAACGCGACCCGGGCCTCCGTGTGGAACTGGGGAAGGACTATGCCTTCGACTCCTGGAGCAGACGACTGGACTCGTCGTGCCAGCTCTGGGCGATGCCCGAGAGCTTCTCCTGGTACTTCTTGCCGTGGTGGGCGCAGAAGAGGAGCTCTCCGCTGTCGAGCTGGACACGGATGTACGCCTGCGCGCCGCAGCTGTCGCAGCGGTCGAGGGCGGTGAGCGAGAACTGCGACTCCAGGGAGTCCAGGTTGCTGCTGTCTGACGCTCGGGTCACGACGACCTCCTCTTGGCTTGACGTGCCGGGAACCCATGGTCGCACGGGGATGTTTCATCGGTGCGTCGATCCAGCAGCCAGTTCGCTGTGCGCGTACCCCCGCTCCGAGGGTGCGCCCCCGGAGCGGCACGCCTCGCGGGGCTGTCGGCGGTGACGGTTAGCGTGGAGGCGACATGGCAGCCAACGATTACACCGCCAGGCATCTCTCCGTCCTCGAGGGCCTCGAGGCGGTGCGGAAGCGGCCGGGCATGTACATCGGGTCGACCGACTCGCGGGGCCTGATGCACTGCCTGTGGGAGATCATCGACAACGCGGTGGACGAGGCGCTCGCGGGGCACGGCGACTCGATCGAGGTCGTGCTGCACCCGGACTCGAGCGTCGAGGTCCGTGACCGCGCGAGGGGGATCCCGGTCGACATCGAGCCGAAGACCGGTCTCACCGGCGTCGAGGTGGTGTTCACGAAGCTCCATGCGGGCGGGAAGTTCGGGTCCGGCTCCTACGCGGCGTCCGGCGGGCTGCACGGCGTCGGTGCGTCGGTGGTCAACGCGCTGTCCGAGCGGCTCGACGTGGAGGTGGATCGCGGGGGGAAGACCTGGGCCATGTCGTTCCATCGCGGCGAGCCGGGCACGTTCAAGGACACCGATCCCCGGCACCCGTCGCCCGACGCGCCCTTCGAGCCGTTCGTGTCCGGCAGCAGCCTGCGGGTGGCGGGTCGTGCCGCGAAGGGCAGCACCGGGACCCGCGTCCGCTACTGGGCCGACCGGCAGATCTTCATCCGCGACGCGGCCTTCTCGCTCGGCGACCTGACGAGCCGCGCGCGGCAGACCGCGTTCCTCGTCCCCGGCCTGGGGATCACCATCGAGGACCTGCGCGCGGACGAGCCGGTGGTGGAGACGTTCCGGTACGACGGCGGCATCGCGGAGTTCGTCGACTTCCTCGCGCCCGACGCGCCGTTGACCGACACCTGGCGGATCCAGGGCGACGGGACCTTCACCGAGACCATCCCGGTGCTGCAGGCCAACGGGCACATGGAGGCGACGGACGTGGAGCGCACCTGCGAGGTGGACATCGCGCTCCGCTGGGGCACCGGGTACGAGACCACCAACCGCAGCTTCGTGAACATCATCACCACGCCCAAGGGCGGCACCCACGCCCAGGGGTTCGAGGCCGGGCTGTTCTCGGTGCTGAAAGCACAGGTGGAGGCGGCTGCGCGGCGCCTCAAGGTGGGCGTCAACGAAAAGCTCGAGAAGGACGACGTGCTCGCCGGCATGACCGCGGTGCTCACCGTCCGGTTGCCCGAGCCGCAGTTCGAGGGCCAGACCAAGGAGGTGCTCGGCACCCCGGCGGTCCGCGGAATCGTGCGCCAGGTGCTCACCAAGGCCCTCACCGAGCGCTTCGAATCACCGAAGCGCGAGGACAAGGCGCAGACGGGCGTGCTGCTCGAGAAGGTCGTGGGCGAGATGAAGACCAGGATCTCGGCCCGTGCCCACAAGGAGACGCAGCGGCGCAAGAACGCGCTCGAGTCGTCCTCGCTCCCGGCCAAGCTGAAGGACTGCCGCTCGACGAACGTCGCCGACACCGAGCTGTTCATCGTGGAGGGCGACTCCGCGCTCGGTACGGCGAAGCTCGCGCGGAACTCGGAGTACCAGGCGCTGATGCCGATCCGCGGCAAGATCCTCAACGTCCAGAAGGCGTCGATCAGCGACATGCTCGGCAACGCCGAGTGCGCGGCGATCATCACGGCGCTGGGGGGTGGTTCGGGTCGCACCTTCGATCTCGACGCGACCCGATACGGCAAGGTCATCCTGATGAGCGACGCGGACGTCGACGGCGCCCACATCCGCACGCTGCTGCTCACGCTGTTCTTCCGATACATGCGCCCGATGGTCGAGCAGGGTCGGGTCTTCGCCGCCGTCCCTCCGCTGCACCGCGTCGCCGTCATCGGCAACCGCAAGAGCGAGCCGGTGTACACGTACAGCGAGCAGGAGCTCACCGGCGTCCTGGCGCAGCTCAAGAAGGAGCGCAAGCGCTGGCAGGAGCCGATCCAGCGCTACAAGGGGCTCGGTGAGATGGACGCCGACCAGCTGTCCTCGACGACGATGGATCGCAGGCACCGCACGCTCCGCCGCGTCCGCGTGACCGATGCCCTGGCTGCCGAGCGGACCTTCGAGCTGCTGATGGGCAACGACGTCGCGCCGCGCAAGGACTTCATCACGCAGAACTCCAGCCTGCTGAACCGCGACCGCATCGACGCCTAGCCGCTTCCGCGCAGGGGCTCGAACGCGCAGGGACGGCCAGGGCGGGTCAGCGCGGCGCGGTCCCGAAGGCGTCGATGCGGCTCTCGAGCGGTAGCCCAGGGGCGTCGCGGCGCACCGCGTCGTCGGGGAACGCACGGACCAGGCCGTCCTGCCCCGCCGCGTGCACGGGCGCGGGCCCGACCCAGGCCACCCGCAGCCCCGTCTCCCCGCGGCCGAGCGTCTGCGCTCGCACACCGCCGGTCGCACGGCCCTTGGCGGGGAAGTCGAGCAGTGCGGTGACCTTGCCGCGGCCCGCCTCCAGCCCCTTGATCGTGCCGTCGGTCGCCGAGACCGTGGCGACGACCGCCGTGACTGCGTCGGCGACCGCGAACGTGATGGCCTTCGCGCCCCCGCTCAGCGAGATGCCGGCCACCCCGCCCGCACCTGCGCCCTGCGGCCGCACGGCGCCCGCCGCGAAGCGCAGCAGCTGGGCGTCGGAAGCGAGGAAGACGAGGCTCGCCTCGTCGGGGGCGTGTGCCGCCCCGACGACCTCGTCGCCCGGTTTGAGCGAGATGACCTCGAACGCCGGCTTGTTGGGCCACGGGCCCATGGTCACGCGCTTCACGACTCCGGTCGCGGTGCCGAGGGCGATGGGGTCGCCATCGAGCCGCACCAGCGCGAGCACGCGCTCCTTCGCGTCCAGGGAGAGGTAGGCGCCGATCGGCGTCCCGGCGGCGGGCTGGGCGGAGGCCGCGGGCACGACCGGCAGGTCGACCGGGGTGAAGCGCACGAGCCGGCCCCGGTTGGTGATCGCCCCGAGCTCGCCGCGACTGGTGCCGTCCACCTCCGACACGATCGCGTCGTGCCGTGAGCGTCGCCGAGGCCGCTCGATCGTGCCCCCCTCGGGCAGGTCGACACGGACCGCCCGACCGCTGGTGGAGAGCAGCACCCGGCACGGGACGTCCTGGATCTGCAGATCGGGCGCGTTCTTCGACGACTTCGGCGGGGCGATCGCCGCCTCGGTCAGCAGGGTGCGGCGGGGGGTGCCGAACAGCTCCGCAGCCTGGCCGAGCTCGTCGGAGACCGTCGAGCGGAGGCGGGCGGGATCCTGGAGCAGTAGGCGCAGCTGCTCGATCTCGTCGCGGAGCTGCTGCGCCTCGGACTCGAGCTCGATGGTGGAGAAGCGGGTGAGGCGCCGCAGCCGCAGCTCGAGGATGTAGTCGGCCTGCGCCTGGCTGAGCCGGAACGCCTCCATCAGTCCGGTGCGCGCCTGATCGGTGTCGTCGCTGCCTCGGATGATGGCGATGACGCGGTCGATGTCGAGGATCGCGATGAGCAGGCCCTCGACGAGGTGCAGGCGCTCCTCCCGTCGTGTCAGGCGGTAGCGCGTGCGCCGCGTCACGACGTCGATGCGGTGGTCGATGTACACCTGCATCAGCTCGAGCAGCCCGAGCGTGCGGGGGCCGCCGTTCACGAGCGCGACGTTGTTGATGCTGAAGGACTCCTCCAGCGGCGTGTAGCGGTAGAGCTGCTCGAGCACGGCCATCGGATCGAAGCCCGTCTTGATCTCGATGACCAGTCGCATCTGGTTGTGCTGGTCGGAGAAGTCGGCGACGTTCGCGATGCCGGCGAGCTTCTTCGCCTGCACGCCGTCCTTGATCTTCTCGATCACGCGTTCGGGGCCGACGAGGTACGGCAGCTCCGTGACGACGAGGCCGGACTTCCGGGCGGTCACGGGCTCCACCTGCACCTTGGCGCGGGTCTTGAATGCGCCCCGGCCCGTCGCGTACGCATCCCTGACACCGGCGAGCCCCACGATCGTGCCGCCGGTGGGCAGGTCGGGGCCCGGCACGAACCGCATGATGTCGTCGAGCGTGGCGTCGGGGTGATCGATCAGGTGCCGGACCCCGGCGACGACCTCGACGAGGTTGTGGGGCGCCATGTTCGTCGCCATGCCGACGGCGATGCCGGCCGCCCCGTTCACGAGCAGGTTCGGGAAGCTCGCGGGCAGGACGTCGGGCTGGTCGAGCTGGGCGTCGAAGTTCGGCACGAAGTCGACGACGTCCTCGTCGAGGTCGGCGACCATCGCCATCGCCGGCGGTGCGAGCCGCACCTCGGTGTACCGGTAGGCCGCGGGGCCGTCGTCGAGCGATCCGAAGTTGCCGTGGCCGTCGAGCAGCGGCAGCCGCATCGAGAAGGGCTGCGCCATGCGCACGAGGGCGTCGTAGATCGCGCTGTCGCCGTGCGGGTGCAGCTTGCCCATCACGTCGCCGACGACCCGCGCGCACTTCACGTGGCCCCGGTCGGGCCGGAGGCCCATGTCGGCCATCTGGTAGAGGATGCGGCGCTGCACCGGCTTCAGGCCGTCCCTCGCGTCGGGCAGCGCCCGCGAGTAGATGACCGAGTACGCGTACTCGAGGAACGACCCCTGCATCTCGCTCGAGACGTCGACGTCCTCGATGCGTTCGCCGGCGAGATTCGGCTCGGTCGTGCTCATCCGAAAGGTCCCCTCCGCGCGGGTGCGTCCCGGGCTCGGCGACACAGGAAGGTGCGTCGCGGACGCGAAGTCGACCGCCGCCCCCGCACGGACGGCACGCACGTGCCGGAATGGCACACTGCCTGATCGTGGCCCCCATCGTAGCGAGCGGTGCGCCCCTGCTCCGCGACGTGCTGACGAGCGCGCTCGACGCGGTGCTGGGGCGTTCGAACGCGCTCGGGCTGCCGTCCCGGCGCCGCGTCGTCGTGCTGGTGGTCGACGGGCTCGGGTGGGAGGCGCTGATCGCGCGGGCCGGGCACGCCAGGACGCTGACCGGTGGCGGCGACCGCCGCCGCATCACGACGGGCAGCCCGACCACGACCGCGGCGGCGCTGACGTCCCTCGCCACCGGGACGGATCCCGGCGCGCACGGCATCGTCGGCTACGCGGCGCTGGAACCGGGGACCGACCGCGTCGTCAACCAGCTGCGCGGGTTCGACCCGGGGCCCGGCGGTGCTGGCGCGGCGCTGCCCCCTGGCTGGCAGCGCGCGCGGACGGTGTTCGAGCGGGCGGCGCAGGAGGGGGTCGCGGCGTTCGCGGTCGGGCCCGGGCACTACGCGACCTCCGGCTTCACCGCGGAGGTGCTCCGCGCGGCGCGCTACCTCGGCGCCCGCTCCATCGAGTCCCGTCTCGAGATCGCGTTCGGCGCCCTCCGGGAGGCCGGTCGCGGGATCGCCTACTGCTACGTACCGGAGCTCGACGTCGTGGCCCACCGGAGCGGCTGGGGCTCGGGGGAGTGGACCGGGTTGCTCGAGCGGGTCGACGGCACCGTCCGGGATGCCGTGGCCTCGCTCCGGGGCGGGGAGGCGCTGCTGGTCACGGCGGACCACGGCATGGTCGACGTCGCACCGTCGGCCCACGTGGTGCTCGAGGAGATCGGCGGCCTCCTGCTCGACGTCCGCCACCTCGCCGGCGAGCCCCGGCTCCTCCACGTGCACCTGGCGCCCGGCGCCGGCGACGTCGCCCCGAGGTGGGCCGATGCGCTCGGGGGCGCCGCCGACGTGCTGCGCCGGCAGGACGCGGTCGACGCGGGCTGGTTCGGCGCGGACGTCGATGCGGAGGTGCTGCCCCGCATCGGCGACCTGCTCGTCGCGTCCCGCGGGCGCGCCGCGTTCTACGCGACCGCGGACGCGCCCGCACGGGGCATGATCGGCCAGCACGGTGCCTGGACCCCGGCCGAGCGCTTCGTTCCGCTGATCCGCTTCGACGGCTAGCGGCGGTGCACGGCGGCGCGGACCGCTACTGCTCGTCGCGCCCGAAGACGATCTCGTCCCAGCTCGGCATCGACGTCCGGCCGCGACGTGGCCGCGCTCCCGGCGCCTGATGCGCGTCCTCGACCGTCTCGGCGCCCTCGCGCTCACCGGCGGTGCGGCGGCCCGGCGCGCTCGTGGGCGGCACGGGGTCGAGCGTCCCGAACGCGGATCGGCCGCTGCGGTCGCGACGGCGGGAGGCCGGGTCGCTCGGACGGTCGGACGCCGACCGGGTCGGCGCGGAGATGGGGCGCGCCGTCGACGGTGCCGGGGTCGCGCGGGTGGACGCGGGCGGAGCCGCGGTCGTCCGCTGCTGGTCGCGCGCCTCCCGCGGGATGGGGACCGTGGCCTGCTCGCCCGGCTGCTCGGCGCGGACGGGCAGCCGGTGGATCGAGGCGGGCTCCCGCTGCGGGGCCGTCTTCGCGGGCTCGCGGCGATCGACGCCCGGGCGGGGAGCGAACACCTCACCCCGTTCGACGACGTCCATCGCCCGGGTGACGGGCAGCGGGTCGGTATCGGTGCCGGGCTCCGGGATCGGCTGGCGCTCGCCGCGCCGGCGCTGCAGGTCCGACAGCTGGTCCGTCGTCGGTCGTGCGTGCGCGGCCGGGTCGCGGCGCGCGTCCTGGTCCTGCTTCGGGCCCGGCTCGAGCGGCGGGAAGCGGAACACGGCGCTGTCGAACCGCGTCCGGTCCGGCTCGGCGGACGGCACGGGCGCGACCCGGGCGCCGTGCAGCTGCGGTGGGCGCGCCGCGGTGGCGGAAGGATCCGGCACGGTCTCGGGAGCGGCCGGCGCGGGCGGGACGACGGTCACCGGTGCGGTGGGCTCGATGGCGCGGAGCCTCGGGGTCAGCGCGGCGGGGACACCCTGCTGGGAGAGCGTCGACGCCTCGACGTTGTCGGCGTCGAGACGCATGTGCTTCGCGTCGAAGCGCCACCGTGCCGAATGCTGCACGTCGTCGGCGACGAACTCGACCGCGAGGATCCAGCCGGAGGGCTCCTTCGCGCTCGTCCAGCGCACCTCCTTGGCCGCGAGCGCGTCCAGGCGCTCGCCCATGACCGCACCGAACGTGCGGGCGCGGGCTCCCTCGGTCTCGGGGGGCAGGCGCACGGCCAGCGCCGATTCGACGACGTAGGCGCGTTCCGCGAGCACCGGACCCACGAAGCGCTCGATGAACGCGACGGGCACGCCCGTCATCGCCGCGACCTGCTCGGCGGTCAGTCCCGCGCGGACGTGGGCCTGGATCTCGCGGGGGGAGAGCCGCTTCTCGTCGCTCGGCATGGTCGGGTTCGCGATCCGGGCCCGGAGCGCGGCGTCGACGGGCAGCCGGAAGCGCTCGCCGGCCGGCGAGGCGACGATGATCGCCCCGTCCTCCACCGCCAGCACGCTGAGCGTCTGCATGCGGATCCCACTTCTCACCACGGTGCTGCGCCCGGACGATCCGGGTGCGGACGAGGATGACATGCCCCGTGCCGCCTGCCCCGGAAATACCGGGCGCGTCCCGGATGTTGCACGGCCTGCGGCCCCTGGACATCGGCCACGGCGAGGCGTTTGCATCCGCATGCCGCCTCGTGCATACTGTCGCCGCTTTCCGCCCGACACCCGCGGGTGCCGAGCCAGCGCGACGCTTCAGAGAGGCACGGATTTCTTCATGGCGACCGACTACGACGCCCCCCGCAAGACCGACGACGACTCCGACTCGATCGAGGCGCTGAAGGAGCGCGTGCCGGACAAGATGTCCGGCGTCGTGGATGTGGAGGACGCGGACAACCCCGGCGGCTTCGAGCTGCCCGGAGCCGACCTCTCCGACCTCGATCTCGACGTGGTCGTGCTCCCGCCCCAGGCGGATGAGTTCACCTGCGTCAGCTGCTTCCTCGTGAAGCACCGCTCCCAGCTCGACCACGACACCAAGCTCGGCCCCATCTGCCGCGAGTGCGAGGCCTGAGCCCGCACGCCGTGCTCGAACGGCCCCCGGCATCGCGCCGGCGGGCCGTTCGTCGTCTCGGTCCGGCTACGCCGTCCTCGATGCGCTGCGCTCCGCCTCGATCGCCGCCATCAGCTCCTCCGGCCGTCTCGTCGAGAGCAGCCAGTACGGCACCGGGTCGTCAGGGTCGGTGACCTGGACGCGGAGCACCGGGTCCACCCATCCGCGGAACATCGTGTACGCCCGGGCGTCGAGCCCCGTGCCCCGTGCCGCAGTGGCCTCCTGGCCGCGGAAGAGCTCGGTCGCCCCCGTCAGCGCGACCGGGATCCGCGCGGCGCCCGCGACGAGCTGGCCGTCCCCGACGGCCACGATCGGCGCGGAGACCACCAGCGCGAGCTCGACGACCGCCGTGACGAGGACGGCGGCGGCGCCGCCGATGACGGGAGCGGTCAGGGGGAGGAAGATGATGAAGATCGCCGGCAGCAGCAGGAGCGCCGCGAGCATCGGGCCGATGCCCGGGACCAGGCGTTCACGGAATCGCTGCACGGGCCCATTCCACCACTGCTCGTGATCGGGTCGCCTCCATTAGCCTCGGCCATCGTGATCGAGGTGCTGGTCGACGGGCCCGTGCCCGAGCGGGCCGTCCAGGGCGACGCCGCCGCCGACCTCCGCTCGAACGAAGCCGTCACCCTCCCGCCGCTCGGCCGGGCGACGATCGGCACCGGGCTGCGGATCGCGCTGCCGGCCGGCACAGCGGCGCTCGTGCTGCCGAGGAGCGGTCTCGCGGCCGAGCACGGGATCACGATCGTGAACGCACCTGGGCTGGTCGACGCTGGGTACCGCGGCGAGATCCGCGTGACGCTCCTCAACACGGACCCGACCACCTCGTACGATGTCGCGGTCGGCGACCGGATCGCGCAGCTGCTCGTCCTGCCGCTGCCCGAGGTGGCGTTCGTGCCCGTCGTGAGCCTGCCGGGCAGCCATCGCGCGGGGCGCGGGTTCGGATCGACCGGGGTCGGCGACGCGCCGGCCGGAGGACAGCGCGGCGGTTCGCCGACGTGACGCAGCTGAACGGAAGGGAGGCGCCGTGACCGACGAGGAGTCCGGGCCGGAGCCGAGGCCGAAGTCGGCCCCGGTGGATCGTGAGCACACGGGACCGCTCGACGTGCAGGAGGCGAACGCGGTGCGCCCCTACGTGGATCTCGGCGGCGTCAAGATCCCGCCGCGGGAGGGCCTCGGCCTCCGTCTGGAGGTGGAGGAGGGCACCGGCCGCGTCGTGGCGGTCGGCCTCGACTTCGCGAGCTCCAGCCTGCAGGTGCAGCCGTTCGCCGCGCCCCGCTCGAGCGGGCTCTGGCACGAGATCCGTGAGCAGATCGAGCAGCAGATCCTCTCGCAGGGCGGTACGACGCGGGTGGTCGACGGCGTCTTCGGCCCCGAGCTGCTCGCGCAGATCCCGGCCCAGTCGGCGCCGGGCCAGCCGCCGGTGAACCGGATCGCCCGTTTCATCGGGGTGGACGGGCCGCGATGGTTCCTCCGCGGCGTGATCTCGGGGGACGGTGCGCTCGACCCGCAGGTCGGTGCCGCGATGGAGGAGCTGTTCCGCAGCGTCGTCGTGGTGCGTGGATCGTCGCCGATGCCGCCCCGGGACCTCATCCCGCTGCACATGCCGCAGGGTGCGGAGCCGGACGCGAGCGCGGCGCAGCGGCCTCGCCTCGGCGCGTGAGCGACGGCGGGGATCGACCCGAGGAGCCGAGGGCCGGGCTCGCCCGCGCCGCGGACGCGACGCCGCTGACCGCACGGGGTGTCCTGGACGCGATCGGCGGACCGCTCGGCATCGTGGAGAGCGTCCTCCCGCCGCTCGTGTTCGTCGTGTACTACCAGGTCGTCGCGATCCGGCAGGCGCCCGTGCCGATCGCCCGGCCGGCACTGATCCCCGTCGTCGCCGCACCGCTCGTGCTGTCCGCGGTGTTCGTGCTGGTGCGGCTCGTGCGGCGCCAGCGCCCGGGAGGTGCGATCAGCGGGGCGGTGCTGGTCGCGGTGTCCGCGGTGCTCGTGCTCGTCACGGGCGACGCGAACACGAACTACCTCCCGGGGTTCTTCATCAACGCCGGGTACGGGCTCGCGTTCCTCGTCTCCGTGATCGTGCGGCGCCCCCTCGTCGGAGTCGTCACCGGCCTGCTCACCGCCGATGCGGGCTGGAGGGCCGACCCGACCCGTCGCCGTGCCGCCACCTGGCTGAGCCTGCTGTGGGTCCTGCTGTTCTCGATCCGGCTGCTGGTGGAGCTGCCGCTCTACCTGGCCGGGAACCGCGTCGTCGAGCTGGGTATCGCGCGCATCGTGCTCGGGCTGCCGCTGTACTCGATCGTGCTCGTCGTCACCGTGCTCGTGGTCCAGGCGCTCCGCCGCCGCTCGCAAGCCTGAGCGCCACCGGGCGTCCAGGAGGCCCGGCCGCCGCGCGGTATCGTGCACTGGGCGTCGCGGCCGTACGCCGTGAGCCATCGGGCGTTGAGGAGTGACATGGCCGCGGTGAACAGTTTCGGAGCCAGGACCGACCTGACGGTCGGCGGCAAGACCTTCCAGATCTTCGCGCTCGACGCGGTGGACGGGTACGAGAAGCTGCCGTTCAGCCTCAAGGTCCTGCTCGAGAACCTCCTCCGCACCGAGGACGGCAAGAACGTCACCGCCGACCAGATCCGGGCCCTCGGCTCGTGGGTGCCGACGGCCGAGCCCGACACCGAGATCCAGTTCACGCCCGCCCGTGTGGTGATGCAGGACTTCACCGGGGTGCCCTGCATCGTCGACCTCGCCACGATGCGCGAAGCCGTCTCCGACCTCGGCGGCGACCCCGCGAAGGTCAACCCGCTCGCGCCGGCCGAGCTCGTGATCGACCACTCGGTGATCGCGGACCTCTTCGGCACCGAGAACGCCTTCGAGCGCAACGTCGAGATCGAGTACGAGCGCAACGGCGAGCGCTACCAGTTCCTCCGCTGGGGCCAGACGGCGTTCGACGACTTCAAGGTCGTCCCGCCCGGCACCGGCATCGT
>JABBOB010000005.1:0-28148 GCA_019352055.1 Acidobacteriota bacterium
GGGATTCGAACCCACGACCTCCTCGTCCCGAACGAGGCGCGCTACCAAGCTGCGCTATATCCCGGTGCCTGCGCGTGCGCGGGCTGGTCAAGGATAGCGGACCGCCCGGCCGCCCACTGACCCGCTCGGCGACTCCGCGGTGCGGGCCGTCAGGGTGAGCAGTGTGACCTCCGGCCGGCATGCGAAGCGCACCGGAGCCCAGATGGAGGTGCCGAGGCCCGCCGAGACCTCGAGCGCGGCCGTCCTGTCGTCGTGCGTCCACTCGGACACGCCCTTGACCTGCGCGCGCGGGATGTCGCAGTTCGTGACGAGCGCGCCGAAGCCCGGGACGCAGACCTGGCCGCCGTGGGTGTGCCCGGCGAGCAGCAGGTCGGCGCCCCGGTCGACGAACGCATCGAGGATGCGGCGGTAGGGAGCGTGCGTCACGCCGAGCCGCAGCGCCGGGCGCGTCCTGCGCGAGCGGAGGCCTCGGAGACCGGGCCCCAGCGCCGCGAGGTCGTCGTACTCGCGATGCGGGTCGTCGGTGCCGAAGGCGTCGATCGTCACGCCCTGCACCTGCAGGCGTGCGGTCCGGTTGTTGAGACTCGTCCAGCCGAGGGCGTCCAGGTACGTGCCGAGCGACTCGGTGTCGAGCCGCTCCGGCTCCTGAGGCACCCGGGAGGGACCGCCGAAGTAGGTGAAGGGGTTCTTCGGCTGCGGTGCCCAGTAGTCGTTGGATCCCCACACGTACAGGCCGGGGACGCCGCGGAAGGGTTCCAGCGCGGCCTTGATGCCGAGCAGCCCGACCCGGTGCCCGAGGTTGTCGCCGGTGTCGACGACGAGGTCGGGCTCGAGGTCCGCCAGCTCGCGGACGAACCGCTGCTTGCCGCGTTGCCACGGCGCCATGTGCAGGTCGGACAGGTGCAGCACCTTGAGGTCCGCGGTCCCGGGAGCCAGGACGGCCACCGTCGCGCGCCGGACGGTGAACGCCGTCCGCTCGATGCCGACGCCCCAAGCCGCGGCCGCCGCGCCGGCGGCGACCGCGGTCCCGGCGACCGCGGCTACTGCGCGGGACACGAGGCCTGATCCCCCGCGACCGTCAGCTGGATCGGCGTCGTGGTCGGGGTGCTCGGCGTGCCACCGGTGGGCGTCTGCTGCGTCACGAGGCACCCGGGGGCACCCGTGGCGGCGTAGGTCACGGTCCGCTGGGCGAACCCGGCTCCCGACAGCGTCGCCAGCGCCTGGGTCAGCGGGGAGCCCGTCACCGGCGGCACCGTGGCGGTCGTCGGCGCGGTCGGCGCGGTCGTCGGCTGGACCGGAGCGGCGCCCGAGCTCTTCGTGAGGGTGACCATCGCGCCGGCGACGGCGGACGTCCCCGCTGCCGGGTTCGTCGAGACGACCGACCCGCTCGGCACGGTGGGGGAGGGCTTCGAGCCGCCGGTCTTCACCTGGAAGCCGGCCGCGAGCAGGGTCGCCTTCGCGTCCGCGAGTGTGGCGCCTGTGACGTCCGGCACCTGGATCTCCTGGCCGGTGAGGTACTGGGTGGCAGGCGCGGGCCAGGTCGTGTCACCCGGGTACTTCGCCTCGTTGGCGGCCATGATCCCGCTCCACAGCGGGTGGCGGGCATCGGCGGCCCTGAGTCCGGAGGGGGACCATCCTGGGATCAGGCGGAGGTTCGCCTGGCCCGAGACGTTGCCGACCCACGCGGCCGTGACGGTCTTCGTGGAGCCGCCCACGACCCACGTGGAGTGCGCGAAGTCGGTGGTGCCGGTCTTCGCGAAGCCCCACGCGCCACCGAGGGAGCCGGCGTCGGAGTACGCGGTGCCGCTCGTCAGGACATCGTGGAACGCGTAGCCGACGGCGATCGCGATCGACTCGGGCAGCGCGCGGTGGCAGTCCGCCGTGGGCGGAGCGACGGTGGTCCCGTCGCTGCTCACGATCCGGTCGATCGCGACCGAGGAGCAGTAGATGCCCTTGTTCGCGATCGTCGCGTACACGCTCGCCATCGTGAGCGGTGAGGCGGTGTTCGCGTTCGAGCCGAGGATCGCGGGCGGGTTCGCCTCGAGCGGTGCGTTGTCCGCGCGGTGGAAGCCGAGCTCCACCGACTTCTGCATGATGTCGCAGAGCTTCAGCTTGGACGCCATCGAGGTGAACACGCCGTTGACCGAGCCCTCGGTTCCCCGGAGAACCGTCTGGTAACCGCCCTCACCCGCGGTGTCGTTGCCCGGGGACCACGGGCCGTCCGGGTTCGCGCAGGGGAAGGTGCCGACCGGGTACGGCCTCGTCGAGCCCTGCACGATCTCGTTCAGACCGTGCCCGTTCTCGAGCCAGTCGATGAGCGTGAAGATCTTGAACGTCGACCCGGGCTGGAAGCCCGCGGAGCCGCCGTAGGCGGTGTCGGTGTTGTAGTTGACCGATGTCGCCGTGTAGTCGGCGCCCTTCGTCGCGGCGCTGACGGTGTCGTCGTAGCGCTTGCTCTCGACCATCGAGAGGATCCGGCCGGTGCCCGCCTCCACGGAGACCGCAGCGCCGCCGAGGTCCGTGCCGGGGGCCGACTTCGCCGGGACGCTCGCCTTCATCGACGCGTCCGCCTTGGCCTGCAGCCCCAGGTCGAGCGTCGTGTAGATCCTCCAGCCGGCGCTCTGCAGCTTGTTGTACCGCTCACCGACCGTCTTCCCGAAGGCGGGGTCGTTCTTCACGACGTTCACGACGTAGTCGCAGAAGAACGCGGCCGAACCGGCGCCGGCGCAGCCCGTGGTGGTGGGGGTGATCTTCGGCGTGATCGGCGTCTTGATCGCCGCGTCGTGCTCGGCCTGGGAGATCAGCTTGTACTTCAGCTCGGTGTCGAGCACGTAGTCGCGACGGGTCCTGTTCGCGGCGAGGTTCGCCTTCTCGTCGATCCGCAGGTAGTTCGGGTTGTTCACGATCGCCATCAGGCTCGCGGCCTGCGCGATGGTGAGGTCCTTGGCGTGGACGCCGTAGTAGTACTGCGCGGCCGACTCGATGCCGTAGATCCGGCCGCCGAAGCCCGCGATGTTCAGGTAGCCCAGCAGGATCTCGTCCTTCGTGTACTGCTTCTCGAGCGCGATCGCGTTGCGCGCCTCCTTCAGCTTCCGCTGGATGCCGCCGGTGCACTGCGCGTACGCGGCGTCCACCTGCGTCTGCGTCGGCAGCAGCTCCGCCTCCTGGATGCAGACGTTCTTCACGTACTGCTGCGAGATGGTGGAAGCGCCGCGGTTGCTGCCGTGCACCACGTTGTTGACCAGCGCCGACAGGATGCCCATCGGATCGACCCCGCCGTGGTCGTAGAAGCGGGGGTCCTCGGCGCCGAGCGTCGCGTTCTTCACCGACGCGGGCACCTGATCCCAGGTGATCACGGCGCGGTTCTGCGTGTAGAACGAGGCGAGCAGGACGTCCTTGCCGTTCTGCTTCGCGTAGATCTGCGTCTTCTGCTGCAGCTTCGCGATCTTCAGATCGGCCGCCAGAGCGAACGGCCCGGCCGCGGCGTCGTTGGACAACGCGATCGCCGGCGCGACACCGACGGTCAGCATCAGGCCGGCAACCACGAGGATGCCGAGGATCCCGAGCACGGCGGACCCGGTACGACGTGGACGTGCAGACATAGGCTTCAGGGTAGGTCGGTGCCCCCGCACGGCCGGGCGCCCCGCCGCAACCCCCAAAAGGAGGACGCATGCCCACCTGGGAGTACGTCACCACCCCGCTGCTCATCCACAACACCACCGCGATCCTCAACACCTGGGGGGCCCAGGGGTGGGAGCTGGTGCAGATCGTGGTCGGGCCCGAGGGCGGCCTGGTCGCCTACCTGAAGCGCCCGAAGGCGGACGCCTGATGGCCGTCGCGGACCGCCTCGCCGAGCTGGGCCTCGTGCTGCCCGACGTCGCGGCGCCTGCGGGTTCCTACGTCTCGGCCGTCGCCACCGGCGAGCTCGTGTTCACCGCGGGGCAGCTTCCGTTCGTCGACGGGAGGCTCGCGCGCACCGGGCTGCTCGGCGTCGACGTCGAGGTCGAGGAGGCCGCGGACCTCGCCGCCACCGCCGCGCTCAACGCGCTCGCCGCGGTCGCCGGGCTGCTCGGCGGACTCGACCGCGTCGTGCGGATCGTGAAGGTCACCGGCTTCGTCGCCTCCGCCCCCGGCTTCACGCAGCAGCCCGCCGTGATCAACGGGGCGTCGAACCTCCTCGTGGACGTCTTCGGCGAGCACGGCCGGCATGCGCGGTCCGCCGTGGGTGTCGCGGCGCTGCCGCTCGGGTCGCCCGTCGAGGTGGAGCTGGTGGCCCAGTTCCGGTGATACCAGGCGGTTGCGCGGGCGGTATCGCCGTCCTCGCTGCACCGTGCGACGCGGCTGCCCGCGTCACACGCGCATCCGCGGAATCATGGGCGACACGCCGGACGCGACACGCGCTGGTATCGCTTGCATGGCACCTCGAAATGGGTACACTCGGCAACGTCGAGTGAAGAGCTTGGCTTGCGGCGCTGTCGATTCCCCCCAGTCGGGCGCTGCTGAGGCGGCACCTGTTCCCCCCAATAGGTGCCGCTTCTTCTTTGTGCGGGCGAGGCGGGGTGCGCGGCGCCATCAGCGGCCTTCGTTCCGCTCCTCCCCAGGCCCTGATCGAGCGCGGCGGACCACCGCGTCCTAGCGTGCGCGCGTGCCTCCGCCCTTCCTGCCCACCGCTCCCGCCGACTCGGCGCCGCCGCCCGTCCGCGGACCCGCGCCCCCGATCGCACGGCTGCCCGCGCTGGGCCGCCTCGCCCGGTACGCGGACGACCCCGCGGTCACCGATCTGCTGCTCGATGGAGGAGGGCGCCTCTGGCGGGACGCCGGTCGAGGGCTCGAGCCGGTGGACGCGGCGGGGCGGCTCGATCCGGGCGAGGCGCGCCGGCTCGCCGTCGCGGTCGTCGCCGCGGGAGGCAGGCACCTCGACGACGCAGCGCCGTGCGCCGACGTCCGCCTGCCCGGCGGGGCGCGAGCGCACGCGGTGCTGCCGCCGATCAGCACCGCGGGACCGCTCGTCTCGATCCGCATCGCCCGCGCCGAACCCTGGCGGCTCGACGACCTCGAACACGCCGGGATGATCGATGCCGCGGAGCGCGCCGAGCTGCGCGGCGCCGTGCTCGCCCACCGGAACGTGCTCGTCTGCGGGCCGGCCGGCAGCGGGAAGACCTCGCTGCTCGCCGCCCTGATGGCCGAGGTGGCCGCCCACGAGCGGATCGTCACCGTCGAGGACGTCGCCGAGCTCGCGATCGACCATCCCCACGTCGTCGGCCTCGAGGCGAGGCAGGCGAACACCGACGGCATCGGCGGGATCGGGCTCGCCGCGCTCGTCCGCGAGGCGCTGCGGATGCGGCCGGACCGGATCGTCGTCGGCGAGTGCCGGGGCGCGGAGGTCGCCGAGCTCCTCGGCGCGCTGAACACCGGCCACGACGGGGGTGCGGGCACGGTCCACTGCGCCGAGGCGAGCGGGCTGGGCGCCCGGCTGGAGGCCCTCGGTGCGCTGGCCGGGCTGACCCCGGTGACGCTCCGGGCGCAGGCCCTCGCGGCCATCGACGTCGTGGTCCTGCTGAGCAGGCGGGACGGCCGTCGGAAGGTGGAACTGATCGGTCGGCTCGCGGCGAGCGGGGACGGCTCGCTCACCGTCCTCCCGTGATCCGGCGACGGCGCCCGGATCCGGCGGCGGCGGCGGACGCGGTCGCGGCGGACCTCGATCGGCTCGGCGCACTCGTGTCCGCGGGCGCCGCGCAACCGGCCGCCTGGTCGTACCTGGCCGTCGCCGCGCGGGAGGACACGCGCCCGATGGCGCAGGCGGTCGCGGCGGCGGCGGCGTCCGGGGCGCCGCTCGGGCCCGCGTTCCATGGCGCGCCCGATGCGTGGCGCGCGGCAGGAGCGGTCATCGCGCTGGCCGCGGAGGCCGGGGCGCCGCTCGCCTCGGCCGTCTCGACCGCGTCCGCGGGCGCTCGACGCACCGCGGAGCTGCAGCGCGTGGTCGCCGCGTCGATGGCCGGACCGGTGGCGAGCGCGCGGCTGGTGCTCCTGCTGCCGCCCGCGACCGCGCTGCTCGGCTGGGCGTTCGGGTTCGACGTGCCGTCCGTGCTCCTCTCCGGGCCCGGGGCCGTCATCCTCGTCGCAGGCGCGGTGCTGCTGGGGGCGGCGGCGCTGTGGAGCCGGCGCCTCGTCCGGGCCGCGCGGCGCACCTCGTGGACCGTCGGGCTCGACCTCGAGCTCGTCGCCACCGCGGTCCGAGCCGGCCTCCCGCTCCCGAGCGCGCGGCGCCTGATGCGCGATGCGGCCGAGCAGGCGGATCTCGTGCTCGCGCCGGCGGATGACCTCGAGGCGGTGCTCGGGTTCGCGGCCGGTGCCGGGCTGCCCGTCGTCGCGCTCCTCGTCGCGGAGGCGGACCGCCTGCGCCGTGCCGCTGTCGCCGATGCGCGGATCCGGGCCGAGGTGCTCGCCGTGCGGCTGCTGCTGCCGCTCGGCCTGCTGGTCCTGCCGGCGTTCCTGCTGCTCGGCGCACTGCCCGTTGGCCTCGCGGTCCTCTCCTCCACAGCCCTGCCCCTGTAACAGGGCACCGGGTCCCGTCAGGATGGCTCTGCCCGTGCCGGGACCCGGATGTGCGTTCGCCGCACACACACAATGGAAGAGGTACGGGATGCGTCGGGAACCGATGTCCGGCCGGATCGTCACGGCCGACGAGGAGGGCGCCGTCACCGCGGAGTACGCGATCGCGACCATCGCCGCCGTGGGGTTCGCGGCCCTGCTGGTCGTGGTGCTCCGCAGCGACGAGGTCCGTGGACTGCTGCTCGGCCTGGTGACGCGTGCGCTCGCCATGCCGAGCTGACCTCCGGCGGCGCGACCTCGGCACGGTGACCGCCGAGTTCGCGGTCGCCGTCCCCGCGGTGCTGCTCGTGCTGGCGGTGTGCCTCGGTGGGCTGCGCCTCGGTACCGAGCGCCTCCGCCTGTTCGACGCCGCGGTGCTGTCGGCACGCCTGGCCGCGGTGGGGGAGTCGCCGGAGCCCCCCGCCGCAGCCGTGGGCGCAACGGTCGCCGAGCGCAGCCGGTCGAGGGAGACGGTCTGCGTGGTGCTCCGGCGCGAGGTCGCGGTGCTCGCCGTGCCGATTCCGATCGCCGCCACCGCGTGCGCGCTCGCGGGGATCTCGCCATGAGCGAGGAGGGAGCGGGAGCGGTGCTCGCCGCCGGTCTCGTCGCAGCGGTGGTCGCCGGCTTCGTGCTGGCCGGGGGTGCCGGTGCCGTCCTCGAGGCGCAGCTGCGGGTCACCGCAGCAGCGGACTCGGCGGCGCTCGCCGGTGCCGATGCCGAGCTCGGGAACGCGACGGGGGAGCCGTGCGTCGCCGCGTCCGTGATCGCGACGACGGCTCACGTCCGGCTGGAGCGGTGCGCCGTCCGCGGTCCGCTGGTCCGGGTGCGGCTCTCGACGGTCGCGGTGGGGGTCGCCCTCGGCGCCGAAGCGGTGGCCGGACCTCCTCCACCCCGCTGACGTGGGGGAGCGGCGGGGCGCGTACCGGGCTCGACGGTGTCGGCGCCGTGTGTATGGTGTGCGGGACCGGCCCCCGGCCGCGCTGATGCGGGCAGGTCACGATGGGGGCATCGGGGGAGAGCCGAGGAGGTGGCCATGCCCGGAAGCAAGAAGCTGGTGATCGTCGAGTCGCCGGCGAAGGCGAAGACCATCGCCAAGTACCTGGGACCGGACTACGAGGTGCAGGCCTCGGTCGGGCACATCCGCGACCTCATCGAGCCCAAGAACCTGCCGCCCGAGCTGAAGAAGGGGTCGATGGGGAAGTTCTCCGTCGACGTCGACAACGGCTTCGAGCCGTACTACGTCGTCTCCGAGCAGAAGAAGAAGACGGTCGCCGATCTGAAGCGCGCGCTCAAGGACGCCGACGAGCTCTTCCTCGCGACCGATGAGGACCGCGAGGGCGAGGCCATCGCGTGGCACCTGCTCGAGGTCCTGAAGCCCAAGGTGCCGGTGCGGCGCATGGTGTTCCACGAGATCACCAAGGATGCGATCACGAAGGCGCGGGACAACACCCGCGAGCTCGACACGGCGCTCGTCGACGCGCAGGAGACCCGGCGCATCCTCGACCGCCTGTACGGGTACGAGGTCTCGCCGGTGCTGTGGCGCAAGGTCGGTCCCGGCCTGTCCGCCGGCCGCGTGCAGTCCGCCGCGACTCGGCTGGTCGTCGACCGTGAGCGCGAGCGGCTCGCGTTCGTCTCGGCCTCCTACTGGGACGTGCTCGCCCGCTTCGCACCGCAGGGCGCCAACGCGTTCGCAGCGCGCCTGCAGCGGATCGACGGCAAGCGCATCGCGACCGGCAGCCGCGACTTCGACGACCGCGGGCAGCTGAAGAGCGACGCCGTCGTGCTCGACGAGGCCGGCGCGCGCGCGCTCGTCACCGCGATCGAGACCGAGGCGCCCGAGGCGCGAGTCGTCTCTCTCGACACCAAGCCGTACCGCCGCAAGCCGGCAGCGCCGTTCACGACGAGCACCCTGCAGCAGGAGGCGGCCCGCAAGCTGCGCTTCAGCGCGAAGCAGACGATGTCGGTCGCGCAGAGCCTGTACGAGAACGGCTACATCACCTACATGCGCACCGACTCGCCGTCGCTGTCGTCGCAGGCGACGCAGGCGGCACGGTCCCAGGCGAGGGCGCTGTACGGCGCCGAGACGGTCCCGGAAGCGCCCCGCGTGTACACGGGAAAGTCCAAGAACGCGCAGGAGGCGCACGAGGCGATCCGCCCCTCCGGCGAGGTCTTCCCGACGCCCGACTCGCTGCGCGGATCCCTCTCCTCGACCGAGCAGCGGCTCTACGACCTGATCTGGCGCCGCACCGTGGCGTCCCAGATGGTCGACGCCACCGGGTCGACCGCGACCGTGGTCGTCGGGCTCGCCGCCGGCGGCCGGGACGCGCAGTTCTCGGCGAGCGGCACGGTCATCACCGTGCGCGGCTTCCTCGCCGCGTACGAGGAGGGCCGTGACGAGGACCGCGACGCGGACAGCGACGACGAGCGCCTCCCGCAGCTGAGCCAGGGGCAGGTGCTGACCCCGTCCGAGCCGGTCGCGAACGGGCACGAGACCTCGCCGCCCCCGCGCTACACCGAGGCGAGCCTCGTGAAGAAGCTCGAGGAGCTCGGCATCGGCCGGCCGTCCACCTACGCGTCGATCCTGTCGACGATCGTCGACCGCAACTACGTGGTGCCGCGTGGTACGCAGCTGGTGCCGAACTGGATCGCGTTCTCGGTCGTGAAGCTGCTCGAGGAGTTCTTCGCGGAGCTCGTCGCCTACGACTTCACCGCGGAGATGGAGGACGACCTCGACCGCATCGCCGACGGCGACGCCGAGCGGGTCGACTGGCTGCAGGACTTCTACTTCGGCAACACCGGGCACCCGGGCCTGCGTTCGGTCGTCGACAACCTCGGCGAGATCGACGCCAAGAGCATCAACTCGGTGGCGGTCGGCGAGGGCATCACGCTCCGCATCGGCCGGTACGGCCCCTACCTCGAGGTGCTGGAACCGACGGAGCCGGTCGTCGACCCCGAGACCGGTGCGGTCGCCGAGGGCGAGCCGGCCGTGCGACGGATCAACCTGCCGCCGGATCTCGCGCCGGACGAGCTGACGCCCGCCAAGGCGCGCGAGCTCGTCGACGCTCCGCCGCAGGAGGACCGCGTGCTCGGGCAGCACCCCGAGACGGGCCGCACCATCGTCGCGAAGGACGGCCGCTTCGGGCCGTACGTGACCGAGGTCCTGCCGGAGGACGAGGCGGCCAAGAAGGGCGCGCCGAAGCCGCGGACCTCCTCCCTGTTCAAGTCGATGTCGCCGGACACCGTCGACCTCGACACCGCGGTGCAGCTGCTCGCGCTGCCGCGCGCCGTCGGCGACGACCCGGAGAGCGGGGAGCCGATCACTGCGCAGAACGGCCGGTACGGGCCGTATCTGAAGAAGGGGACGGACACCCGGACGCTGCCCGACGAGGACAGCATCTTCGCCGTCGACCTGCCGGGAGCGCTGGAGCTGTTCGCGCAGCCCAAGTACGGGGCGCGTCGCGCGTCGTCCGCGCTCAAGGAGTTCGACGCCGACCCGGTCAGCGGCAAGCCGATCCGCATCAAGGACGGCCGCTTCGGCGCCTACGTCACGGACGGCGAGACGAACGCGACCATCCCGCGCGGCGAGGAGGTCGAGACCGTCGACTTCGACCGCGCCAAGCAGCTGCTCGCCGACAAGCGGCTCAAGGGGCCGGCACCGAAGAAGAAGGCGGCCACCACCCGCACCCCGGCGAAGCGCGCGACGACCACGAAGCGCGCGACCAAGAAGGCGTAGGGGTGTTCCTGACCCTCGAGGGCGGCGACGCGGCGGGCAAGACCACGCAGGCGGTCGCCCTCGAACACTGGCTCACCGAGCGGGGTCGCACGGTCGTGCGCACCCGCGAGCCCGGTGGCACCGAGCTGGGCGCCCAGATCCGCGCGCTCGTGCTGCACGGCGACCACGTCACGCCCCGCGCGGAAGCGCTGCTCTACGCGGCGGACCGGGCGCACCACGTCGCCACGGTCGTGCGCCCGGCGCTGGAGCGCGGGGACGTGGTCGTGCAGGACCGCTACCTCGACTCCTCGGTCGCGTACCAGGGCGCCGGCCGCGTGCTGGACGCGGATGAGGTCCGCGGCCTGTCCACCTGGGCGACGGAAGGGCTGCTGCCCGACCTCACGATCCTGCTCGACGTGCATCCCGCGGTGGCGCGTGCGCGGCGCGGAGGCCGTGCGGCGGAGGACCGGCTCGAGGCGGAGGAGGACGACTTCCACGAACGGGTGCGCGCCGCGTTCCTCGCGCTCGCAGCCGCCGCACCCGACCGATTCGTCGTGGTCGACGCCGGGCTCGATCCCGACGAGGTCGCGGCGCGGATCCGCGCCGCCGTCGAGCCCCGCCTGTCCGCATGACCGGTCCCGACCCCTACGCCGACCTCGTCGGGCAGACCGCCGCCGTCGAGGCGGTCGCCGCCGCCGCCCGCGACGCGCATCGAGCCGACGGCGGCGTCGGGGTCATGACGCATGCCTGGCTGATCACCGGTCCGCCCGGCTCCGGGCGCTCCAACCTCGCGTACGCCTTCGCGGCGGCGCTGCTCGGCAGTGCGGAGGAGGACGACGCGCGGGTCCGCGCGCAGGTCGACGCACGCACCCACCCGGACCTGGCCGTGCTCGCCTCCGACCGGGTCACGATCACGATCGACGAGGTGCGCCGGCTCGTCACCGCGTCGCAGTACTCGCCGTCGGTGGCGCACTACCGGGTGATGGTCGTCGAGGACGCCGACCGGATGACCGAGCGGACGTCGAACGTGCTGCTCAAGGCGCTCGAGGAGCCGCCCGAGCGGACCGTCTGGATCCTCTGCGCGCCCAGCGAGGCCGATCTGCTCCCCACCATCCGCTCCCGCGTCCGGGTCGTGCGCCTGCGGGTGCCGGAGCCGGCGGAGGTCGCCGGTCTGCTCGTGCATCGGGACGGTGTCGCCGCCGATGTGGCGCTGCGGGCCGCCGAGGAGGCGCAGAGCCATATCGGGATGGCGCATCGGCTCGCGACGGACGAGGAGGCGCGCTCGCGCCGGGACGACAGCATCCGGTTGGTGCTCGAGGCGGACACGGTGCCGAAGGCCGTCCGCGGCGCGCAGCGCCTGCTCGACATCGCGAAGGCCGACTCGACGGCGCTGACGCAGGACCGTGAGGGCGCGGAGCGCGGCAAGGCGCTCGCATCGATGGGCATCGAGCCCGGTGGCCCCGTGCCGCCGCAGCTGCGCGGCGTGCTGCGGCAGATGGAGGAGGACCAGAAGCGTCGCGCGACGCGCGGACTGCGCGACGGGGTCGACCGCGTGCTCGTCGACCTGCTGTCCGTCTACCGTGACGTGCTGCTGGCGCAGCTCGGCGCCGGGCTGGCACCGGTCAACTCGGCGTGGTCCCAGCAGGTCGGGGAGCTGGCCCGGCGCACCCGGCCCGAGGCGACGCTCCGCGTGCTGGATGCGATCGCCGACGCACGCCGCCGCCTGCCGGCGAACGTGCCTCCCCTGCTGGCGATCGAGGCGATGCTGGTGACGGCCGCGCTGGCGAGAGCGGCGTGAGGCGCGCGGTCGCGGCGGTGATCGCCGCGCTGTGCGCGGTGCTGCTGGCAGGGTGCTCCCTCGCGCCGGCGCCTGACACGACCACCACACCCGACACCACCGGCGTCGCCGCCGCGCTGCGGCCCTTCTACGGGCAGGCGATCGTGTGGCACGACTGCAGCGGCGGCTTCCGCTGCGCGACGGTGCAGGCGCCCGAGGACTGGGCGCAGCCCGGCGGGAAGCGCATCCACCTGGCGCTGATCATGCGACCCGCCTCGGGCAGCAGGATCGGCACGCTCTTCACGAACCCGGGCGGCCCGGGCGTCTCGGGCGTCGACTTCCTCCGCAGCGCCGCGAGCGCCTTCTACGATCAGAGCCTGCTCGACCACTACGACCTCGTGGCGTGGGACCCCCGCGGCGTCGGCGCCTCCTCCGCGGTCGACTGCTACGGCACGAACCAGCTGGACCGGTTCCTGTTCAGCGACCCCGACCTGCCCCAGGGGAGCGCCGTGCTGCGCAAGGACGTGGTCGACGCAGGAGTCGCGTTCGGCAAGGCGTGCCTCGCGAAGACGGGCGACCTGCTCGCCCACGTCGGCACCGAGGACACGATCCAGGACCTCGACATGCTGCGCGCCGCGGTCGGGCAGGCGAAGCTCGACTACTTCGGCTTCTCCTACGGCACCTACATCGGCGCGCTCTACGCGGACCGCTTCGGGGCGCACGTCGGCCGGATGGTGCTCGACGGGGCGGTGGACCCGTCCCTGTCCTCGTTCCAGGAGAACCTGGCCAACGACCAGGCGTTCGGCGCGGCGCTGAAGACGTACCTCGCGAACTGCCTGCGATCCTCCTCCTGCCCGTTCGCGGGCCAGGACGTCACGGGGGCGCTCGACCGGATCGCCGGCCTGCTCCTCGACCTGCGCGCCGCACCGATCCGGGCCACCGACGGCCGGGACGTGAACAGCGTCGTGGTGCGCACCGCCATCGACGCCGCGCTCTACGACACCGCGGCATGGCCGAGCCTCACCGAGGCGTTCGTCGCACTGCTCCGCGGCCGGGGCGATCCGATGCAGCAGCTCGCGGACAGCTACGTCGATCGTGGGTCGAAGGGCTACACCGACAACCTCTTCGAGGCCATCTACGCGGTCGACTGCCTCGACAAGCCGGTCGCGACGGACCCGGCGACGCTGCGACAGCAGGGGAAGCTGCTCGACGCGGCCGATCCGCTCCGCGCCGCCGACAACACCGACGACCTGGGCGATCAAGTCTGCGGCAACTGGCCCGTTCCGGTGCAGGGCTCCGCGCATCGCGTGACGGCGAAGGGCGCGCCGCCGATCGTGGTGCTCGGCACCACGGGCGACCCGGCGACCCCGTACGCGTGGGCGCGGAGCCTGGCCGGCCAGCTGCCGGGCGGGGTGCTGCTCACCCTGCGCGGACAGGGGCACACCGCCTATCGCGACAAGGTGGCGTGCATCAACGACCGGGTGGACGGGTTCTTCGTCTCCGGCACGCTCCCGGCGGCCACGACCTGCGGCTGACACCAAAACATTGCAGTGCATGCAAGAATTGATTGCGTGACCGACATCGCGGCCCCGGGCCTGCGCGAGCAGAAGCGCATCGCGACCAAGCGCGCGCTCCAGGTCGCCCTGCTGCGCCTGTCGCTCGAGCGCGGGTTCGACAACGTCACCGTCGAGGAGGTCGCGCAGGCTGCGCAGGTCTCTCCTCGA
This sequence comes from Acidobacteriota bacterium, assembly GCA_019352055.1. Taxonomy (GTDB): domain Bacteria; phylum Actinomycetota; class Actinomycetes; order Actinomycetales; family Microbacteriaceae; genus Amnibacterium. The sequence goes on from JABBOB010000005.1 coordinate 13,805, forward strand.
ACCTTCTTCAACTACTTCGCATCGAAGGAGGAGGCGGTCGCGGCGCCCCACGGCCCGCACGAGCTGACCGAGGCCGAGATCGGCCGGTACGAGGAGGGGGCCGGCGATCCGCTCACCGACCTCATCGTCGTGATGGCGGAGCGCGCTGCGGGCGAGGAGGACTTCGAGCTGCACAGCCTCCGCCGCGAGCTGATGCACCGCGAGTCCCGGCTCATCGGTGACAAGGCCGGGCTGATCCAGCGGATCCGGGAGCAGGTCGTCGATCTGATCACCGAGCGCCTCCGCGGTGACGAGCTGCGAGCGGGCCGTATGCCCGACGAGACATGGATCCGCGATCGTGCCGGCTTCATCGCGATGCTCTGCATGACCATCGCGCGACACGGCTGGAGCCGATGGGCGGCAGGCGAAGGCGCGAGTTCGCTCGGCGAGAGCATGCTCGGCGCCCTCGACGAGTTCCGCGAGGTCGCAGCTGCCACGACCGCCGTCTGAGACGACGAAAGCCCGCCCTTGCGGGACGGGCCTTCGCGGTGCGGAGCCGCCTTGGGGAATCGAACCCCAGACCTATTCATTACGAGTGAATCGCTCTACCGACTGAGCTAAGGCGGCGAGGTGCCCGGACGAGTGTAGACGATCCGTCGGGTGTGCCCAGAACCCCGACGGGGCGAGCCGCGTGCACCGTACCGACGTCGGAGCCGTCGGCGGGGTGCGCGACCACCCCTGTTCGGGGCCCCTACCCTGGCCGGATGCGCAGCCGGACCGCTCTCGCCGTCACCGGCGGCGTCGTGCTCGTCGCCCTCGTCGCGGCGGGCTGGGCAGCCGGATACGCGCTCGGCGAACCGGTCCCGGCCGCCGCGACGACCAGCGCGGCACCCGTCGTCGCGGTGTCGACCCCGCCCACGGCGTCGGCGACTCCCTCCGCCACCCCGACCGTCGCACGCACGTGCTCCGTCGCCGTCGCCGCCCGCGACCCCCGCCTGCGGAGCTTCCAGGGCCGGGTGATCGACGCGCGGACCGGCGAGGTGCTGTTCGACCGGCGCGGGACGACCGCGTCCCGCGCCGCGAGCGTCATGAAGGTGCTCACCTCCGCGGCTGCGCTCGAGGTGCTCGGGCCGGACTACCGGCTGACGACCCGCGTCGTGCAGGGCGCGCGCGCCGGCGAGATCGTGCTCGTCGGCGGGGGCGACGTCACCCTCTCCCGCACCCCGGTCGGCAGCACGACCTTCTACGCCGGCGCCGCGCACCTCGCCACGCTCGCCGGTCAGGTCAGGACGGCGTGGGCGGCCGCGCATCCGAGGCAGCCGATCACGCGGATCGTGCTCGACTCCTCCGCCTTCGGCGGCCCGAGCTGGCAGCCGACGTGGAATGTGAAGGAGCGCGCGCTCGGCTCCACGCCGAAGATGACCGCGCTCATGGTGGACGGGGACCGCGCGAATCCGATGCTCTCCACCTCCCCGCGAGGCGACGACCCCGTCGGTCGTGCGGGTGCCGCGTTCGCCTCCTACTTCGGCAGCGGCGTGCAGGTGTCACGCGGCACCGCACCGATCGGCGCACCCGTGCTCGGCGCCGTGGAATCGCAACCGGTCAGCACGCTGATCCGGCAGGAGCTGATCGTGTCCGACAACACGCTCGCCGAGGCGCTCGCCCGCGTCACCGCGATCCGCGCGGGCACGGGGAACACCTTCGACGCCATCGACGCGGCGGTGGTGCGGGCGCTGCAGCGCTACGGGATCGCGCCGACCGGAGTCCGGGTCGTCGACGGCAGCGGGCTGAGCGACGACGACCGCATCCCGCCCGCCTACCTGACGAAGCTGTTCGTGAAGGTGCTGCACAAGACCGATGGACTCGGCCCGATCTACGCCGGGCTGCCGATCGCGGGGCGCACCGGGTCCCTCGCCTACAGCGATCGCTTCTCCGGCGCTGCGGCCCGGGCGGATGGCCGGGTATGGGCGAAGACCGGCTGGATCGACGACGGCTACACGCTCGCCGGGATCATCCGGGCGAAGGACGGCACGCCGTTGACGTTCGCCTTCTACGCCCTCGGCCAGGGCTTCGTGAGCGCGGACGCGAAGCAGGCGCTCGACACCCTGACCGCCGACGTGTGGTCCTGCGGGAGCCGCCTCTCGAACGGGTAGCGGCGCTCCGCCAAGATGGACGCATGACCCGGGCCCTGCTGATCGTCGACGTGCAGAACGACTTCACCGAGGGTGGAGCGCTCGGGGTGGACGGCGGCGCGGCCGTCGCCCGGCGTATCACCGAGCACGTCGCCGCGCATCGCGCCGACTACGCGCTCGTCGCCGCGTCGCGAGACTGGCACGACGGCGGTGGCGACAACGGGGGCCACTTCGCGACCGACGGTGCACCCGACTTCACCGTGACGTGGCCCGTGCACTGCGTGGGCGGCACCACGGGCGCGGACTACCACCCGGAGCTCGACACCGCCGCCATCGACGTGCACGTCAAGAAGGGGCAGGGGACGCCCGCCTACTCCGCGTTCGAGGGGACGACGGAGGACGGCAGGAGCCTGGCGGAGGTCCTCATGGAGCGGGGCGTCACCGATCTCGACGTCGTCGGGATCGCGACGGACTACTGCGTGCGCGCCTCCGCCCTCGACGCGGCCGAGATCGGCGAGCGCGTCAGGGTGCTGACCCACCTCGTCGCAGGCGTAGCGCCGGCCACCAGCGCGGCCGCGCTCGACGAGCTCCGTTCGGCGGGCATCGAGACCGCCTGAACGGGGGCTCGTCCGCGCCTCCGTAGGATCGTCCGCCGGGAGGCACGATGTCCGCGAACGACGAGGCGAAGCTGCTCGAAGGGCTGCCGACAGGGCTGCTGATCGGCGGCCGGTGGCGCGAGGCGACCGGGGGAGCCCGGTTCGACGTGCTCGACCCGTCGACCGGGGCGGTGCTCGCGAAGGTGGCGGACGCAGCCCCCGAGGACGGGATCGCCGCGCTCGACGCGGCCGTCGCGGCGCAGGAGGACTGGGCCGCGACCGCTCCGAGGAAGCGGGCGGAGATCCTCCGCGGCGCATGGCAGCTGATGCAGGACCGCAAGGACGACCTCGCGCTGCTGATGACGCTGGAGATGGGCAAGCCGCTCGCCGAGGCCGCGGGGGAGGTCGTCTACGGGTCCGAGTTCTTCCGCTGGTTCGCGGAGGAGGCCGTGCGGATCACCGGGCGCTACGGCATCAACCCCGAGGGCTCGGGGCGCACGATCGTCTCGCAGCACCCGGTCGGTCCTTGCTACTTCATCACCCCCTGGAACTTCCCGCTGGCGATGGCGACTCGCAAGATCGGCCCGGCGCTGGCCGCCGGTTGCACCGTCGTCGTCAAGCCCGCGGAGCTGACGCCCCTGACGACGCTGCTGACGGCGACGATCCTCGAGGAGGCCGGCCTGCCCGCCGGTGTGCTGAACGTCGTTCCGACCACCGGGGCAGGCGCGCTCACCGAGCCGATCCTGAAGGACTCCCGCCTCCGGAAGCTCAGCTTCACCGGCTCCACCCCGGTCGGGAAGCGGCTCATCGCCCAGTCCGCGGAGAACGTGCTCCGCACCTCCATGGAGCTCGGCGGGAACGCGCCGTTCGTGGTGTTCGACGACGCCGATCTCGACGCCGCCGTGACCGGGGCGATGCTGGCGAAGTTCCGCAACGTGGGGGAGGCGTGCACGGCCGCGAACCGGTTCATCGTGCACGAGGCCGTCGCGGACGAGTTCGCCGAGCGCCTCACGGCGGAGGTCGCCGCGATGAAGGTCGGGCGCGGCACGGACGACGGCGTGCAGATCGGGCCGCTCATCAACGCGGCCGCGGTCGCGAAGGCCGACGGCCTCGTGCGGGACGCGGTGGGTCGGGGTGCCGAGGTCCGCCTCGGCGGCGGTCCCGTCGACGGCCCCGGCACGTTCTACGCCCCGACGGTGCTCGACCGGGTCGACGCGGGCAGCGACATCCTGCGCACGGAGATCTTCGGCCCCGTGGTGTCGATCGTGCGGTTCTCCGACGAGGCCGAGGCGGTGCGCATCGCGAACGACACCGAGTTCGGGCTCGTCTCGTACGTGTTCACGCGGGATCTCGCGCGCGGCCAGCGGATGATCGAGCGGCTGGAGACGGGGATGATGGGGCTGAACGTCGGCGTCATCTCCAACGCGGCCGCGCCGTTCGGCGGGGTGAAGCAGTCGGGCATCGGCCGCGAGGGCGGCTTCGAGGGCATCCACGAGTACCTCTCGACGAAGTACACGATGACCCCGTCCCCCTTCGCCTGATCCCGGCACCTCCCCGAGTGCATTTTGAAGGGGTTTCTGCCGGCCTGCGGGCGACAGGAACCCCTTCAAAATGCACCGGGTGTCAGTCGAGCGCCGCGATCGCTGCCTCGATCTCGTCGAGCACGGCCTCAAGATCGTCGACGATCCGCTCGTAGGAGAACCGCAGCACGCGGTAGCCGAGCCGCCGGAAGCGCGCATCGCGGACGGCGTCCTCCGCCGGGTCGTGATAGGCCTTGCCGTCCGCCTCGACGATGAGACGACCTCGCACGAGGAAGTCGACCTGACGGAACCCATCCGGTGAGAACTGCGGCACGATGTCGCGGATCCCACGCGCCATCATCCCGAGCCGGAGGAGCGTCTCGAGCGGGCTCTCGGCACGCGGATCGATCAGAGCGAGGTGGCGGCGGAGCCGGCGGGGGAGGCGTGCCACGAAGTCGTCGTGCTGCGCGGGGGACATCAGCGGTTCGCCTCCGGTCCGTGGTCTGTGCAGCGCAGCATCGAGCGCTGCGATCCACCACTCGAGTGGTACGCAGTCAGCCAGCACGAGCAGTGAATCGACGAGCGGGGTGCGCCATCCGACGTACGCCCGTCCCTCGGTCGTCCAATGGACTGTGATCTCCCTGTCCTCGCCCGGGACCACGTAATGCTGCTTGTCGCGGTGGTGTCGCAAGCGCGCGGAGTTGGTGGGCACGACGACGTGGATGTCGTGACCCTTCCAGGGCGGGGTCGGGAGCCCGAGGGATTCGATCGCGGAGACGCATCCCAGCACGCCTCCGACCCGGATCGCACACATGGCCTGCCATGGCAGTGCGGGTTCCACATACCACGCGTTCCGTGGACGTGCCATCACTCCGCGTTCATGGATCGCAGCGACTTGTCGGTTCGTCAATCCGGCATCGAGGAAGCGCTTCATCTTCGCCACGCCGCCGTTCGCAGCGAGCACGGACCTCGCGAGCGCGTCGGCGGCCTGCCAGTCGGTCTGCATGCACAGCAGTGAAGGGCGCGCGCAGACCCAGCGACCCAGCGATCCGGGCTTCCGGCCGGACCTGACCCTGGGGAGGAGCCGATCGTCGCCTCCAAGTGCATTTTGAAGGGTTTGCTGTCGGCTGATGGTCGACAGAAAACCCTTCAAAGTGCACTCGCGCTCCGAGGGAGGGGGAACCTCAGACGAGGAGCTGGGTGGCCGCCAGCTCCCGGTACAACGGGCTCGCGGTCAGGAGGGTGTCGTGCGACCCCGCCGCGACCACGCGGCCGCCGTCGACCACGACGATCTGGTCCGCGTCGACGACCGTCGACAGGCGGTGGGCGATCACGATCGTCGTGCGTCCCTCCGCGGCGGCGGCGAGGGAGTCGCGCAGGAGCTGCTCGTTGCGCCCGTCGAGGTTGGAGGTCGACTCGTCGAGCAGGAGGATCGGCGCGTTCGCCAGCAGCGCCCGCGCGATCGCGAGCCGCTGCCGCTCCCCGCCGGAGAGCAGCACGCCCTCCTCACCGACCTGCGCGTCCAGCCCGTCCGCGTGCTTCAGCACCGTCGAGCGCAGGTTCACCGCGTCGAGCACGCGGAGGCAGTCCTCATCGGTCGCAAGCGGCGCGGCGAGCACGAGATTGTCCCGGATCGTGCCCGCGAGCGCGGGGGCGTCCTGCTCCACGTACCCGAACTGGCTCCGCAGCACGTCGCGGGGGAGGCGCCGGAGATCGACCCCGCCGAGCCGGACCGCTCCCTCGTCGACGTCGTAGAAGCGCTCGAGCAGGGACAGCATCGTGCTCTTGCCTGCCCCCGAGGGGCCCACGAGCGCCGTGCGCGTGCCGCGCGGCACCGTGAAGGAGACGTCGTGCAGCACGTCGACGCGCTCGCCGTCGGCCCCGCGGTAGGAGAAGGAGACGTTGTCGAACTGCACCGCGGGCGCGTCGGTGCCGACCGGGATGGCCTGGTCCGCCTGATCGTCGGCCGTCTCGGAGGGCAGCTCGAGCACCTCCGTGATCCGGCCGAGCGCTCCGAGCGCGCTCGCCACCGAGCTGGCGGCACCGAACGCGCTGCCGAGGGGCATCACCATGAGGAACAGGAACAGCAGGAACGCGACGAGGCTGCCGATCGAGATCGCCCCGGAGGCGACCCGGAACCCGCCGACACCGATCACGACGAGGAACGCCAGGTTGAGCGTCAGGGAGGCGATGGGCACGACCGGCGCGGAGGCCTTCGCGACGTCGAGGCCGGCGCCCCATGCCCGTTTCGCGCCCTGCAGCACCGACTCGGTCTCCCGCTCGGTCGCCCCGGAGGCGCGGATGGTGCGGACGGCGGAGATCGACCGCTCGACGTCGGCGGTCAGGGCGCCCACCGCGTCCTGCTGCGCGCGGCTCGCGACGCGGATCCGGCGGGCCAGGCCGCCCACCACGACGATCGCGAACAGCACGATGAGCACGGTGAGGCCGAGCAGCACGGGGTCGAGCAGTGCCATCCCGATGATCGCGCCGACGAAGGTGAACGCGCCCCCGACCGCGTCGACCAGCCCCTGCGTGAGGACCGCGTAGAGCAGCGTGGTGTCCGTGCCGACCCGCGCGACGAGGTCGCCGGTGCGGCGCCGGTCGAAGTCGGCGACGGGCAGTCGGAGCAGGTGCCGGATCAGCCTCGTCCTGGCCGACAGCACCACGGAGGTACCCGTGCGCTGCAGCAGGTAGTGCTGCACCCCGGACAGGACCGCGCCGACCGCCACGATCACGGCCACGATCGCGACCACCCCGCCGACCGGCTGGGTCTTCTGCACTCGCGTCACGACCTGCTCGACGAGCAGTGGCTGAGCGAGCGACAGGCCCGCGCCGATGATGCTGAGCACGATCACCGTGACGATCGGCCCGCGGTGCTCGGACAGGTAGGGCAGGAGGTCGCGGACGCGGGCGCGCGGCCCGGTCTCGCCACTTCGGCGGAGGAAGCCGCGGCGGGGCGCGACGGCGGTGCTGGAGGTCATCGTCATCCATGATCCTCGGCCCGGAGGGCCGTTCGTGCCGCGTCGGCCTCCGCGCGCTCGGGCTCGTGAGGCCGACAGGTGGTCCGGCCAGGCATCGGACCCCCTCTGCCCCCGGAGGTGGGACTCAGCGGACGATCGGGATCGGCCCGGTCGCGGGTGCGCCCATCGCTCGCGCGATGCTCCGCGCCGTCGTCAGCACGGCCGGGGCGAGCGATCGCTCGCTGTGCGGGGCGCCGCTGATCGCGACGGCCGCGACCGGCCCGTTCTCGCCCACGATGACCGGGGCCGCGACCGAGACCGTGCCGGTCTGCTTGCTGCGCAGCTCGAGATGACCCTGACGTCGTGCGACCTCGATCGCGGCCCGCACGCGCTCGGTCACGCCGGGCGCCGCGTCCCAGCGCCGCTCGAACTGGCTGCTCTCGAGGACGGCGTCGACGAGCCCCGCGGGAGCGTGCGCCAGCAGCACCAGGCCGCCGCAGGAGGCGTGCGCCGGCGCGCGGGTGGGCGCACGGCTCGGCAGCTGGCCGTCGGCACGATCGACGGTGACCGACTCGCCGCCGTCGAGCACGACCAGCTGCACCGGCTGGCCGGTGATGTCGGCGAGGTCCTGCAGGTAGGGGTGGGCGACGTCCTCGGGGGCGAGGTCGCGCGGAGCGAGCGAGACGAGCTCCTGCACGTGCGGCCCGATGCGGAAGCGGCCGGACGGCAGTCGCTCGAGCAGCCGCTCGTTGACCAGCTGGCCCGCGAGGCGATGCGTCGTCGTGAGGGGGAGGTCGGCGCGTTCCGCGAGCTCCGTCAGGGACAGCTCGGGACCCTCAGCACCCGCGAACGCGTCGAGCACGCCCACAGCGCGACCGAGCACCGAACGGTCGCGCTCTTCGGTTTCCGGATCCAGGGGTCTCTCCGATCTCCGTCGATCCTGGGGAGTCTAGGAGCAGGTAACGGTTTGATGACAACTCGATGATGCAGCCACCAGGGCGGCCCTGGGTGCGAAGCACTCGGATCAGAGCGGGTTCACCCCGAACGCCGTCGCCAGCTTCTCGATCTTCTGGGCTCGTCCGAGCCGCGGGAGGTCGCTCCCGTCGCGGATCTCGCGCCCTCTCGCCTCGAACTCGGCGAGGAAGTCGCGGGCCCAGGCGACGTCGGAGGGGGTCGGGCTGATGACCTCGTTGATGACCGGCAGCTGGCCGATGTCGAGGCAGAGCTTGCCGGTCATGCCGAGTGCGACGGTCGTCTGGGACTGCTCGCGCAGCACGGGGTGGCTCGATCCGACGGTGGGTCCGTCGATCGGTCCAGGGAGGTTGCCCACGCGGCTGGCGACGACCAGGCGGGACCGCGGGTAGGCCATCGCGAGGTCGTCCGCGCTCGTCCCGGTGTCGCGACGGTAGTCGCCGCTGCCGAACGCGAGCCGGAAGGCGCCGCGGGCCCCGGCGATGGCGACGGCCGCCTCGATCCCGACGGCGGACTCGATCAGCGCGAGCACCGGGACGGTGCCACCGAGCCGGTCGAAGGTCTCGGTGACGTGCTCGGCCGCCTCCGTCTTGGCCAGCAGCACGCCGTCCAGCCCGTCGACCGCGGCGAGGCGGGCGACGTCGTCCGACCAGAACGGTGTGGACCGGTCGTTGATCCGCACCCAGGCGCGGTTGCCCGCCCCCAGCCACTCGATCACCTGCTCGCGGGCGGCGTCCTTGCGGGCGGGGTCGACCGCGTCCTCGATGTCGAGGATGATCTGGTCGGCGCGGGAGGCCCGCGCACCGTCGAAGGTCTCGGGCCGGTTGCCGTTGACGAGCAGCCACGAGCGGGCGATCTCGGGGTCCACGGTGCGTCGCTCGCGTCTTCCGTCGGTGGTGCTCACCCGGTGCTCCGTTCGTCAGGCGGCCGACTGGGCGACCGGGGGAGACCGTACCGGATCCCGTCGGTGCGCCTCAGTCGTCAGTCGGAGGGGTCGGTCGGCGCGCGGCGCGGACGACCCGCTCCGCGAGCCGGAGGCGGGCGATGGCCGTCGGGGCGCCCGCGCGGCGCGCATGCAGCGCCCGGTAGCGGAGCAGGGCGAAGCCGGCGACGGCGAGCCCCGGCACCGAGATCGAACCGAGCTTCGGGGGCACGGCCCGGGACACCAGCTCGCCTGCGGACAGCACGAAGGCCGCGGTGAGGATGCCGTCGACGATCCGCTCCGCGATCCCGTCCGGATCGCGGATGTTCAGGTCGGCGCCGCCGTCGCGCACCACCTGCTGCAGGAGGGAGGTGAGCTCGCCGGGCAGCGACTCGACCAGCCGCTCCCAGGCCCGGCCGGTGCGCACCGCCCGTCCCAGCGCCTCCCGGGGATCCAGGCGACGCCTGAGGAGGTCGAGTGCGAACGGTCGCGTGATCGCCGGGAGGTCGATGTCCGCACCGATGTCCGCGGCGAGGCCCTGCAGCAGCGCGATGACGCGGAGCACGAGCGCGATCTCGCCCGGGAGCGACAGATGGTGCCGCTGCACGACGGTGGACAGCCCGCGTGCCAGCAGGGTGAGGTCGAGCGCCCCGATGTCGCCCTCGAGGTGGTCGGTGATGAGGGACTCGACGTCGTCCTGCACCTCCACCGCATCGGTGCCGGGCGGGGCGTCGGTGATCGCGAGCAGCGCATCGGTGGTGGCACGCGGGTCGCCGCTGCCGACCGAGGCCACCAGGTCCTCCAGCTCACGGCGACGGGACGTGGACAGCCGCGCCACGTCGCCGAAGTCGAGGATCGTGATGACGCCGGGGTCGAGCAGGAAGTTCCCGGGGTGGGGGTCGGTGTGGTAGATCCCGTGCCGGAACATCATGGTGAGGTAGATGCCGGCGGTGCGCGTCGCGAGGACGTCCGGCGTCCAGCCGGCCTCCCGCACGCTCGCCGCGTCCGTGAGGACGTGCCCGGTCATCTCCTCCATCGTGAGCACGGCGGAGGAGGACTGACCGGGTTGGGCGCGCGGGATCCGCACGCCGTCGTCGTCGGCGAAGATCGCGCCGAACCGCTGCAGGTTCGCGAGCTCTGCCCGCAGGTCCACCGCGCCGCGCATGCCCGTGTCGAAGTCCGCGACGACCGCCGCGAACCGGAGGCGGTGGGCGGTGGGCGATACCGCCTCCGCCCACACGGACAGGGCGCTCAGCAGCTCGAGGTCCTCGAGCACGCGCCGACGCACATCGCGGTGCAGCACCTTGACCACGACACGCGAGCCGTCGTGCAGCGTCGCGCGGTGCACCTGCGCCACCGAGCCGGAGGCCAGCGGCTCCGGATCGAAGCTCGCGAACACCTCCGTCACCTCCGCACCCAGGCCGTCGCGCACCGTCGCCTCCGCATGCCCGCGCGGGTCCGCCGGGACACCGGCGCGCAGCTCGACGAGTTCGGCGGCGATCTGCGCACCGACGATGTCGGGACGCAGGCTCAGCAGCTGACCGAGCTTGATCGCGGTGGTGCCGAGCTCGGTGAGCGCGCCCCGCAGGCGCTCCCCGGCCGACTCGTCCGCGAGGGCCGGATCGATGAGGCGATCGGCGACGGACCGGACGACGTGGCGGCCGGGTCCGCCCGCACTCTCCAGCTGCGTGGCGATCGACGCGAAGCCGTACCGGCGCAGGACGTCCGCGACCTCGAGCAGGCGGCCCCGGCGTGTGACGAGCACACCGAGCAGGTCCAGGTCGGCGTCGGCGTTCACCGGGCACCCGACGCAGCGAGGAGGAAGGTCGGCGCCGGGACACGCGCGACCGGTCCGGGGGTCCCGAGGGAGGTGTCCGAGCGGAACGGCAGCTGGGTGATCGTGCCCGAGCGCTCGTTCGCCACGAGCAGCCGCTCGCCGTCCCGCGCGTGATGACGCGGCCAGGTGCCGCCCGTGAGCGCGGAGTCGAGCGGCACCGGGACCTCGTCCGCGCCGATCCCGAGCAGTGCGATGCGGTCGCTGCCGCGGAGGCCGACGGTGAGCCGGGAGCCGGAGAGGGTCATCCCCGCGGCCTGGTCCCCGCGGACCGGGTCCTGCGTGGTGGACACGGAGGCCATGACCCGTCGCCGGACGGGGTCGAGCAGGTGGACGCGGGCGTCGTGCTCGCCGAGCAGCAGGACCGTGCCGGAGGGCAGCGGGAGCAGGTCGCGGGGACCGGTGCCGGGCGGCAGCTGGATCGCGCCGTCGAAGACGTGTCCGCCGGCGTCCGGCCGATAGCGCAGGACGCGGTCCGTGCCGAGGTCCGCCACGAGCACCAGGCCGCCGATCTCGAGGCTGCAGTGCGCGTGGGGGCCGTCCTGGGCGGGATGCGGGCCGTTGGGCGCGGCGTTCGGCGGCGGGAGCGGACGTCCGTGCCCGGGTGCCCCCGAGGCGTCGATGTCGTGGACGCTCACCACGCCGTCGCCGTAGCACGCCGCCAGCAGCAGGCGGCCGCCGTCGGCGAGCGCGAGGTGGCACGGTGCGCTGCCGGCCGTGCCGACGCGGGCGACGACGCGGCCGTCCAGGACGGCGACGACGGCGTCACCGCCCTCGTCGACGGCGTAGAGCATCCCGTCGCGGGTAGGGGAGGCGAGGAGGTAGGAGGGGTCGGGAGTCGCCGCGGCGACCGGTGCGGAACCGCTGCGGGCGTCGAGCAGGCGGATCCCGCCGTCGCCACGCGTGTACCCGCCGACCCAGAAGTCCGTCACCGCCCCATCCTCCCGTCGTTCGGGAGGGATGGGGCCGGCGGCGCCCATTCTCCGATGCGAGGAGCCGCCTCAGGTGCGAGGGCGGGGTGTGAGGCGTTCGAGTTGGGTGACGTGGGCGGGGGTGAGCTCCTCGAGGGTGTGGGCGCCGAGGAGCTTCATGGTGCGGACGATCTGGTCGGAGAGGATCTCGATGGTGCGGTCGACGCCGGCGCGGCCGCCGGCCATGAGGCCGTAGAGGTAGGCGCGGCCGATGAGGGTGGACTTCGCGCCGAGGGCGATGGAGGCGACGATGTCGGCGCCGTTCATGATCCCGGTGTCGACGATGACGTCGGTGTCGGTCCCGACTTCGCGGACCACCTCCGGAAGCAGGTGGAAGGGGATCGGGGCGCGGTCGAGCTGGCGGCCGCCGTGGTTGGAGAGCACGATGCCGTCGACGCCGAGGTCGGTGAACCGCTTGGCGTCGGCGAGGGTCTGGACGCCCTTGACGGCGAGCTTGCCGGGCCAGAGGTCGCGGATGACCTGCAGGTCCTCGAACGAGATCGTCGGGTCCATCGCCATGTCGAGCAGGTCGCCGACGGTGCCGCCTGTGGACTGCAGGGACGCGAACTCGAGCTTCGGGGTGGTGAGGAAGTCGATCCACCACCACGGCCGGGGGAGGGCGTCGACGATCGTCTTCGCGCTCAGCTGCGGGGGGATGGAGAACCCGTTGCGCTTGTCGCGGAGCCGGGCGCCGGCGACGGGGGTGTCGACGGTGAAGAACAGCGTCTCGAACCCGGCGGCGGCGGCGCGCTCGACGAGGGCGTAGGAGATCTCGCGCTGCCGCATCACGTAGAGCTGGAACCAGTTCCGGCCGTCGGGGTTCGCCTCCTGCACGTGCTCGATGGAGGTGGTGCCGAGGGTGGAGAGGGTGAACGGGATCCCGGCGGCATGGGCGGCGGAGGCGCCGGCGGTCTCGCCCTCGGTCTGCATGAGGCGGGTGAAGCCGGTCGGCGCGATCGCGAACGGCATCGCCGAGGTCCGCCCGAACACGGTGGCGGTGGTGTCGACGTGGGCGACGTCGCGGAGCACCTGCGGGTGGAACTCCACGTCGCGGAACGCCTGCCGGGCGCGCTGGATCGAGATCTCCGCCTCCGCGGACCCGTCCGTGTAGTCGAACGCGGCCTTCGGCGTGCGGCGCTTCGCGATCGTGCGCAGGTCCTCGATCGTGAGCGCGGCCTCGAGCCGGGCCTTCTTCCGATCGAGCTGCGGCGTCTTGAACTGCAGGTACTCGAGGACGTCGACCGGCCGGGGGAACTGACGCTGGACCATGGGTTCAGCCTCTCGTACGGGTGCGCACGGCGTAAGTGCGCGGCGGGAAGGAGCGGGCGGCGACGGCGCGGAGCGCCTCGAGATCGCCGGAGACGAGTCCGTGCGTCCGCGCCTGCACGAGCAGGTTGCCGATGGTGGTCGCCTCGACAGGGCCGGCGACGACGGGCACCCCGACCGTGTCGGCGGTGAGCTGGCAGAGCAGGGCGTTCTGCGCGCCCCCGCCGACCAGGTGGACCGTGCGCACCGATCCGCCCGTGAGCCGATCGATGTCCCGGACCGCCTCCGCGTACGCGTTCGCGAGGCTCTGGAGCACGCCCCGGACGAACTCGGGGATGGACGCCGGTACCCGCGACCCCTGCGCCACGAGCAGCGCCTCGATGCGCGCGGGCATGTGGCCGGGGGCGAGGAGGCTCGGGTCGTTCGCGTCGAACGTCGGCACGTCGGCGGGCGCCTCGGCGGCCTGTTTCAGCAGCGAGCCGAGCTCCTGCTGCTCGCCGGCCTTCTCCCAGGCGCGGACGGACTCGGACAGCAGCCAGAGACCCATCACGTTCTTCAAGAAGCGGACGCGCCCGTCGACGCCGCCCTCGTTCGTGAAGCCGGCGAGACGCGCGTCCTCGCTCGTGATCGGCGACGGCAGCTCCGCGCCGACGAGCGACCACGTGCTGCACGAGATGTACACGGCGTCGGGGTGGGTCATCGGGACGCCGACGACCGCGGACGCGGTGTCGTGCGAGCCGACGGCGGCGAAGCGGAGCTCGTGGGCGATGCCGAACTCCGCCGCCATCGCCGGGGCGACCGGCCCGAGCGTCGCCCCCGGGTCCACCAGCCCGGGCAGGAGGTCGCGGCGAAGGCCCAGCCGGCGCAGGAGGTCGTGGTCCCAGTCCGCTCCGCCGACGCGGAGCAGGCCGGTCGTCGAGGCGTTGGTGCGCTCGGCGACCCTGCGGCCGGTCGCCCACCAGCCGATCAGATCCGGGATCAGCAGCAGCTGCTCGGCATCGTCGAGCTCACCCGCGGCGGCAGCCGCCGCCAGCTGGAAGACCGTGTTGAACGGCAGGTGCTGCAGGCCGTTCCGGCGGTACAGCTCCTCCGGGCCGACGATCGCGTGCACCCGGGCGACGCCCCGCTCGTTGCGCGCATCGCGGTAGTGGAAGGGGTTGCCGAGCAGCCGATCACCGTGGAGCAGGAGATC
>JABBOB010000005.1:28158-50562 GCA_019352055.1 Acidobacteriota bacterium
GCCGAGCAGCCGGTCGCCGTGCAGCAGGCCGTAGTCGACCGCCCAGGAGTCGACGGCTGCACCGACCAGTCCGGGATCCTCGCGGCACGCCCGGCCGAGGCCGTGCATGGCCGCGGAGTACAGGCCGAGGACGTCCCAGTGCAGTCCGTCCGCGAGCCGCACGGGGGTGTTCGGGAAGCGCGCGATCTGCCGCAGCTGCAGCTCACGCCCCTGGATCGATCCCGCGATGACCCGCCCGCTGGTCGCCCCGAGGTCGATCGCCGCGACCGAGCTCATCGCGTTCCCCGGGCCGGTGCGGGTGCGGGTGCGTTTTGAAGGGGTTTCTGGGGCCTCCGGCCCGCAGAAACCCCTTCACAACGCACCAGGTGCTGAAGGTTCATCGGAGGAAGGCGGCGGCGACGCCGGCGTCGACCGGGATGTGCAGGCCGGTCGTGTGGGAGAGGTCGGGGCCGGTGAGCACGGCGACCGCGTTCGCGACGTGCTCGGGGAGCACCTCGCGCTTCAGGATGGTCCGCTGCGCGTAGAACCTCCCGAGGTCGCCCTCGTCGATCCCGTACGTCTTCGCCCGGTTCGCGCCCCAGCCGGAGGCGAAGATGCCGGAGCCGCGGACGACGCCGTCCGGATTGATGCCGTTCACCTTCACCCCGTGCTCGCCGAGATCGACGGCGCGACGGAGCGCAGCCGGATCGTGCTGCAGCCCGAGCTGGTCGTGCGGGAGTCCAGCGCTCCGCGGTGAGCCCGGTCACCGGAGGCGGCGAGCGCTCCCTCGCTTGACCAGCTGGGTGCCGACGAGCTTGGACTGCTTCGGGTCCGGACCGTGACCGACGCCCGACAGGAGCAGCTCCGCAGCGGCGGCGCCCAGCTCGGCGGGGCGCTGGCGGATCGTGGTCAGGTCCTCCTGCTCCGCCCTCGGGTGGTCGTCGAATCCGACGACGGAGAGGTCTGTGCCGATCTCGAGGCCGAGGTCCCGCGCCGCCGCCATGATCGGGAAGGCGACCTCGTCCGAGACGACGAACACGGCGGTCGGGCGGTTCGCCGGCTCGAGCAGTCGCGTCGCCACCTCGTACGCGTGCTGCGGATCGAACTCGACCTCGACGATCGCGGGCGCGAGTCCGGCGCGCTCCATGGCCAGCCGGTAGCCCCGGGCGCGGCGGCCGTGGACGGAGAAGTCCATCTGCTCGCTCAGGTCGCCCGCGATGTGCGTGATACGGGTGTGACCGAGCTGCATGAGGTGGTCGGTCGCGGTCCACGAGGCGCCGACGTCGTCGATCATCACCGTCGGGAAGCCGGTCACGCTGCCGCCGATCATCACGAGCGGCCGCCGCCAGGCGAGCGTCCGCTCGCGCTGGTCGGCGCGGTACCGGAAGCCGACGGCGATCGCGCCGATCGCGTCGGCCGACTCGAAGTCCCGCGTGACCGCCTCCACCGCATGCACGGTCGCGTCCGAGGCGCGCGGGACGATGTGGACCAGCGGTTCGTGACCCGCCTCGACGATCCGGGCCACGGCGCCGCGGAGCACCTCCGAGAAGAACCAGCGGTCCTCGTACGGCGACACGATCGAGACGGAACCCACGGTCCGGACGAGAGTGCAGCCGCCGAACCCCGCTCCTGCGCCGCGTGCACTCGGCCGTCTGCGGCTGCACGCATTCACGTGACGAGCAGACCGTCCGGCGTCGGTGCGCGCCCGGCTCGCCGCCCCGCGAGGGGCCCTGCGACGATGGTGCGGTGGCGGACGTCTGGGTGCTCGGTTCGTTGAACGTCGACGTGGTGGTGCGCGTGCAGCGGCACCCCTCGCCGGGGGAGACGCTCATCGGCGGCGACCCGGTCATGGCGTTCGGCGGCAAGGGCGCGAACCAGGCCGTCGCGGCGGCCGTCGCGGGGGCTCGGGTGCGCATGATCGGCGCCGTCGGCGACGATGCGGAGGGGCGCGCGTACCGCGCCCGGCTGAGCGCCTTCGGGGTGGACGTGAGCGCGGTCCGGACCGTTGCGGGGCCGACCGGGCGTGCGTTCATCGCGGTCGCGGACGACGGGGAGAACACGATCATCGTGTCGCCCGGCGCCAACGGAGCGGTCGGGCAGGAGGACCTCGTCGCCCTCGACGCGCTCGCTCCGGGCGACCTCCTGCTCCTGCAGCTCGAGGTCGACGTCGAGGTGGTGGGCGCGGCGGCGGCGCGCGCTGCCGAGGCCGGCGCCCGCGTCGTGCTGAACACCGCGCCGTACGCGGCGCTGCCCGCCGCGGTGCTGGCGCTCGCGGACCCGGTCGTCGCGAACGGGACGGAGGCCGACCTGCTGACGGCTGCGGGAGGCGTACCCGCCGAGCTGCTCGTCACCCGGGGCGAGGCGGGGGCCGTCTGGGGGCCCCTCACCGTCCCTGCGGACCGGGTCGAGCGCGTCGTCGATACGACGGGAGCCGGCGACACGTTCTGCGGCGCCCTCGCGGCCGCGCTCGCCGCGGGTCTCGACCGGGTGCCCGCGATGAGGGCGGCCGCGCTGGCGGCAGCCCGTTCCGTGGAGCACCACGGGGCGCAGCCGGAGCCGCCGCAGCGCTGAGTGCGGGACGGCGCGGTCAGGTCCCGCGGATCGCCTGCAGCGTCAGCGCGGTCAGCAGCGCCGCGTTCGCGGCCTCGGCGCCCTTGTCCTCGCGGGATCCGGGGAGCCCGGCCCGGTCGAGTCCCTGCGCCTCGTCGTCGAGCGTGAGCACGCCGAAGCCCACCGGTCGGCCGGTGTCGAGCGCGACGCGGGTGAGCCCTTGGGTCGCCGCCGACGAGACGTAGTCGAAGTGGGGTGTGCCTCCGCGGATGATCACCCCCAGGGCGACGGCCGCGTCGGCCCCGGCCTCCAGCGCCGCTTTCGCGACGACGGGCAGCTCGAAGCTGCCCGGGACCGGGTACTCGACCGCTGTCGCACCGGCTGCGGCGATCGCCCGGCGGGCTCCGGCGAGCAGCCCCCCCGCGATCACGGGGTGCCAGGTGCCGTGCACGATCGCGACGGTCAGCCCGCTGCCGTCGACGGCCCGCTCGTCCGGTCTTCCTTCGGCGCTCATCCTGCTCTCCGTTCCGTGCCGTGGGCCGCGCGGGGCCTGTCGATCAGGTGCCCCATGCGGTCCCGCTTCGTGTCCAGGTACCCCTGGTTCGCCGCGCCGACGCCCACCACGAGCGGTTCGCGCCGGTCGACCTCCACGCCGTGCGCCTCGAGCTGCGCGATCTTGTCCGGGTTGTTGGTGAGCAGGCGCACGTGGTCGAACCCGAGATCGGTGAGGATCGCGGCCGCCGCGCCGTACTCGCGGGCGTCGACGGGCAGGCCGAGCGCGAGGTTCGCGTCCAGGGTGTCGAGCCCCTCCTCCTGCAGCCGGTAGGCGCGGAGCTTGTCGATCAGCCCGATGCCGCGCCCCTCCTGCCCGCGCAGGTAGACGACGGCGCCGCCCTCCTCCTGCACGCGGTCGAGGGCCGCGTCGAGCTGCGGACCGCACTCGCACTGCACCGATCCGAACGCCTCGCCGGTGAGGCACTCGGAGTGCACCCGGACGAGCGGCGGCCGGCCGCCGTCCCCGTCGGCGACGAGGGCGACGTGCTCGTCGCCGGTCAGCAGGTCGCGGTACGCCCGGGTGCGGAAGACGCCGTGCGAGGTGCGGAGGTTCGTCTCCACCTCGAAGCGGACCCTGGACGCGACGGCGGGGACCGTGATCGCGGCCTCGTCGCACTCGAGGGGGTGGGCATCGAGGTACTGCTGGATGGCGGCGACCGTCGTGACGGGGACCCCCTCGCGCTCCCCGAGCTCGAGCAGGCCCGGCAGGCGGGTCATCGTGCCGTCGGGGGAGGCGATCTCCGAGATCGCGGCGACGGGGGGGAGCCCGGCCAGCTTCATGAGGTCGACGGAGGCCTCGGTGTGGCCGCCGCGCTGGCGGACGCCGCCGTCCACCGCGCGCAGCGGAAGGACATGCCCCGGCCGGCTGACGGCCGTCGGTGCGGCGTCCGGATCCGCGAGCACGTTCAGGGTGTGGGCGCGGTCCGCGGCGCTGATCCCGGTCGAGAGCCGGTCGGAGGCGTCGACGCTCACCGTGTAGGCGGTGCCGCGCGGGTCCTGGTTGTCCCGGACCATCATCGGCAGGTCGAGCCGGTCGGCGATCGCGTTGGTCATCGGTGCGCAGATGAAGCCCGACGTGTGGTTGACGATCCAGGTGATCGACTCCGGGGTCGCGAGGGCGGCGGACACGATCGCGTCGCCCTCGTTCTCGCGGCCCTCGTCGTCTGCGACGATGACCACGCGACCGTCCCGCAGCGCGGCGAGGACCTCTTCGACGGGCGCCAACGGCATCACGCCACTCCTTCCTTCGCCGGCGCGAGCGCCAGCATGCGAGCGACGTGCCGGGCGAGCACGTCCGTCTCCAGGTTCACGCGGTCGCCGACGACCAGCCGGCCGAGGGTGGTCGCGGTGAGCGTCTCCGGGATCAGGCTGACCTCGAACCAGTGGGAGGCCGGTTCGTCGCCGACCGCCGAGACCGTGAGCGACGTGCCGGCGACCGCGATCGATCCCTTGTCGACCACGAGCGCCGCCAGGTCGGCCGGGAGGGAGAACCGCAGCACCCGCCACGAGCCCTCGTCGCGCACCTGGAGCACCTCCGAGACGCCGTCGACGTGCCCCTGCACGATGTGGCCGCCGAGCCGGTCGCCGACCTTCGCCGCCCGCTCGAGGTTGACCGAGTCGCCCTCAGCGAGGTCCGCGATCGCGCTCACGGCGAGGGTCTGGCCCATCACATCGGCGGTGAACCTCCCGTCGCCGAGGTCGACGACCGTGAGGCAGACCCCGCTGACGGCGATCGAGTCGCCGTGCCGGGCGTCCTCCGTCACGAGCGGGGCGTCGATGGTGAGGCGCGCCCCCCCATCCGCGGTGCGCTCCCAGCCGCTGATGCGGCCCAGCTCCTCGATGATGCCGGTGAACATCTAGTTCCTCTCCAGGCGGGTGGGGCGGGCGACCACGAGCAGGTCGTCGCCGAGTCGGTGGACCTCGTGGATCGCCAGCCGGCGCTGGGCGTCGATCGTCGGCACGCCCAGGTCGAGGGTCGCGAGACGGCCGCCCCCCAGCAGGGTCGGTGCGAGGTAGACGAGGACCTCGTCCACCAGCTCCGCGGCCAGGAACGCGGACACGATGGTCGGGCCGCCCTCCAGGAACGCGCTCGTCGCGCCGGCCGCCGCGATGGCGTCGAGCACGGCGCGCGGGTCGTGGGTGCGGACGTGGAGCGGCGGCTTCGGATGGGCGAGCAGCGCGGCGCCGGCCGGGGTCTCGCGCCGCCCCACGACGACGGGGAGGGGCTGGTGCGGCAGCAGGGCGCCCTCCGGGTCCCGCGCGGTCAGCGCGGGGTCGTCGGCGGAGACCGTGCCCGTGCCGACCACGACGGCTCCGTGCTCGGCTCGGCGCCGATGGACGTCGGCGCGGGCGATCGCGCCGGTGATCCAGCGGCTCGTGCCGTCGTCCGCGGCGATGCGCCCGTCGAGGCTGGACGCCCATTTCGCCGTCACCCACGGGCGGCCGAGGCGGATGGAGGCCGCCCAGCGCTCGTTCAGCGCTGCCGCCTCCTCGGCGAGCACGCCGCCGTCGACGCGGAGACCGGCCGCACGGAGCCGCTCGGCCCCACCGGCGGCGAGCGGGTTCGGGTCGGCCTGCGCGTACACGACGCGGTCGATGCCCGCCTCGATGAGCAGCACCGAGCAGGGGCCCGTCCGGCCGGTGTGGTCGCACGGCTCGAGCGTCACGACCGCGGTCGCACCCGAGGCGGCACCGTCCGGCACCTTCGCGAGCGCGTCCGCCTCCGCATGCGGGGTGCCCGCGCCGCGGTGCCAGCCCTCCGCGAGCAGCTCGCCGTCCGGCCCGAGCAGCACGCAGCCGACCCGGGGGTTCGCGCCGCCTGCCGGGCCGCGGGTCGCCAGCTCGAGGGCGCGGCGCATGGCGCGCACGACCGACGGCTCCGTGCCCTGCACGGCCGTCTCCTCGGCGGGTGAATCCGACACTGCCGTGCCCACGCGTCCCTGTCCTCGTCCGGGTGCTCCGGGGGTCGCGGAACGGCGCCGCCAGACGTTCCGCGCGTGCGGAACGTCTCCGTGCTTCTCCCATCCAGACTGTGACTGTCGGTTCCGGAGTTCCACCGGATCGGCCCGCGACACCCTTGCGGGCGACGCGGGTTCGCGGACTTTGACCGCCGGTTCGGACTTCCACCGACCCCGGAGCACGTTGTTGCTTGGCGGGAGTGTACCGCGGAGGGACGATCCGGCCGCGTGCTCCGTCAGCCGGCGTCGTCCAGGGCCGCGAGCACCGCGGCGGGTCGTTCCGCGAGCGCGAAGTGCCCCGCGCCGTGGACGACCGTCTCGGCGAAGTCCGGCAGCATGCGTGCGAACGCGCTGGCATCGCCCGGTCCGACGAACACGTCGCGTTCGCCGCGCACGGAGCGGACGGCGCAACCGACCGTCGGCGGACAGCCGGAGCGGAGCGTCGAGCGCGCCGCGCCGACGAACGCGGCCGGCCGGGTCTCCTCCCCGAAGGCGCGGAGCACCTCGGGATCGGTCGCACGGGGATCGGCGAACAGCGGGGCCGCGAGCCGGGGGAGCACGCCGGTGCGGCCGAGCGCCCGCAGCAGCGGGAGACCGCCCCCGGGGAGGCGTGCGAGGACCCGCATCGCGATCAGCATCCCGGCGAACCAGGGCAGCCGCACGCCGCCGCGCGCCGGATGGCGGATCGCCTCGAACACCGCCGGACCCGTGGGGGAGACGAGCACGACCCGCTCGGTCGCCGCCGGCTCCCGCGCCGCGACCGCCAGCGCGACGACGCCGCCGAGCGAGTGCCCGGCGGTCGTCCACCGCTCCGCGCCGACCCGCCGGGCGACCTCGACGACCGCGTCCGCCACGAGCGCGACATCGAGCGGCTCGACCGGATCGGGGCTCTCGCCCCAGCCCGGCAGGTCGACGGCGATCACCTGGGGGAGCCGACGGTGCTGCGCCGCGGCGAGCCGGAGGACCGGCAGCCACGCGCGCCAGGATCCGGCCGCTCCGTGGATCAGCAGGAGCGCCTCGCCCTCCGTCGGGACGCCGACGCGGGCGACGATCGGGCCGGCGGCGGTGCGGACGACGGTTCTGCGGAGGCCCAGCGCGCGCTCCTGGGCACCCGGCTCGGTCATGCGGGGGGTTCGTGGCCGACCGCGCGGGCGATTGCGCCCGCCCCGCACGCGTCTGCCGAGATCCGCGACACCTGCCCCTGCGCGCGCATGGGCGGGTGTCCCGAACCAGGTCAGAAGCGGGAGGGGGAGAGCTGAGCGGCCACGTCGTCGAGGCCGGCGAGCCCGTGCTCGACCCCCAGCAGGTCCGCCGCGGCGTATCGGGCGAGCGCGGCCGAGGTCTGGATGCCGTAGCCGCCCTGCCCCGCGAGCCAGTAGAACCCCGGCACCGCGTCGTCGAACCCGACCACCGGCGACGTGTCGGGCGAGAGGGTGCGCAGCCCGGTCCACGTCGTGATGGGGGTGCCGAGGTCGAGGTCCGTCACGGCGTTCACGCGATCGATGACGGTCGCCACGTCGCGCTCGAGCGGCTGCGCGTCCTCCGGCTCGCTGATCACGTCCTCGAGCGCGGAGGCGAGGATCGCCGCACCACGTGGTCGGAAGTAGAACCGGTCGGCGACGTCGGAGGCCATCGGCCAGCCGGGGTCCACCGCTCGGCGCGCAGGGGCGACCGCGACCGTGCGCCGCTTCGGGGTGAGGCCGCGCGGGCGCACCCCGAACAGCGCGGCGACGAGGTCGACCCACGCGCCGGCGGCATCGACGACGACCGGCGCCTCCACGGTCTCGGCACCGGCCGTCAGGCGCCACGCCTGCCCGACGCGCTCGACGCGGGTGACCCGGGCGCCCGTGAGCACGGTCGCGCCCGCCCCGACCGCGTCGGCGCGGTACCACGCGAGCAGCAGCGGCACGTCGACCTCGACCGCGGACAGGTCGACGGCCGCGTCGACGAGCAGCTCCGGCCGGAGCGCGGGCAGCATCCGCACCGCCTCGGCCGCACCGATCTCGGTGAGCCCCGGCACGGTCGCCAGGAGCGTGTCGAACGGGGCGCGCTCGGCGGCGGAGTGCAGCCAGAGGAGGGGGCGCGGCACGTAGACCGGCCTGCCGGCGCGCCGCGCCTTCTCATCGACGAGCGGGATGGAGGCGGTCGTCAGCGCGCGCACCGGCGCCGGGCCGTAGGTCGGCTGCATCTGCTCCGCGGACCGGCTCGACGTGTGGTGGAACAGCTCCGCCTCCGCCTCGAGCACCACCACGGAGGCGCGGTCGCCGATCGCCGCGGCGAGCGACAGCCCCGCGATCCCGCCGCCGATGATCGCGATGTCCGCCGTGCTGCTCATACGTCCATCTCTACCGGAGCGGTGTTGCGAACTCTTTTCATCGTTCCCGGGTTCCGGCCAGGAGGAGTCGCTCCGGAACTCCGGAACGATGAAGGGGGGTTCACAGCGAGGGGTACAGCCCCACGGCTTCGTGCACCTGTGCGATCTTGGCAGTCGCGAGCTCGTGCGCCCGCGCCGCGCTGGCCGCGAGGATGCGGTCCACCTCCGCCGGGTCGTCCTGCAGCTCGCGGGTGCGCTGACGGATGGGACCGAACGCCTCGACCACCGCGTCGGCGACGTCGCGCTTGAAGTCCCCGTAGCCACGGCCCTCGTACTCGGCCTCGAGCGTCGCGATCGGCACGCCGCGGAACGCGGACAGGATCGCGAGCAGGTTCGAGACGCCCGGCTTCTCGCCGCGGTCGAACCGCACCTCCCGCCCCGTGTCGGTGACCGCGGACTTGATCTTCTTCGCGATCACGGCGGGCTCGTCGAGCATCCACACGATGCCGGAGTCGGTGGCGGCGGACTTGCTCATCTTCGCCGTGGGGGTCTGCAGGTCGTAGATCCGGGCGGTCTCCTTCTGGATCTGCGGCTTCGGCACGACGAACGTGTCCCCGAACCGGGTGTTGAACCGCTGCGCGAGATCGCGGGCGAGCTCGACGTGCTGCTTCTGGTCGTCCCCCACCGGCACCAGCTCCGTGTCGTAGAGCAGGATGTCCGCCGCCATCAGGATCGGGTAGGTGAAGAGGCCGACGCTCGCCGCGTCCGCCCCGTTCCTGGCCGACTTGTCCTTGAACTGGGTCATCCGGCCGGCCTCGCCGAAGCCCGTGACGGTGGTCAGGATCCAGGAGAGCTGCGCGTGCGCGGGCACCTGCGACTGCACGAACATCGTCGAGCGCGACGGGTCGATCCCCGCGGCGATGTACTGCGCCGCGAGGGTGCGGGTCGCGTCGCGCAGGCCTGCCGGGTCCTGCGGCACCGTGATGGCGTGCAGGTCGACGATGCAGAAGATCGCGTCGGAGTCGTCCTGCATCGCCTTCCACTGCTGGATCGCGCCGATGTAGTTGCCGATGTGCAGCGAGTCGGCGGAGGGCTGGATGCCGGAGAAGATCCGGGGCTTGTCGGTCATGAGGTCCTTACGCAGGAACGGGCGGGGAAGGGAGGGGCAGGCGGCCGGAGCGCGGGCCCGCTCAGGCGAGCGCGCTGCCGACGCGGTAGTCGACGACCACGGGCGTGTGATCCGACCATCGCTCGTCCCGGGTCGCGGCCCTGTCCACGACGACGGTCGCGACCCGCTCGGCCAGCGCGGGGGAGGCGAGCTGGTAGTCGATCCGCCACCCGGCGTCGTTCGCGAACGTCTGGCCGCGCCACGACCACCACGTGTACGGGCCGGGCACCTCGCCGGCGGCACGGCGTCCGACGTCGACCCAGCCCAGCCCGCCCCCCGCGTTGTAGTCCGGATCCGCCTCCGCACCGACGAAGCGGTCCCAGTAGGAGCGCTCCTCGGGCAGGAACCCCGAGTTCTTCAGGTTGCCCTTCCAGTTCTTGATGTCCAGGCTGCGGTGCGCGACGTTCAGGTCGCCCACGATCACGGCGAGCGGGTTGTGCGCGGTCAGCGCCGGCATCCGCGCCTCGACGCTCGCGAGGAACCGGAGCTTGTCGACCTGCTTCGGGGTGCCCGCCTCGCCGGAGTGCACGTATGCGGAGACGACGGTGAGGATCTCGTCGCCCACGGCGTAGTCCGCCTCGAGCCACCGGCCGGCGGTGTCGAAGTCCTCGTCGCCGATCGCGACGCGGTGGATGTCGGCCTTGCCGCGCGAGGCGATGGCCACGCCCGCGCGCCCCTTCGCGGTGGCGGCGTCGTGCAGCACGTTCCACTCCGGACCCAGCAGCCCCTCCAGGTCCTCGGTCGTGGCGCGGACCTCCTGCAGGGCGAGGATGTCGACGCCGCGGTCGTCGAGCCAGCCGCCCATGCCCTTGCGGAACGCGGCCCGCACGCCGTTCACGTTGACGGTCGCGAGCCTCACCGTCTGCTGCGCCATGGTCCGAAAGCCTAGGCGAGCGACGTCCGCGCCTTCGCGGGCGGGACGCGCAGCGCATCCGGTCCGACGCCGACGAGCGGTGGCGGCCTACTCGGTGACCCGGTCCACCTCGCGGGCGTCCGGGTCGGAGTCGTCCGTCCGCGCCTGCGCGGTCGCGTACTCGGCCGCGGTCGGCACCCGCTGTCGGCGCCGCGCCTCCGCGCGCACCTCGTGCTGCAGCTCCCTGCTGCGCTTCCAGCGCATGAGGCCGCTGGATCCCGCGACGCGCTGCTCGAGCGCGCGCCGGTTCGCGTCCGCGACGAGGCGCCGAGCCTGCTCGAGGCGCTCTGCGTCCGCCCTCGCCGCCTGATCCGGGGTGAGGGAGCGGGCGTCGACGCCCGCGTCGAGCATCCCGACCGCGACCCATGCCGCGGCGATCAGGATCAGCTGGCAGACGAAGCTGAAGAAGACCAGCAGCCCGATGAGCACCGCGAAGCCGCCGATGACCGGGTTGTTCGAGCCGACGTGGAGGAGGCTCGACGCGAGCGTCTGCAGCACCGCGAGGGCGATGCCGCCGATCGACGCCCCCGCCCAGAGCCGCCGCCGCGGCACGGGGATGCCGGAGAGGATGCGGAACGCGGCGCCCAGCAGCGCGGTCTCGATGCCGGCGAGCACGACGAGCGCGATCGCGGCGGTGAGGACCTGCTGCACGGGGCCGGCCTGGCCGAACCCGAGCAGACCCAGGACCAGGTTGAGCGCGGCGTTGCTCAGCACCGTGATCGCCGCCGTCAGCAGGACCACCGCCCCGAACGCGACGGCCAGGCCGAGGTCGCGCAGCTTCATCAGCGCGAGGTTGCCCTGCTCGGCCGGCAGCCCGAACATGATGCGGATCGCCGTCCGCAACGTGCCGAGGAACCCGACGGCCGTGTACAGCACGATCAGCAGCGAGATGGCGCTCGACCACGACAGACCGCTCACGTTGATCAGGTCGGTGCCCCGGATCACTCCCTTGCCGCCGCCGTACGCGATGAGGTTCGGCAGGAAGCGGTTCAGTGTCGCGAACACGGTGTCCTGAAGAGCGGTGTTCCCCTTCAGTGCGAAGCCGAGGACCGCGAAGCCGAACCACAGCGCGCCGGCCAGGGCGAAGAAGGCCTGGTAGGTCATGCCCGACGCGATCAGCGGGCCGTTGCCGTTGTTGTAGTGGAAGAAGACCCGCACCGGTCGGAGCGCGAGCACCCGCTGCACCACGGCGCCGATGCCGGTCGCCGGTGCCTCCGGAGCGGGCTGCGCACCCGAGGCCTCGGTCGAGACCTCGTCGTCGCGCACGCCCTGGTCGCGTCGCACGAGGGCCATGTCGGGAATCTACCGAGTGCGGACTGGGTGGTGGGTGGGAGTGATCGATGGTCGGCCGATGCTCCCGGGTTGTCAGCCGCAACCCCGGCAATACACTGCCTTGCGTGTCGCCGCGCGCTCCGATGGGGCAGTGCGCATCGGGCACGAGCCAATGCGAGGAGGCAGGCATGCGGCTGTCAGGGATCGGCGTCGGCAGGGCGCTGGCAACGGGTCCGATCCGGCGGATGCCGGATCCGCTGCCGGAGCCCTCGGACTCGGAATCGCCGGCGGACGAGGACGCCGAGATCGCCCGCACCCGCAGCGCGCTGCAGCAGGTCGCGGCCGAGCTCACCGAGCGCGGCGCTCGTGCCGGTGGGGACGCGAAGAACGTGCTCGACGCCCAGGCCCTCATGGCGGAGGACCCCACGCTCGTGGACGACGTCATCGTCCGCATCCGGCAGGGCCGGACCGGGCAGCGCGCCGTGCACGAGGCGTTCTTCGAGTTCCAGGTGATGCTCGTGGGGCTCGGCGGCTACATGGCCGAGCGCGCGACGGACCTCGGCGACGTCGCCCAGCGCGTGATCGCGCGGCTGACCGGCGTCCCGGCTCCCGGCGTGCCGGAGTCCGACACCCCCTTCGTGCTCGTCGCCCGGGACCTCGCCCCGGCGGACACCGCGCTGCTCGACCTGGACAAGGTGCTCGCGCTCATCACGCGAGACGGGGGACCCACCTCCCACACCGCGATCCTCGCCCGGTCCCGGTCGATCCCCGCGATCGTCGGCGTGACGGAGGCGGACTCGCTGCGCGACGGTCAGATCGTCATCGTCGACGCCGGCGGCGGCTCGGTCGAGGTCGATCCCGACGAGGTGACGGTCGCCGAGACCCTCCGCCGGATCGAGGAGCGCAAGGCCGCGCTGAACGCCCCGATCACGCCGGGGGCGCTCGCGGACGGCACCGCCGTCCAGCTGCTCGCCAACATCGGCGGCGCGAAGGACGCGGCGAAGGCGGTCGAGCTGGGCGCCGAGGGCGTCGGCCTGTTCCGGACCGAGTTCCTGTTCCTCGACTCGAAGTCGGCGCCGACCGTGCAGCAGCAGAAGGAGCAGTACATCGCCGTCCTGAAGGCCTTCCCCGGCAAGAAGGTCGTCGTCCGCGCGCTCGACGCCGGGGCGGACAAGCCGCTGTCCTTCCTCAACGACACCGAGGAGGAGAACCCGGCTCTCGGGCTGCGGGGCCTCCGGGTGCTCCGAGCGCACGAGGACATCCTCCGCGAGCAGCTCACGGCGCTCGCCGAGGCGGAGGCGGCGACCGAGGCGAACCTGTGGGTGATGGCACCGATGGTGTCCGAGCCCGAGGAGTCCGAGTACTTCGTCACGCTGGCCCGCGAGCTCGGCATCAAGACGCCCGGTGTCATGGTCGAGGTGCCCTCGGCGGCGCTGCTCGCCGCTCAGATCCTCGAGTCGGCGGAGTTCGTCTCGATCGGCACCAACGACCTGACCCAGTACACGATGGCGGCGGACCGTCTGCTCGGGTCCGTCGCGGCCTTCCAGGACCCGTGGCACCCGGCCGTGCTGAAGCTCGTGGCGGAGGTCGGCAGGGCCGGCGCCGCGGCGGGCAGGAGTGTCGGCATCTGCGGCGAGGCGGCGGCGGATCCGGCGCTCGCCGTCGTGCTGGTCGGGCTCGGCGCGAAGAGCCTCTCGATGACCCCGGCTGCGCTGGCCGACGTGCGGGCCGAGCTGCTCACCGTGACGATGGAGGACGCGAAGGCGCGCGCCGCAGCGGCGCTGTCCGCGTCGAGCGCGGCCGGAGCCCGTGCGGCCGCTGCAGCGGCGACGAAGGTCTCGGCCTCCGCCTAGGAACCGTGCTCGCGCTTCCTGACGCGCGGTCGGAGATCGTGCCGCCTCGGAAGCGCGAGCACGTCGCATCAGTCCTGGTTGGTGACCGGGACCAGCTCGCCGATCCGGTTCGTCGAATGCGCACCGACGTAGATCCACGCCGGGAGCCCGTCGTGCGTGTCGGACGCGGCGACCGCTGCCATGCCCTCGCCCTCGCCCGCCCAGTACAGGTCCGCGCCGCTGGACGCCGCTGAGGCGGAGAGCAGCGCGTTGGTGCTCAGGTCGTACTTGGCGATGTGGTTGATCTTCTTCAGGCTGGTGTAGATCCACAGCTGCTGACCGACGAGGTCCATGCCCTGCGGCACGCCGACGATCCGCACCGGCACGGTCGCGGTGATGGTGCCGGCGGGGGTGGTCGTCTGGGAGCCGTCGGCGTTCGTGGTGGTCGTGGCGCTCATGGTGACGGAGCTGACCGAGTAGTTCCCGCTGGACCCGGAGAACACGAGCAGCCGGCCGTTGGCGTCGTCGACGGAGACCATGGCGTTGTCGCCCAGCTGGCCTGAGAGGTCGTAGACGCCCTTGACGACCGCCGAGGGATCGGTCGGCTGCGCCATCGTCCACTGGGGGTCGAGCGGGTCGAGGACGAAGATCTCGGTGGGGGTGTGCGCGCCGCCGGTCGCGGCGTAGAGCATGCCGGTCGTGGTCGAGTACGCGAGCTCCGCCACGTGGGGGATGGGCAGCGGCCCGAGGGACGCCCAGCGGAGACCCGCGCCGTCGTAGACGTCGATGCGGGACAGGTCGTTCCCGATGTCGTAGCCGACGTAGAAGTTGTCGTTGCGCACTGCGAGGCCCTGCTGGTCGCCGGCCGCGACGCTGAACAGGTTCCGGACGGCGTAGAGCAGGTGGGTCCTCGTCACGGCGAGCTTCGTCGTCGTCGTCCGCACGGGCCCTTGCGGTCCCTTGAGCGACAGCGTGACCGTGTAGGTGCCGGGCACCACGACGCCCTTGACGCGACCGTTCCAGGTGAACGCGTGCTGCTTCCCGTCGTGCACGGCGAACCGGGCGGCGACGGTCGTGCCCTTCGACACCGTGAGCGTGCCGGACACCTTCTCGGGGGCGCCGCCGGAGGCGGCGCCGGTGGTCGTCAGCACGACGGAGTCGAGCCAGCCGTCGACCACCGGCTGGACGGTGTCGGCGGAACGGGCGATCCGCAGGCTGCCGACGCCGGTGGGCGCGAGGGTGATCCGGGTGGTGCGCACCGCAGTGCCGCCCGGACCCGTGACGGTCGCCCGCACCGTCGCCGCACCGATGGGCAGCGACGTGATCGGGAGCGTCGCCGTCCCGGCCCTGGAGAGCGAGCGCGTGACGTGCTTCGTGCCTGCGTCGATCCGGATCGTGCCGTGCACGGGCACGACGCCGCCCGTCTCGTCCTTCGCGACGACGGTGATCGCCGCGCTGTCGAGCACGCCGTCCTTCAGCGGGTACAGCGTGCGGACGGCGGGGCGCACGAAGACGTGCACGGGCGCGCCCGTGCCGATGGCGAAGGTGCGCGACCGCGCCTGCACGGTGCGGTCGGAGGATCGCTGGGCGCGGAGCCGCCACGTGCCGGCGCTCAGCCTGGCGACCCGGACGGTGATCCCGCGGGTCCAGCCCGTCGGCGTCGCCTGCAGCGCCACCTTCGTCGCGATCCGGATCGTCTTCGTGCCGCGGATCGCGTCCAGATCGACGGAGCCGGGCTCGCCGGAGCGCACCTGGACGACGGTGCGGTCCCGCAGCCCGTCGTCGGCCGGCAGGGTGAGCACCGTGCCCGCGGCCAGCTCGACCGCGAGCGCCGCTCCGACCGGCGTCGGCATGGCAGGCGCAGTCGCCGTCCGGGAGGCGGCCTCGCGGGCGGACGCCGCGGTCGCCGGTGCGGTCGTGCCGAGCACGCCGCCCACGGTCACGACGGCGAGCGCGCCGACGACCACCAGCACTCTGATGCGCCTCGACCGGACGCGAAGGTTCACTCGTCTCACAGCGGGGCCACGCTAGACACGGCCGGGCCCCTCGTGCGGGTGCCACGCGGCCCGAACGCGGTTCTGCCTCGATTCGGGACATCTGCCCGTGCGCACGCAGGGACAGATGTCCCGAATCGGGGCAGGCGGGTCAGGCGACCGCGATCTTGATCCGGTCCGGGCGGCGGATCGTCGCCGCCTTCACCTCGCTGATCGCCTTCGTGATCTGGATCCCGCGAGGGCACGCCTCCGAGCAGTTGAAGGTCGTGCGGCAGCGCCACACGCCCTCCTTGTCGTTCAGGATGTCGAGGCGGACCTCGGCCTCCTCGTCGCGGCTGTCGAAGATGAACCGGTGCGCGTTCACGATCGCAGCGGGCCCGAAGTACTGGCCGTCGGTCCAGAAGACCGGGCAGGAGGAGGTGCACGCCGCGCAGAGGATGCACTTCGTCGTGTCGTCGAAGCGCGCGCGGTCGGCGGCGGACTGCAGGCGCTCGCGTCCCTCGGGCGGCGCCGTGTGCGACTGCAGGAACGGCTGCACCGCGCGGAAGGACGCGAAGAACGGCTCCATGTCGACGACGAGGTCCTTCTCCAGGGGCAGGCCCTTGATCGCCTCGATGTAGATCGGCTTCGTCGGGTCGAGGTCCTTGACCAGGGTCTTGCACGCGAGCCGGTTGCGGCCGTTGATCCGCATCGCGTCCGAGCCGCAGACGCCGTGTGCGCAGGAGCGGCGGAACGTGAGCGACCCGTCCTGCTCCCACTTGATCTTGTGCAGCGCGTCCAGGATCCGGTCGGTCGGCAGCGTGTCGACGTCGTAGTCGACCCAGCGCGGCTCCTGGTCCGTCTCGGGATCGAAGCGGCGGATGATCAGCGTGATCGTGGTGAAGCCGTCGGCCGGGCGGTGCCGGATGGCGGGGTTCATCACGGCGTCCGTCACGCCGGGCAGTGCGGACGTGTTCAGCGGGGTCAGCGTCATCAGTACTTCCGCTCCATCGGCTGGTAGCGGGTGATCACCACGGGCTTCCAGTCCAGCTTGATGTGGTCGGCGGCGTCGGACGAGTGCGGGTCGCCCGTGAGGTACGCCATCGTGTGCTTCATGTAGTTCTCGTCGTCGCGCTTCGGGTAGTCGTCGCGCATGTGGCCGCCCCGGCTCTCCTTGCGGTTGCGCGCCGAGTAGACGACCACCTCCGCCAGATCCAGGAGGAAGCCGAGCTCGATGCCCTCCAGCAGGTCGGTGTTGAACCGCTTGCCCTTGTCCTGGATCCCGATGTTCCGGTACCGGTCGCGCAACGCGTGGATGGTCTGCGTGACCTTCGCGAGGGACTCGTCGGTGCGGAACACCTGCGCGGAGGCGTCCATCTGGTCCTGCAGCTCCTTCCGGAGGTCCGCGATGCGCTCGGTGCCCGTGGAGGTGCGCAGCTGCTCGACGAGCTCCCGCACGGCCTTCGCGGGGTCCTTCGGCAGCGGCACGAACCCGGCGGTGGAGGCGTACGCGACCGCGTTGTTGCCGGCCCGCTTGCCGAACACGTTGATGTCGAGCAGCGAGTTCGTGCCGAGGCGGTTCGAGCCGTGCACGGAGACGCAGGCGCATTCGCCGGCCGCGTACAGGCCCGGCACGACCGTGTCGTTGTCGGAGAGCACCTCGGCCTTCACGTTCGTCGGGATCCCGCCCATCGCGTAGTGCGCGGTCGGCATGACGGGCACCGGCTCGACCACGGGGTCGACGCCGAGGTAGGTGCGCGCGAACTCGGTGATGTCCGGAAGCTTCGTCTCGAGCACCTCGGCGCCCAGGTGGGTGCAGTCAAGGAGCACGTAGTCCTTGAGCGGCCCGGCGCCTCGGCCCTCCGCCACCTCTTGGACCATGCAGCGGGAGATGATGTCGCGCGGGGCGAGGTCTTTGATGGTGGGGGCGTAGCGCTCCATGAAGCGCTCGCCGCTGGCATTGCGGAGGATCGCCCCCTCCCCTCGAGCGCCCTCGGTGAGGAGGATGCCGAGCCCGGCCAAGCCGGTCGGATGGAACTGGAAGAACTCCATGTCCTCGAGCGGCAGGCCCTTGCGCCAGATGATCCCGACGCCGTCACCGGTGAGGGTGTGCGCGTTCGAGGTCGTCTTGTAGATCTTGCCGAAGCCGCCGGTCGCGAAGACGATCGACTTCCCCTGGAAGACGTGGATCTTCCCCGTCGCGAGCTCGTAGGCGACGACGCCGGAGGGTCGGGAGACGATCCGCCCGTTCTCCTCCACGTCGGTCATCGCGAGGTCGAGTGCGTAGTACTCGTTGTAGAAGTCGATGCCGAGCTTGACGCAGTTCTGGTACAGCGTCTGCAGGATCATGTGACCGGTGCGGTCGGCGGCGTAGCACGCGCGGCGCACGGGGCTCTTGCCGTGGTCGGCCGTGTGGCCGCCGAAGCGGCGCTGGTCGATCTTGCCCTCGGGGGTCCGGTTGAACGGCAGGCCCATGTTCTCGAGGTCGATGACCGCGTCGATGGCCTCCTTCGCGAGGATCTCGGCCGCGTCCTGGTCGACCAGGTAGTCGCCGCCCTTCACCGTGTCGAAGGTGTGCCACTCCCAGCTGTCCTCCTCCACGTTCGCGAGGGCGGCGGCCATGCCGCCCTGCGCGGCGCCCGTGTGGGAGCGGGTGGGGTAGAGCTTCGTGATGACGGCCGTGCGGGCCTTCGGGCCCGCCTCGATCGCGGCGCGCATGCCGGCGCCGCCCGCGCCGACGATGACGACGTCGTGCCGGTGGTAGAGGACCCCGTCGATCTCGCGCTCGTCGGGACCGTCGTCGGTCCAGCCCATGGTCTCGGAGGCGCGCTTCGGCGGGGCGACGGCCTCGGCGGCGCGGTGGGCGACGGCGTCGACGATGCGGCGGATCGGCCCGGTCGGGTTCTCGATTCGTGCGTTCATCCGCCGGTCACCGGCCGATCGACGAGCAGAACGTCGGCAGCGTGCCGGGTGCGGCGTTGGCGGGGCAGGGGTCGAACGTGGTGATCACCAGGGTTCCCAGCAGGATGAGGAGGACGACCGCCACGAGGATGGCGCCCTTCAGGAGGCGGTTCGCGGTCGGGTTCGACACGTAGTCGTTCGTGATCGTGCGCATGCCGTTGCCGCCGTGGATGAGCGCGAGCCAGAGCATCAGGCCGTCCCAGACCTGCCAGAACGGCGTCGCGTACTTGCCGGCGATGAACGCGAAGTCGATCTGCTTCACGCCCTGGCCGGCGACGAGGTTGATGAACAGGTGGCCGAAGATCAGCACGACCAGCACGACGCCGGAGGCGCGCATGTAGATCCAGCCGTACTTCTCGATGTTGCGGCGCCGTCCGACGGTGCGCGGTGCGGGGAGCGTCGTGGCCATCAGTGCTGCACCTCCGAGATGATCACCATCAGCTGGCGGGGCGCGAACCCGGCCATGAGCACGACCCAGAGCACGATGACGATCCAGAACATCGCCCGCTGGTGCTTCGTGCCGACGCTCCAGAAGTCGATCAGGATGATCCGCAGCCCGTTGAAGGCGTGGAACACGATCGCGGCGACGAGCACCAGCTCGCCGAGACCCATGATCGGCTGCTTGTAGGTGTCGATCACCCCGTTGTAGGTCTGCGGCGAGACCCGCACCAGCGCCGTGTCGAGCACGTGCACCAGCAGGAAGAAGAAGATCGCGACGCCCGTGATGCGGTGCAGCACCCACGACCACATGCCTTCGTGTCCGCGGTAGACGGTGCCCGCGGGCAGTCTGGGAGCCGCGGCGCGCTTCGTCGCGGGCGCCGGCCTGAGTGACACCATCGTTC
This sequence comes from Acidobacteriota bacterium, assembly GCA_019352055.1. Classification (GTDB taxonomy): domain Bacteria; phylum Actinomycetota; class Actinomycetes; order Actinomycetales; family Microbacteriaceae; genus Amnibacterium. The sequence continues at coordinate 47,475 of JABBOB010000005.1, forward strand.
CCCGCAGCCTCTCGTCAAGGTTCGAACGGCACCGATCCTACGTGCGGCGCGGGGGCGTCATCGCGCAGAACGGGGGTACGGGGGCGTGTCGGCCGTTCCGTTCGACGATCCTCCGTGTTCTGCTCACCGGTACAGGAGACTCGACGGCTCCCTGCCGTGCCACGGTGCGATCGTTACAGTGGCGCCATGACGGACGGGACGATGCGCTGGGCCGGTCGGGGCACGGAGCCGGAGGCGGTGGAACGGTTCTACGCCGTGATCCCGGCGGGCGGGATCGGCTCCCGGCTCTGGCCCCTCTCCCGCGCGGACGCGCCGAAGTTCCTGCACGACCTGACGGGCTCCGGCCAGACGCTGCTCAAGGAGACCTGGGACCGGCTCGCGCCGATCGCCGGCGAGGACCGGGTCATGGTGGTCTGCGGCCGTGCGCACCGCGCCGCGGTCGAGGAGCAGCTGCCCAGGCTCGAGGACCGCAACGTGGTCCTCGAGAGCGAGGGCAAGGACTCCTCGGCGGCGATCGGGCTCGCGGCCGCGATCCTCGAGCAGCGCGAGCCGGGCGTGATCATCGGGTCGTTCGCGGCCGACCACGTGATCGGCGACCAGCGCCGCTTCCGCCGTTCGATCGTGGAGGCGGTCGCCGTCGCCGACGCGGGCTACATCGCGACCATCGGCATCCTGCCGACCGAGCCGGCCATCGGCTTCGGCTACATCGAGGGCGGCGAGAAGCTCGACGTGGCCGGCACCACCGCCGCATACGCGGTGACGCGGTTCGTGGAGAAGCCGGACCTGGCGACCGCCCGCGACTACGTCGAGTCGGGCCGCTACCTCTGGAACGCCGGCATGTTCATCGCCCGCGCCGACGTGCTGCTCGAGGAGATGGCGAAGACGAAGCCGAAGCTGGTCGCCGGCCTGCGCAAGCTCGCCGCCGCCTGGGACGGTCCCGACCGAGGCGCCGTCGTCGACGAGGTGTGGCCGCGGCTCGAGAAGATCGCGATCGACTACAGCGTCGCGGAGCCCGCCGCCGCGGCGGGGCGCCTCGCGGTCGTCGTCGGGGAGTTCCCGTGGGACGACGTCGGCGACTTCGCCTCGATCGCGAAGCTGCAGTCGGGCGGACGGGGGAGCGACCTCGCGATCCTCGGCGAGCACGCACGGGTCCTCGCCGACTCGTCGAGCGGCATCGTGGTGACCGACAGCGATCGGCTCATCACCCTCATCGGCGTCGAGAACATCGTGGTGGTCGACACCGCGGACGCACTGCTCGTCACGACGAGCGAGCACGCGCAGCGCGTGAAGAGCGTCGTCGACGCGCTGAAGCTCTCCGGCCGCACCGACGTCCTGTAGCCCGGTTCGTCGTGACACGGTTCCGGCTGCTCCGCCGGGCCGGAACTCCGTCAAGATGAACCCATGACGGACGTCGACTGGGGCAGGCTGCGGGCGGCCGCGAGCGCCGCGATGGAGAAGGCCTACGTGCCCTACTCCCACTTCCCCGTCGGCGCGGCCGCACTCGTCGACGACGGGCGGATCGTCTCCGGCTGCAACGTCGAGAACGCCTCGTACGGCGTCACCCTGTGCGCGGAGTGCTCGATGGTGTCCGAGCTGGTGATGAGCGGCGGGGGACTGCTCACGGCCTTCGCGTGCGTCGACGGCGACGGCCGCGTGCTCATGCCGTGCGGCCGGTGCCGCCAGCTGCTCGTCGAGCATGCCGCTCCCGGCATGGTGCTGGAGACGGTGTCGGGGGTGCGCACCATCGACCAGGTGCTCCCCGACGCGTTCGGGCCGCGGCAGCTGGTCCAGTACGCCGAGGGGCGCCCGGAGGACTGAAGCGCGGGCTTCATCGCGGTCCCGCCCGGGGTATCGGATCGATAACCATCCGTCGGTGCGACGGCGCCCGGTCGTCCGTCGTAACACGGCGTCATTACATTGACCGACGGTCCGCGGCGCCCCACCCGCACCGCGACCCCAGCATCTGAGGAAGGGTCTCTCTGTGACATCGCTCACCAAGCGGATCGGGTTCAGCGCCGTCGCGGCGCTCGGCACGGTCGCGCTCCTCGCCGCGTGCGGCACCGCGCCGAGCGCGACCAGCACGGCCACGAAGTCCAGCTACCTGCCCTGCGTGGTGGGGGATGTGGGCGGCTTCAACGACCACTCCTTCAACCAGCTGTCCCTGCAGGGCGTCGAGGCCGCGGCCGCGAAGATCGGCAGCAGCTACAAGAAGGTCCAGTCGCAGTCGTCGACCGACTACGCGCCCGCCTTCGCGAGCCTCGTCGCCCAGAAGTGCAACGTGATCGTCGCCGCCGGGTTCCAGTTCCCCGCCGCGCTCTCGGCCTCGGCGAAGGCGAACCCGAAGATCGACTACGTGATGATCGACGACAACTCGCTGAAGCTCCCGAACGTCAAGGACGTCGTGTTCCAGACGTCGGAGGCGGCGTTCCTCGGCGGCTACGCGGCGGCGTCGTACGCAGCCAGCGTCTCGAAGACCCCGAAGGTCGCGACCTGGGGCGGCGGCAAGTACCCGACCGTCACCACCTACATGGACGGCATCGCCGACGGCGTCGCGTACTACAACCAGCAGAAGAAGGCGAGCGTCGGCATGCTCGGCTGGGACGTCGCGAAGCAGAACGGCTCCTTCACCGGCAACTTCACGGACCAGAACAAGGCGAAGCAGCTGACCGCCGGGTTCCTCGACCAGGGCGCGAACGTCGTCATCCCGGTCGCCGGGTCGCTCTACCAGGGGGCTGCGAAGGCGATCACCGCCGCGAAGAGCAGCGCCGTGCTCGAGGGCGTGGACGCCGACATCTACCTGACCGACCCGACCGTGAAGTCGCTCATGCTCACCTCGATCCTGAAGAAGGTCGATGTGGCGGCCCGCGACGCGGTCGAGCAGGCGGCGGGGTCGAAGACCTTCGACAACACCACCTACATCGGCACGCTGAAGAACGGCGGACTCGGTCTCGCGCCGTTCCACGACTTCGCCTCGAAGGTCCCGTCGACCCTCTCCGCCGAGCTGACGAAGATCCAGGCGGGCATCCAGGACGGTTCGATCACCGTCACGTCGCCCGCGAAGTACTAGCAGCACCCTGACCCGGACCCG
>JABBOB010000005.1:50572-73707 GCA_019352055.1 Acidobacteriota bacterium
CGGCCGCGTGGGTCCGGGCTGTTTCCGGCAGAATCCGGGCGGGAGGTCCCCATGCGGCTCGAGCTGCACGGCATCACGAAGGCGTTCGGCGCCCTGGTCGCGAACGATCACATCGATCTCACCGTCGAACCCGGCGAGATCCACTGCCTGCTCGGTGAGAACGGCGCGGGCAAGTCCACGCTGATGAACATCCTGTACGGCCTGCTCCGGGCCGACTCGGGGGAGATCAGGCTGGACGGCACGGTCCAGCACTTCTCCGGACCGGGCGACGCGATGCGGGCCGGCATCGGCATGGTGCACCAGCACTTCATGCTCGTCCCCGTCTTCACGGTGGCCGAGAACGTGATGCTCGGCCACGAGCAGACCCGGGGCGGCTTCCTCGACCTCCCCGCCGCCCGCGCCCGGGTGAGCGAGATCTCCGCACGCTTCGGATTCGACCTCGACCCCGACGCCGTGGTCGAGGACCTCCCGGTCGGCGTCCAGCAGCGCGTCGAGATCGTCAAGGCGCTGTCCCGTGATGCGAAGGTGCTCGTGTTCGACGAGCCCACCGCCGTGCTGACGCCCCAGGAGACCGACGAGCTGATGGCGATCATGCGCCAGCTCAAGGGGGCGGGCACCGCGATCGTCTTCATCACCCACAAGCTGCGCGAAGTGCGCGAGGTCGCGGACCGCATCACCGTGGTCCGGCTCGGCAAGGTCGTCGGCGAGGCCGAGCCGACCGCCTCGAACGCCGAGCTCGCGTCGCTGATGGTCGGCCGCAGCGTCGAGCTGACCGTGCAGCGCACCCCATCCGCCGGCGGCGCCACGGGCCTCGACGTCGCCGCGCTCACCGTGCTCGACGCGAACGGGCAGGTCGTCGTCGACGACGTCTCCTTCGCCGTGCGCCGCGGCGAGATCCTCGCGATCGCCGGCGTGCAGGGCAACGGTCAGACCGAGCTGACGGAGGCGCTGCTCGGCCTGCAGGAGGACGTGCGCGGCACGGTGACCCTCGACGGCCGGGCGCTGACCGGCCTGTCCGTGCGACGGGTGCTCGAGGCGGGCGTGGGCTTCGTGCCGGAGGACCGGCAGGAGGACGCGCTCGTCGCGGAGTTCTCGATCGCGGAGAACCTCATGCTCGACCGCTCCGACGGCGCGCCCTTCGTCAAGGGCGGCGCGGTCCGGCGCCGCGACCTCGAGACGTTCGCGACCGCCACGGTGCGGGAGTTCGACGTGCGCGCCCAGGGCATCGACACCCACGTCGGTCGGCTGTCGGGCGGCAACCAGCAGAAGGTCGTGCTGGCCAGGGAGCTGTCGCGGTCCCTGCGCCTGTTCGTCGCAGCCCAGCCGACCCGCGGCCTGGACGTCGGATCGATCGAGTTCGTGCACGAGCGCATCGTGGCGACGCGGGACGAAGGGGTGCCGGTGATCGTGATCTCCACCGAGCTCGACGAGGTCGCCGCGCTGGCCGACCGCATCGCGGTCATGTACCGCGGCCGGATCGTCGGCATCGTGCCGGGCGACACCTCCCGCGACGTGCTCGGCCTGATGATGGCGGGCGAGCTGCCCGACGACGCCCGGACCGCGGCGTGAGCGGCATCGGAGGGGCGGGCGCGGTGCCAGTCGGCGACACCGGTCTGGCCGGCGGCGGCGTCGACCCGGACCAGATCCCGCCGGAGGAGCGTGGCGCCGACGTCGAGCAGCCGGCGGGTCGGGTCCGCGCGACGCTGATCGCGATCCGTGACGGCAGCGCGCTCACCACCGTCCTCGCAGTCGTCATCGCACTGGTGGTCGGCGCGGTGCTGATCGCCGCGACGAATCCGACGGTGCAATCGACCGCCGGCTACTTCTTCGCCCGGCCCACCGACATGCTGTCGGCGATCGGCGCCAGTGTCGGCGGCGCCTACCTGGCGCTGCTGCAGGGCGGCGTCTACGACTGGACCCAGGCGAGCCCGCTCGACGCGCTGCAGTCGTTCGGCCACGCGATCGGGTTCGCGACGCCCCTCATCGCGGCGGGGCTCGGCATCGCGGTCGGCTTCCGCTCCGGCGTCTTCAACATCGGCGGCCAGGGTCAGGTGCTGATGGGCGCTGCGTTCGCGGGCTACGTCGGCTTCACCTGGAACGGGCCGCCGATCATCACGATGCTCCTCGCGGTGCTGTTCGGCCTGCTCGGAGGGGGGCTGGTCGCCGGTCTCGTCGGGGTGCTGAAGGCCCGCACCGGCGCGAACGAGGTGATCGTCACGATCATGCTCAACTACGTCATCTTCTACCTGCTCGACTTCGCGCTGAGCACGCCGCTGCTCCAGGCGCCGGGGTCGGGCAACCCGATCAGCCCGCCGGAGCACCCGAACGCGGTGTTCTTCAGCGTGCTGCCCGCCGCGTACCACGTGAACGTCGGCTTCCTCCTCGTCATCGTCGGCACGATCGCGTGCTCCTGGCTGCTGTCGCGGTCGAGCATCGGCTTCAAGATGCGGGCCGTGGGGGAGAACCCGCGAGCGGCGCGCGTCGCGGGCATCGAGGTGAACCGCGTGTTCACCGCGGCGATGGTCATCTCGGGCGTCCTCGTCGGCTTCGCGGGCGTCTACCAGGTGCTCGGGACGACCACCTCGGGCTTCACGAGCGGCGTCGACGCGGGCATCGGGTTCAACGCCATCACCGTCGCGCTGCTCGGCCGCTCCCGCCCGTGGGGCGTCTTCTGGGCCGGGATCCTGTTCGGCGTCTTCCAGGCCGGCGGCTACACGATGCAGGCTGCGCAGAACGTCGACATCAACGCGGTGCAGGTGGTCCAGTCGGTGATCGTGCTGTTCATCGCCGCGCCGCCGCTGGTGCGCGCGATCTTCCGCCTCCCGCAGCCCGGCGCTCGGAAGGTGGCCGCATGAGCACCCGGGTCGCCGCCCCGGTCGTCGGGTCCGCGGCGAGCAGGGAGCTGAGCTACAAGACCCCGGTCGCGCTCGGGATCTTCGCCGTCCTGGCGCTGCTGCTGCTCGTGGTGTTCGCCCGCGACGGCGTCTCCACGTTCTCGTTCACCCAGGCCGGCACCGTCGCCCTGCCGAACGTGTCCCTCCCCGTGCGAGCGACCGGGATCGCGGTGACGATCGTCGCCGCGCTGATGACGATCGGCGCCGTCGCGCTGATCCGCCTCCGGGGCGCCGTGCCGCGCTGGTACGTCGCCGTCTTCACGCTGCTGCTCGTCGTCGGCTTCCTCGCGTGGGCCACCGCGGGGCAGCGGCTGCCGATCGTCGGCCTGCTCACCGGGTCGCTCGCGCTGGCGGCGCCGCTGATCTTCGGCGCGCTCGGCGGCGTCGTGTCCGAGCGCGTCGGCATCGTGAACATCGCGATCGAGGGGCAGCTGCTCGCCGGCGCCTTCGTGTCCGCGATCATCGCCTCCGTCACGAAGAACCTGTTCTTCGGGCTGCTCGGTGCGGTCGTCGCGGGCACGCTCGTCTCGTTCGTGCTCGCGGCGCTGTCGATCAAGTACGTCGTCAACCAGGTCATCGTCGGCGTCGTGCTGAACGTGCTGATGCTCGGCCTGACGACGTTCCTCTACGAGACCGTCCTCGTCCCGGCGTCGAGCACACTGAACGCACCGCCCACATTCGCGAACCTCGCGATCCCCGGACTGTCGCTGATCCCGATCATCGGCGCCGTGGTCTTCGACCAGTCGGTCGTCACCTACCTGATGATCGTCGCGGTGATCGTGGTGTGGATCGGGCTCACCCGCACCCGCTGGGGGCTGCGGCTCCGCGCGGTCGGCGAGCACCCGCAGGCGGCCGACACGGTCGGCATCAACGTGTCGCGGACGCGGTTCTGGAACGTCGCCCTCGCGGGCGCGATCGTCGGGCTGGGCGGTGCGTACTTCACGCTCGGCTCGGTCGGCTCGTTCAGCCAGAACATCACCTCGGGCGCCGGCTACATCGCCCTCGCCGCGGTCATCTTCGGGCGATGGGACCCCCTCAGGGCGTCGGCGGCGGGGCTGCTCTTCGGGTTCGCCAGCCAGGTGGCGAACATCCTCGGCATCGTCGGCAGCCCGGTGCCCTCCGACATCCTGCTCACGCTGCCGTACGTGGTCACGATCATCGCGGTCGCGGGCCTCGTCGGTCGCGTGCGCGGCCCGGCAGCGGCCGGCCGCCCCTACGTCAAGGGCTGACGGAGCACGTCAGCAGGAAGAACGGAGCACGTCGGCAGGAAGAAGTTGCATCGGCAGGAAGAACTCGTCGATTCCTTCCTGCCGACGCGAACCGTTCCTGCGATCGTGCTCGGTGCTTCCTGCTGTCGTGCTCCTCAGGCGAGGAGCGCCGCGACGACGCGGAGGGACTCCGCCACGATCGCGTCGAGCATCGCGCGGCCTTTGTCGGCCGTCGCGGGCCCGGGGTCGCCGAAGACGCCGCTCGGGCTGAACCCGTGCATGCGCATCGGGACCGTGCCGAACTCGGGCGGGAAGTCGGGGTAGACCGCCTCCGGAGCGCCCTGCACCAGGTGCGGCGCGACGGCGAGCACCAGCGACGTCTCGATCTCCTCCGCGTGCATGAGGCCGGGCGCGGCCGGACGGGACTCCCGCACGCGCTCCGCCGCCTCGTCCAGGCCCGGGTGGTTCAGCACGATGGCCGGGAGCGGGAGGGCCTCGGCGGCATTCGCGAGCGGGGCGCGGTTGCCCCAGTCGCCGTTCACCATCACGAGCGCTCGCGCACCCGCGTCCGCGACCCCGCGTCCGATGTCGGTGGCGAGCGCCTCCACGGTCTCGGGCCGGAGCGTGACGGTGCCGGGGTAGCCGGACATGTTCCAGGTCGCGCCGTACCCGATCGCGGGCAGCAGCAGGGCGTCGAGCGCGTCCGCGAGGCGGTCGGCCACCGCCTGGGCGGTGAGCGTGTCGGTGGCGAGCGGCAGGTGCGGCCCGTGCTGCTCGAGTGCGCCGACGGGCAGCACGACGATGCCGCGACCCGCCCGCAGCCGGGCGACGACCTGCAGCGCGGTGGCGTTCGCCGCATCGAGCCTCACCGGACGACGCAGCCTTGCCGCGGATCGGGGCCGACACGCCGAGCGGATGCCCGATTCGAGGCAAGTCCGCGTGGGGCGCTCATGGGGCGTAGTCCTGGATCCGGCGGCCGTGCGACCGGTCGCGCAGCTGCGGGATCCGCGCGGTGAGCCCGTCGATCGCCTCCTGCACGTCGAGCGAGGTCAGGCGACCCTCGTCCACCAGCACGCGGCCGTCGACGAGCACGGTGCGGACGTCCGACTCCTGCACGCTCAGCACCAGCGCCGCGGCGACGTCGTGCATCGGCTGGAGATGGGGTCGGTCCAGCGCGACGAGCACGATGTCCGCACGTCGTCCGGGTGCGAGCGCGCCGATCCGGTCGCCGAGCCCGACGGTCATCGCGCCCTGGCGGGTCGCCAGGTCGAGCGCGTGGGCGCTCGTCAGCCAGGTGGCGTCGGCCTCCTTCTGCTTCTCGACGAGGGAGAGGACCCGCATGCTCTCCAGCACGCTGAGCGTGTTCCCGGAGGCGGGACCGTCGGTGCCGATCCCGACGGGGACACCGGCGTCGTGGAGCAGCCGCACGGGGGTGGTGCTCTGCTGTGCGTGCTTCAGATACACCTTGTCGCACGCCGCGACGCCGATCCGGTCGGCGGAGGGCGCGAGCCAGCGCACGTCGTCGGGGGTGATGCCCGCGCCGTGCGCGATCAGCACGCCCGACTCCAGCAGCCCGGTGTCGTGCAGCACCTGCATCGGCGTGACGCCGCGGCTCTCGAGGCTCGACTCGGTCTGGAACATGCCCTCCGCGGCATGGAGGTGGGTCCTGATGCCCAGCTCGGTCGCGATCCGCGCCGTGCGCTCGAGATCCGCGTCGTCGACGGTGTACGTCGCATGGGGGCCCATCATCGCCGTGATGCGCCCGTCGGCGGCGCCGTGCCACTCGGCGGCGAACGCGGCGGACCGGTCGATGCCGGCCGGACCCTCGGAGGAGAAGTAGGTGGGCGCGAGCACCGCCCGGGCGCCGCTCGCCGACACCTCCTTCGCGATCTCGTCCATCGAGAAGTAGTGGTCCGCGAAGGTCGTCACCCCGGCGAGGAGCATCTCCGCGATCGCGAGGCGCGCTCCGAGCGCCACGTCCCGGGGCGTCAGGTTCACCTCCATCGGCCAGATGTGGTCGTTGAACCACGAGTGCACCGGCACGTCCTCCGCCGACCCGCGGAACATCGTCATCGCGGAGTGGGTGTGGCAGTTGATCAGTCCCGGCATCGCGACACGGCCGCGCCCGTCGATCGAGTCGGCTCCCGCGCGCTCCTCGTCCGAGGTCGTGCCGGTGGGCCGGACCCAGGCGATCGCGCCGTCCACGACGCCGATGTCGTGGTGCTCGAGGAGCACGGCGCTCGCGCGCGCCTTCGAGGCGTCGTCGGGATAGCCGGCCGCCGCAGGCTCGGTGTGCGTGAGCACGGCGGCGTCGGTCACGATCAGGTCCACGGCGGGCACGCGTCCAGACTAGGAGCGCGGCCGATCCGGGGCTCGCCCGCGACTTCTATGGTGGGGCGGTGCTCGAGGTGCTGGACGGGATCGATCTCTGGGACGGCGTCGGGCATCCCGGCGCCTCGAGGATCCGCTTCGCGGCAGCAGGTGCCGATGCGGTCGTCGCCGCGGTCGAGCCGTCCGCAGCACGGACGGGACTGAGCGCGATCCCCGGCCTGATCGACACGCACGTCCATCTGGTGGGGGAATCGACGGGGCGTCCGGTCGACTTCCTCACCTGGCCCCTGACCACCCGCGTCGAGGAGCGGGTCCTGCACGGGCTCGCGAACGCGCGGAAGGCGCTGGCCGCCGGCGTCACCACGCTGCGCGACCTGGCGTCCGACGACGTGCAGTTCTCCCTCCGCCGGGCCCTCGACGCGGGCGTCGTCGCGGGCCCGCGGCTCGTCGCGCACGGCATGGTCGGCATGACCGGCGGGCACGCCGACCTCTTCACGCCTCCCGCGATCCTGGATCGACCACCGGTGGCCGACGGACCGGACGAGTGCCGGCGCCTGGTCCGGCACTGGGCGCGCGCCGGCGCGGACGGCATCAAGATCGCGACCAGCGGCGGGGTGCTCTCGGTCGGCGACGGCCCCGGCTGGCGCAACCACACGAGGACGGAGATCGCCGCGGTGGTGGACGAGGCGCACGCGCTCGGCCTCCGCGTCGCGGCGCACGCGCACTCGGAGGCGGGGATCGAGATCGCCCTGGAGGAGGGGGTCGACTCGATCGAGCACGGCACGCTCGTCACCGCGGAGCAGGCCGCGCGCATCGCCGCCGCCGGGATCACCCTCGCGCCCACCCTGCTCATCAACGAGCGGATCGCGGCCGGACGCGGGGCCTCCGACGAGCAGGCCGGGAAGGCGCGGGAGCTGATCGTCCGGCGCGACGAGCGCCTCCGGGCGGCGGCCGACGCCGGCGTCGAGCTGGTCCTCGGCACGGACGCGAACGGCTTCCACGTCGGCTTCGGCGAGCAGGCGGACGAGATGCGCCGGATGGCCGAGGTGCTGGGCTGGAGCGCGGCGCGGGCGCTCACGGCCGCGACCTCGCGGGCCGCGGCGGCGATCGGCAGACCCGACCTCGGCCGCCTCGTCCCGGGGGCGAAGGCGGACCTCGTGATCGTGGACGGCCGACCGTGGGAGGACCTCGCGGCACTGCACCCGGATCGGATCGTCGCGGTGATCAGCCGCGGGCGCCTCGCCGCGGGCACCCTGCCCTGACCCGCAGCGGAGTCGGCCGCTCGGTCGTTCGACGGATGCCCCGGTCCGCGCCTCGGGCTAGCGTGCAGGCATGCGGATCCTGGGGGGAGCGGCGCTCGCCGCGGTGACGGTGCTCGCGTTGACGGGGTGCGGCTCGCAGTCGACCGCGCCCTCCACGACGCCGACCGTCACCGTCGCGCCCACGACGGTGCCGCCCACATCGCCCCCGCCGCCCACGGCCCCGGAGACGATCACCGCCACCCCTGGCCCCACGACCACCGCGGCGGCCGACCCCAACCGTCCCAAGGGGCAGTGCCCCGACGACTCGCTCGGGGTCAGCATCGTGTCCGTCGATGCCGGCGCGGGGTCGCTGGACTCCACGGTGCTCTTCACGAACACCGGCGGCGAGGCCTGCGAGCTCCGGGGCACCCCGGGGGTCTCGGTCGTGGGGGACGGCAACGGCACCCAGCTCGGGAAGCCGGCGACCGGAATCCAGAACGGGGTCGTCACCCGGACCCTCCAGCCGGGTGCGACGATCGCCTCGCAGCTGCGGATCACGAACATCGGCACGAACGGCGGCCCGCTCCCGGGGTGCACGGTCCGGAAGGGCGACGGCTACCGCGTCTACCCGCCGCACTCGACGCGCGCGTTCTTCGTGCAGGACCCCAAAGCGGTCGCCTGCGCGCCCGGCCCGGTGTTCATGACCGTCGGCCCCGTCGGCGCGAGCTGAGCGGGCGCGCGGCCATCCGGCGCACGCCCGTCCGGCACGCCCCCAGCCGGCTGCTCCGGCGCGGTCGGGAGGCACCCCCTACCGTGGTGCGGTGACCGAACCGTTCGACGCCGTCGAGGTGATCGCCGCCAAGCGCGACGGCCACCCGCTCGGCACCCCTGAGATCCGCTGGCTCATCGACGCGTTCACCCGCGGCGTCGTCGCCGACGAGCAGATGTCGGCCTGGGCGATGGCCGTGCTGCTGAACGGCATGGACCGGCGGGAGATCCGCGACCTCACCCTCGCGATGATCGACTCGGGCGAGCGCATGTCGTTCGCGGGGCTCGGCAAGCGGACCGTCGACAAGCACTCCACCGGCGGCGTGGGCGACAAGATCACCCTCCCCCTCGCGCCGCTGGTCGCCTCCTTCGGTGCGGCGGTGCCGCAGCTCTCGGGCCGCGGGCTCGGCCACACCGGAGGCACGCTCGACAAGCTCGAATCGATCCCCGGCTGGCGCGCCGACCTCGGCACGGCGGCGCTGCGGGCCCAGCTGGCCGACGTCGGCGCCGCGATCTGCGCAGCCGGCGCCGACCTCGCCCCGGCCGACAAGCGGCTCTACGCGCTGCGGGACACGACGGGCACCGTGGAGGCGATCCCGCTGATCGCCTCCAGCATCATGTCCAAGAAGATCGCCGAGGGCACCGCCGCGCTCGTGCTCGACGTGAAGTTCGGTTCCGGCGCCTTCCTGCCGCAGCGCGAGCGCGCGGAGGAGCTCGCCCGCACCATGGTCGAGCTCGGCGGCGACGCGGGGGTCGCGACCGTCGCGCTGCTCACCGACATGTCGGTGCCGCTCGGCCTGACGGCGGGCAACGCGATCGAGGTGCAGGAGAGCGTCGAGGTGCTCGCCGGAGGTGGACCCGCCGACGTGCGGGAGCTCACGATCGCGCTCGCCGTCGAGATGCTGGCGCTCGCCGGTGTGCCGGACGCCGATGCCGGTGCCGCGCTCGACGACGGTCGCGCGATGGACTCCTGGCGCCGGATGATCCGCGCGCAGGGTGGCGACCCCGACGCGCCCCTCCCGCGCGCTCGGGAGTCGCACGACCTCCTCGCGGACCGCGACGGCGTGCTCGCCGAGCAGGATGCACGCGCGGTCGGCGTGGCGGCCTGGCGTCTCGGCGCCGGTCGCGCACGCCAGGGCGACCCGGTGCAGCACGCGGCCGGCGTCCGCCTCCATGCCAAACCGGGCGAACCCGTGCGCGCCGGGCAGCCGCTCGCGACCCTCCTCACCGACGAGGCCGACCGCATCCCGCGCGCCCTCGAGGCGCTGGAGGGCGCGATGGTCGTCGCCCCGCCCGGCACCACGGTCCCGCCGCGCGAGCTGATCGCCGCCCGCATCGCCTGAGTCGACCGGGTGCGTTTCGAAGGGGATCCGGTCGGCCGGATCCCCTCCGAAACGCACGTGCTCGTGCGCAGTAGCCTGAGCCCCATGGCGGGGTGGCTTCTCTGGGGTGACGTGGACGCGTCGACGCTGCCGAAGGTGTCGCTGCACGACCATCTCGACGGCGGCCTCCGGCCCGCGACGGTCCTCGAGCTCGCCGCGGAGTCAGGTGTCCGAGTCGCAGCGGACGATGCGGACGCCCTCGGTGCCTGGTTCCGAGACCAGGCCGACTCCGGATCCCTCGTCGAGTACCTCACGACGTTCGACGTCACCACCGGCGTGATGCAGACCGCCGCGAACCTCGAACGCATCGCGCGGGAGTTCGTGGTCGACCTCGCGGACGACGGCGTCGTCTACGGCGAGGTCCGCTGGGCGCCCGAGCAGCACCTCCAGCGGGGGCTCACGCTCGATGGAGCCGTGGAGGCGGTGCAGCGCGGTCTCGACGACGGTACGGAGGTGGTGCGCCAGAGCGGACGGAGCATCCGGGTCGGCCAGCTCGTGACCGCCATGCGGCACGCGGATCGCGCCCTCGAGATCGCCGAGCTGGCCGTGCGGCACCGCGACCGCGGCGTGGTCGGCTTCGACATCGCGGGTGCGGAGGCCGGGTTCCCGCCCTCCCGGCATCGCGTCGCGTTCGACTTCCTCGCCGAGCACCACTTCCCGGCGACCGTGCACGCGGGTGAGGCGGACGGCCTCGACTCGATCCGGTCGGCGCTGTTCGACGGCCGCGCGCTGCGGATCGGCCACGGCGTGCGGCTGGCGGAGGACCTCGTGGTGGAGCGTGAGGACGACGACCGCTCCTACGTCTCGGTGGGGCGCCTCGCCCGCTGGGTGCGCGACCGCCAGATCCCGCTCGAGCTGTCCCCCTCCTCGAACCTGCAGACCGGCGCCGTCGCCGCGTGGGGCGACTCCCTCGAGGACCACCCGTTCGACCTCCTCTACCAGCTCGGGTTCCGGGTCACCGTGAACACCGACAACCGGCTGATGAGCGGCACGAGCCTGTCGAGGGAGCTCGCCCTGCTCACCGATGCGTTCGACTACGACCTCGACGACCTCCTCACGTTCCAGCTGAACGCGGCCGAGGCCGCCTTCCTCCCGCTCGAGGACCGCGAGGCGCTGGCCGACCGGATCACGAGCGGGTTCGACGCGATCGACTAGGAGGCGCCATGGTGGTGCAGATCCTCACCGTGTGCGGCGCGGGCATCGGGACGAGCGAGATCCTGCGGGTGACCGCGACCCGGGCGCTCCAGCGCCTCGGCATCGATGCCTCGGTGATCGCGACCGACACCGAGCACGTCCAGGAGCTCGGTGAGGACGCGCAGGTGATCCTCGCGACCTCCGAGAAGGTCGCCGCCATCGGCCGCACCTACGCCCAGGTCATCGTGATCGACAACATCCTCGACCAGGCGGAGGTGGAGGAGAAGCTCGCCGACGCGCTCGGCTGAGTGCGAGTGCGTTTCGAAGGGGTTTCTGCGCGGCTCCGCCGGGCAGAAACCCCTTCGAAACGCACGCGCTATCGGCCGAGGAGAGCGCCGACCGCCCGACGGAGGGCGTCGAGCGTGGTCGTCGTCGCGGCCCGCCGCTCCGCCGCCGTCGGCGCCTCCGAGACGACGTCGAGGTAGACCTTCAGCTTCGGCTCGGTGCCCGAGGGACGCACGATCACCCGCGCGCCGCCGGCCAGCCGGTAGCGCAGCGCATCCGTCGACGGGAGTCCCTCGAACCCCAGCGCCAGGTCGTCCGCCTCCAGCACCGCGAGGCCGCCGATCGTCGCCGGCGGGTGCGCGCGCAGCCGGTCCGTCATCGCGCCGAGCGCGGTGAGGTCGTCCACGCGGATCGAGACCTGGTCGGAGTCGAACCGGCCGATCGCCGACTCGATCTCCTCGAGCAGGTCGAGCAGTGTCCGGCCCTCCTCCCGCAGCGCGCTCGCGGTCGAGAGGGCGGCGACGAGCGCGGAGATGCCGTCCTTGTCACGGACCACGTCGGGGTCGACGAGGTAGCCGAGCGCCTCCTCGAACCCGAACAGCAGGCCGGGCACGCGGGAGATCCACTTGAAGCCCGTGAGCGTCTCGACGGGCCGGAACCCGAACCGTCGAGCGATCCGGGCGAGGCCCGGCGTCGAGACGATCGAGCAGGCCAGCACCCCTCCGGGAGCGCTCGAGCCCTGCGCGATGCGCCAGCCGAGCAGCAGACCCACCTCGTTGCCGGTGAGCCGCCGCCAGCCGGTCGGCGTCGGGAGCGCGATCGCCAGGCGGTCGGCGTCCGGGTCGTTGGCGAGCACCAGCTCCGCGCCGGTGCGCTCCGCGAGCGCGATCGCGAGATCGAGCGTGCCCGGCTCCTCGGGGTTCGGGAAGGGCGCCGTCGGGAAGTCCGGGTCGGGGTCCGCCTGCTCAGGCACGACGGAGGGGACGGGCAGGCCCGCGGTGTCGAGCACCCGCAGCACGCTCTCGAGGCCCACGCCGTGCATCGCCGTGTAGACCCACTCGATGGTCCCCGCGCCCGTCCCCGCGCTCGCGGTCGCCGCGGTCGCCGCCACGTAGCGGTCGAGCAGGTCCTCACCCGTGACGAGGACCGCGTCCGGGTCGCCCGCCTCCGCGCCGCCACCCTCTTCGACGACCGCCTCGATCGCCGCGAGCACCTGCGCATCGGCCGGGGAGACGAGCTGCGACCCGGCGTCCGCACCGCCGAGGTAGAGCTTGTAGCCGTTGTCGCGCGCCGGGTTGTGGGAGGCGGTGATCATGATCCCGGCGGACGCGCCCAGATCCCGGACCGCGAACGCGAGCACCGGCGTCGGCAGCGCGCGCGGCAGGAGGACGGCGCGGATGCCCGCCGCCGCGAGCACCGCCGCGGCGTCCTCCGCGAAGATGCGGGAGTTGCGACGGCCGTCGTAGCCCACCACGGCCGAGGGAGCCGCCTCGCGCGCCAGCAGGAAACGGGCCAGCCCTGCCGTGGTCTGCCGCACCACCACACGGTTCATCCGGAGCGGTCCGGCGCCGAGCGCGCCGCGCAGGCCTGCCGTGCCGAAGGCGAGCCGGCCGCCGAAGCGGTCCGCGAGCGCGTGCTCGTCACCGAGCGCGAGCAGCGCGATCGTCTCCGCCCGCGTCGCCGGGTCGGGGTCGATGTCCAGCCAGGCGCGGGCGGCGGTCTCGAGCGCGCTCATGCGGACGCGAGCTCCTCCGCGATGCGGTGCACGATCCTCGACAGCAGGTCCGCGAGGCGCACCTCCGCGTTCCTCCCGGTCTCCATGACCTCCTCGTGGCTGAGAGGGCTGTCGGAGATGCCGGCGGCCAGGTTGGTGATGAGGCTCATCCCGAACACCTCGACCCCGGCCTCGCGCGCGGCGACGGCCTCCAGCGCCGTCGACATGCCCACGATCGTGCCGCCGATCGCGCGGGCCATCCGCACCTCGGCGGGGGTCTCGAACTGCGGCCCCCGGAACTGGACGTAGACCCCCTCGTCGAGCGACGCGTCGACCTCGAGCGCGAGCGCGCGGAGGCGCTTCGCGTACAGGTCGGTGACGTCGATGAACGTCGCGCCCTCGAGCGGCGACGCCGCCGTGAGGTTGATGTGGTCCGAGATCAGCACGGGGGTGCCGGGTTCCCAGGAGGGGTCGATGCCGCCGGCGCCGTTCGTGAGCACCATCACCTGCGCACCCGCGGCCGCCGCGGCCCGCACGCTGTGCACGACGCGCCTGACGCCCTTGCCCTCGTAGAAGTGGGTGCGCGCGCCGATCACGAGCGCGTGCAGCCCGTTCGGCAGCCGGACGGAGGTGAGGGTTCCGGAGTGCCCCGGGATCCCCGACGCGGAGAACCCCGGCACCTCCTCGGCGGGGATCCGGGCGACGACCTCGCCGAGGCGCTCCGCAGCGCGGCCCCAGCCGCTGCCGAGCGTCAGCGCGATGTGATGGCGCTCGACGCCGGTGCGCCGGGCGATCTCAGCGGCGGCGAGCTGCGCCACCGCGGTAGGCGGGGTCGAGAGGTCATCGAGCGACGGCGCAGGCATCCCCGCAGCCTAGAGAGCAACACCCGGCTGATGCTTCCCGCCGCGATCCGCGAGCGCGCGCGGCAGGAAGCGTGAGCAGGGCGGAGGGCCAGAATGGGGCCGTGAGCTACGAGTTCGAGCGCAACCACCGCATCGTCGTCGTCGGTGGCGGCCCCGGAGGCTACGAGGCCGCGCTCGCGGGGGTGCAGCTCGGTGCCGAGGTGACCCTCGTCGAGCGGTCCGGTGTCGGCGGCTCGGCCGTGCTCACCGACGTCGTGCCGTCGAAGACCCTTATCGCGACCGCGAACTCGATGGGCGCGATCCAGCGCATCGCGCGGCTCGGTGTGCGGTTCTCCGTCCCGAACGAGGCGGGCCGGCACGTGGCTCCCGAGGTCGCGGTCGACCTCCGTGCGGTGAACCGGCGGCTGAAGGACCTCGCCAGCCAGCAGTCGGAGGACATGCGCCAGAACCTCGAGCAGTCCGGCGTGAAGGTCGTCATCGGGGAGGGGCGGCTCGACGGTCCCGGCAAGGTGATCGTCTCGACCGGTCGGGGCAGGACTGCGCACGACTTCGACGAGATCGAGGCGGACACCACCGTCATCGCCACCGGCGCGAGTCCGCGCAAGCTCCCGACCGCGATGCCGGACGGCGAGCGGATCCTCACCTGGACCCAGCTGTACGAGCTCGACGAGGTCCCGGAGCACATCATCGTTGTCGGCTCCGGCGTCACCGGCGCCGAGTTCGCCTCCGCCTACATGCAGCTCGGCAGCGAGGTCACGCTGATCTCGAGCCGGGATCGCGTGCTCCCCGGGGAGGACGCGGACGCGGCGGCGCTGCTGGAGGACGTGTTCACCCGCGGCGGCATGCACCTGATGTCGCGGAGCCGGGCCACCCGGGTGGAGCGCGACGGCGACGAGGTCGTGGTCACCCTGTCCGACGGCACGGAGGTGCGCGGCAGCCACTGCCTGATGGCGGTCGGGTCGATCCCGAACACCGCGGGGCTGGGGCTCGAGGAGGCAGGGGTGCAGCTCGACGCCTCCGGCCACATCCGCGTGAACCGGGTCGCCTCGACCTCGCGACCGTCCGTCTACGCGGTCGGCGACTGCACGACCTTCCTGCCCCTCGCCTCCGTCGCCTCGCAGCAGGGCCGGACCGCGGTGTTCCACGCGCTCGGCGACGCCGTCGTGCCGACGGAGCTGCGCAACGTGTCGAGCAACATCTTCACCGCCCCCGAGATCGCTTCCGTCGGCTGGACGCAGAAGCAGATCGAGGACGGGATCGCGCAGGGCGAGATCTACAAGCTGCCCCTCGAGACCAACCCGCGGGCGAAGATGCAGAGCATGAAGGACGGCTTCGTGAAGCTGTTCGCCCGCACGGGCTCCGGCACGGTGATCGGCGGGGTGATCGCGGCCCCGCGGGCGAGCGAGCTGATCCTCCCGATCGCGCTCGCGGTCGAGCACCGGCTGACCGTCGACCAGCTGGCGAGCGCGTTCAGCGTCTACCCGAGCCTCTCCGGTGCCATCACCGACGCTGCGAGGGCCATGCACATCGTCGCCTGAGCGCCCCGGCTCTCTTCGTTTTGTAGGACGCCCCGGCCGGGCGTCCTACAAAACGAAGAGAGGCGTCACGCAGGGACGGGGACCGCGTCGAGGATCTCGAGCAGGACGGTGCCCGACGAGACGGTCGTGCCAGCCGTCGCGGTGAGCCGCGTCACGACGCCGTCGCGGTGCGCGGTGAGCGGCTGCTCCATCTTCATCGCCTCGAGCACGGCGACGAGGTCGCCCGCGACGACGTGCTGTCCCTCCGTCACCGCGACCTTGATCACGGTGGCCTGCATCGGCGCCTTCACGGCGTTGCCGGAGGTGGTCCCCGCTCGGCTCGCGGCGGATCGGCGACGTGGGGGTGCCGGTGCCGCCGTCGCGGTGCTGGGTCGCGCGAGCGCTGTCGGCAGGGACACCTCGATGCGCTTGCCGTTCACCTCCACGGTGACCTGCTGGCGGTCGTCCGGCGCGGGGCCGGTCGGGTCCTGGTCACCGAGCGACCCGCTCCACGGCTCGATCTCGTTGCGGAACTCGGTCTCGATCCAGTTCGTGTAGACGCCGAACCGGCCGTCCTCGCCGGTGAAGGCGGGGTCGCGCACCACCGCGCGGTGGAACGGGATGACCGTCGGCAGCCCGGCGACCTCGAACTCGGCCAGCGCACGGCGGGACCGCTCCAGCGCATCCGTGCGGTCCGCGCCGGTGACGACGAGCTTCGCGAGCAGCGAGTCGAACGCGCCGGAGACGACGTCGCCGGTGGTGACACCGGAGTCGATGCGCACGCCGGGACCGCCGGGCACGCGGAACGACGTCACGGGACCGGGGGAGGGGAGGAAGTTCCGGCCCGGGTCCTCGCCGTTGATGCGGAACTCGAACGAGTGGCCGCGCGCGACCGGGTCGCCGTAGCCGAGCGCCTGGCCCTCGGCGATCCGGAACTGCTCGCGCACGAGGTCGAGTCCGGTGACCTCCTCCGAGACCGGGTGCTCGACCTGGAGGCGGGTGTTCACCTCGAGGAACGAGACGGTGCCGTCGGCGCCGATCAGGAACTCGCAGGTGCCCGCGCCGACGTAGCCGACCTTCTTCAGGATCGCCTTCGACGAGCGGTACAGCAGCTCGCGCTGCTCGTCCGTCAGGAACGGGGCGGGCGCCTCCTCGACGAGCTTCTGATGACGGCGCTGCAACGAGCAGTCGCGGGTGGACACGACGACGACGTCGCCGAAGACGTCCGCGAGGCACTGGGTCTCGACGTGCCGCGGCTTGTCGAGGTACTTCTCGACGAAGCACTCGCCGCGGCCGAACGCGGCGACCGCCTCGCGCGTCGCCGACTCGAACTGCTCGGGGATCTCCGCGATCGTGCGGGCGACCTTGAGGCCCCGCCCGCCGCCGCCGAACGCGGCCTTGATCGCGATGGGGAGGCCGACCTGCTCCGCGAACGCGACGACCTCGGACGCGTCGGCGACCGGGTTCAGGGTGCCTGGGGCGAGGGGCGCGCCGACCGACTCGGCGACGTGGCGGGCGGTGACCTTGTCGCCGAGTGCTTCGATCGCCTCGGGCGACGGGCCGATCCAGATCAGCCCTGCGTCGATGACGGCCTGGGCGAAGGCGCTGTTCTCGGCGAGGAAGCCGTACCCGGGGTGCACCGCGTTCGCGCCGCTGCGCCGGGCGACCGACAGCAGCTTGTCGATGACGAGGTAGGTCTCGGCCGAGGTCGTGCCGCTGAGCGCGTACGCCTCGTCGGCGAGGCGGACGTGCCGTGCGTCCCGGTCCTGGTCGGCGTACACGGCGACGGAGGAGATGCCCGCGTCACGCGCCGCCCGGATGATCCGCACCGCGATCTCGCCGCGGTTCGCGACGAGCAGCTTGGTGATGCGGTCCGGCGCCGGGGAGCCCCCGACCTCCGAAGGCTCGACGCGCCGAGGGCTCCGGGAGGGCAGATCGGGGACAGACATGAATCCTTACTGTATTCGCAGCCGCCCGAACGACTTTGGTGCCCCTCGACAAACCTTCCCGGTGTTCGCCGTGCGAGGGGCACAACGTCATCGGTCGAGGGGGCGGTTCCAGAGCGAAGGCCACGAGGTGCCGGTGCGGCGGACGAGGCGGCGCAGCGTGCTGAGCGACAGACCGACGACGGTCGACGGATCGCCGTCGACGTGCTCGATGAACGGGCCGGCGAGGCCGTCGATCGTGAAGGCGCCGGCGACCGAGAGCGGTTCGCCGCTCGCGACGTAGGCGGTGATCTCGTCGTCCTCGAGATCGGCGGCGAAGCGCACCGACGCCTGCGCGGTCTCGCCGAAGCCCTCCCCGGTCCGGGCGTCGATCAGGTGGTGCCCGGAGTGCAGCACCCCCGTGCCCCCGCGGTGCGCCTGCCACCGGGCGGCTGCGATCGCCGGCTCGTGCGGCTTGCCGAAGGTCGTCCCGCCGAACGCGAACGCCGAGTCGCCGCCGAGCACGAGCGCGTCGGTGGTGCCGAGGGAGGCGGCGACGGCCTCCGCCTTCCTCCGCGCCAGCAGCTGCACCAGCTCCTCCGCCGGCAGGCGCGCACCGCGCTCCGCCTCGGCCGCCGCGACGACGGCCTCCTCGTCGACGCCGGGCGGCACGGTGTCCGGTTCGATCCCCGCCGCGCGCAGCAGCGCGAGCCGGGCGGGGGAGGTGGAGGCGAGCACGAGACGCACGGCCACCCACCGTACGGGCCCTCGAACGGCATGGTCCAAGGTGGACCCATGGTGGACGAGCGCGAGATCGAGCTGGACGTGCTGCGGATCGCGCACGGCGGCGTCGCCGTCGCCGAGCTGGACGGCCGGGTGGTCTTCGTCGCGGACACGCTGCCGGGGGAGCGTGTGCTCGCCCGCATCACGGACGACCGGCACGACCGGTTCTGGCGCGCCGACACGATCCGGGTGCTGCAGGCGTCGCCGGATCGCGTCCCGCACGTCTGGGGTGCCGCGTCGCTCGACCGGCCCGTCGAGCAGCGCGCGGGGGGCGCCGAGTTCGGGCACATCGGGCTGCAGCGGCAGCGCGCCCTCAAGACGGAGGTGCTGCGGGACGCCCTCGGCCGCATCGGGCGGCTGTCCGAGGCGGAGGTGGCGGCGCTCGACCCGCACGTGTCGGCGGTCCCCGGCTCGCCCGACGGCACGCGCTCGCGCACCCGCATCCGGCTGCACGTGGACCGCACCGGTCGCGTCGGCCCCTACGCCGCCCGCTCCAAGCGCGTGGTGCCGGTCACGGACCTGCCGCTCGCGGTCGAGCCGCTCGAGCGCCTCCTGCCCGAGCGCGCCCGAGGGCGGGAGCTCGACCTGGTCGCGACCGCGTCCGACGCGTTCGCAGCGGGGCCCCGGGACCTGCGACCTCCCGTCGTGGAGCGGGTGGGGGACCGGGAGTTCCGTCTCGAGGCGCTCGGCTTCTGGCAGGTGCACCCCGCCGCGCCGGCCGTGCTGACGGAGGCGGTCCGTGCCGCGGTCGATCCGGCGCTGCTCGACCCCGATGCGGACAACCTCGACCTCTACGGCGGGGTCGGGCTGCTCGCCGCGGCGCTCGCGGACGGGCGAGACCTCCGGATCACGACGGTCGAGTCGGACGGCGCCGCGAGCGCGCACGCGGCCTCGAACCTCGCCGACCTCCCGCGGGCCCGTGCCGCGACGGCGCGGGTGGACGCCTTCCTCGCCGAGGAGCGGGTCCGGCGCCCGCGCGCGACCGTGCTGCTGGATCCGCCGCGATCGGGCGCGGGCGCGGAGGTCGTCGATGCGATCGTGGCCGCTCGACCCGCGCAGGTCGTCTACGTCGCCTGCGATCCGGTCGCGCTCGCCCGCGACCTCGGCACGTTCGCGGACCGCGGCTGGCGCGCAGCGACGCTCGCCGCGTTCGATCTGTTCCCGAACACCCACCACCTGGAGACGGTCGTCCGCCTGGTGCCCGACCGCTGAGGTCCGGGTCGCGCGGCGCGACCCGAATTGGGGCCGCCGAGCCCCGATCGGGGACGGGACGCGGCACGCGTGCCGCTCCTACCGTGGACCCACCTGTCCAGGTGAGGAGTCCGTCCCGTGTCCGTCACGCAGTCCGTCGACAGTGCCACCGATGTGGTTCGGGTGGCGGTGGTGGATGACCATGAGTCGGTGCGGTTGGGTCTGCTGGCTGCGTGTATGCGTGAGGGGTATCAGTTCGTCGATGAGGGGGCGAATGTCGCTGATCTGATCGGCCGGTTGGGTGGTCGTGAGATCGATGTGATCGTGCTGGATCTGTCGTTGGGTGATGGTGTGTCGATCACGGACAACGTGAAGGCGTGTCAGGCGACGGGTGCGGGGGTGTTGATCCATTCGATCGCGGATCGTGCGGCGGGGATCCGGGAGGCGTTGGCGGCGGGTGCTGCTGGGGTGATTCCGAAGTCGGCTGCGACGGCGGTGGTGATGGCGGCGATTCGGTCGGTGGCGTCGGGTCAGGTGTTGAACAACCTGGAGTGGGCGACGGCGATCGATGCGGATACGGAGTTCGCGAAGGCGCAGCTGGGTCGTCGTGAGCGTGATGTGTTGAATCTGTATGCGTCGGGGTTGCCGTTGCGGATGGTGGCGGAGCAGTTGGGGATCGCGCCGTCGACGGTGCGTGAGTATCTGGATCGGATCCGGGTGAAGTACGTCGAGGTGGGTCGTCCTGCTCCGACGAAGGTGGATCTGCTGCGTCGGGCGGTGGAGGACGGGATCCTGCCCGGTCTGGATCCCGACGCGCCCGTCCATGACGACTGACACCCGCGGGCTGCTGACCCAGCACGTCGGTGCCCTGCGGTTCCAGAAGTACCTCGGCGTCATCGTCGCGGCCTTCGGGCTGCTCTACGCCCTGCAGACGCTCGACGGGCTCGCCGCGGACTGGCCCACGATGGGCGGCCCGCTCGGCGGCGCCGCCGTGGCGCTCGTCGCCGGTTCCGTGCTGCTCGGCAGCGTCGCCGGCGTCGTCCCGACGCGCGCACGCAGCCTGTTCCTGGGTGCCGCGATCCTGTTCTGCGCCGCGGTCCTCGTCTGGCCGTTCTCCATCGACGGGATCGTGCCCGGCACGCCGATGCCGTGGTTCGTCGGCACGCTGCCGGTCGAGGCCGCCTACCTCGCCGTGGCCTTCCGGCGCCCTGCCGCCCCGATCTGGTGCTGCATGGTCCTCACCGTCGGCGTCACGATCGTCCTCGTCGCGCGCGGGGGCCTGATGCTCGCCGACGCGGTCGCCGACGCGCTGTTCGGGATCGCCATCTCGGTCGTGCTCGTCGTCCTGATCGCCGCGGTGCGCGGCGGCGTCGAGCGCGCGGACCGGGCGCAGCAGGCCGCACTCGCCGGATACGGCCGTTCCCGCCTCGACGACGCCACCGAGACGGAACGGGTCCGGACCGATGCGCTCGTGCACGACTCGGTGCTCACGACCCTGCTCACCGCCGCGTCCGCGCACGACCCGGATGCGGAGGAGCTGGCTCGCCGCATGGCGGTGAATTCCCTCCGCGTGCTCGCGCACGTCAGCGGCTCGTCGGAGGTCGGCCCCGCGATCCCGTTCGGCAAGGCCCTCAGCGATGCGGCCGATCGCTTCGATCCGCTGCTGGCCGGCTGGGACGTGCAGGAGGCCGGCGGCCTGGCCGACCTGGTGCTGCCCGTCGCGGTCTGCGAGGCGATCGTCGACGCGATGCTGCACGCCATGACCGCGGCCACCGTGCACGCTCCCGCCGCGACCACCCGGTCGGTGCGGATGTCGGAGCTCGGCCCCGACGGCGTGCGCGTCGTCGTCGCCGACGACGGCGACCCCTTCGATCCCGCCGATCCCGGCCACGACCGCGTGGCGCGCCTGCACGCCGCGGCCGACCTGATGCGCAGCGTCGACGGTCGCCTGGACGTCCGTGCCGGCGACGTGCGAGGCACGGTCGTCACCCTGAGCTGGGGATCCGTCGTCGTCTCCGGCGTCGCCCTGCGTCCCGATCGAGAGGGGGCGACGGCATGATCGTCGTGCCCCGCTGGTTCTCCGCCGGCCTCGCCTCCGCGGTCGCCGCGTACACGTCGGCGTTCGCCATCCTGTGGATCGCAACCGGGCGCTCGTCGCTGACGAGCCTCGTCGCGCTCGGGTTCTTCGGGCTGGGCTTCGGTCTGAGCATCGTCCGCACCGGCCGCGCGTCGCTGCCGACGACGCTGATCGTCCTCGGCTGCGGCCTGACGCTGCCCCTGCTCGGCTCCGTCGGTCTCGACCCCGTGAGGGACAGCTACACCAGCGGCGCCTGGTACGTCAGCGGCGTCGCCTGCCTCGTCCTCGTGCTGCTGTGGCGCCGCAGGGCGGCCGCCGGCTGGACCCTCCTCGCCGGATTGACGCTGCACACCTTCGTGTGGGGCGGCTTCGACGCGCTGAACGGGTTCGGCGTCGTGGCGTCGGGCCTGCTCATCGCGATCATGGCCGCCGGCGGCTCGGCCGTCGCCCGCACCGAGCACCACCTGGGCACGTACTCCGCCGCAGAGCGCGAGGCGCTGGAGTGGGCGGCGGCGCAGGCCGCGTACCAGGCCGAGCGCCAGGTGCGCCTCGCGACCACCGCGCGGCTCGCCTCCGGCATGCTGCAGCGCATCGCCGCGGCGACGGACGGGCTGACCGACGAGGACCGACTGGAGTGCCGGGTGCTCGAGCAGACGATCCGAGACGAGATCCGCGGCCGCAGGCTGCTGAGCGACGGAGTGCGCGAGCAGGTGATCGCCCACCGCCGACGCGGCGCACTGGTGCAGGTGAACGACGACGGCGGCATCGACGACATCCCGGACACGCTGCTGGAACCCATGCTCGCGCGGATCGTCGAGGCGATCGCCGACCTGCGCTCGGACCGGATCATCATCCGGACGGCGGCGCGGGACTCCGACATGGCCGTCACGATCGTCGCGATGTCGGCCGACCCGGTCGCCGCGGCGCTCGGCGTCGACGACGAGGAGGAGCAGGTCGATCTGTGGCTCGAGCTCGAACGGCCGGCGGTCGCATGAGCCGGCCGGCACCCCGTTCTGGGGAGGGAGCGCACCGGTGTGGGCGACCCGCCACCGCGCTCGACCATGCCTACACTCGCGCAGTCCGGCAGCGGACGTCTCCCGATGGAATGAGGTCCGGTCATGTCGATCGTCACGGCTGACAGTGCCACCGATGTGGTTCGGGTGGCGGTGGTGGATGACCATGAGTCGGTGCGGTTGGGTCTGCTGGCTGCGTGTATGCGTGAGGGGTATCAGTTCGTCGATGAGGGGGCGAATGTCGCTGATCTGATCGGCCGGTTGGGTGGTCGTGAGATCGATGTGATCGTGCTGGATCTGTCGTTGGGTGATGGTGTGTCGATCACGGACAACGTGAAGGCGTGTCAGGCGACGGGTGCGGGGGTGTTGATCCATTCGATCGCGGATCGTGCGGCGGGGATCCGGGAGGCGTTGGCGGCGGGTGCTGCTGGGGTGATTCCGAAGTCGGCTGCGACGGCGGTGGTGATGGCGGCGATTCGGTCGGTGGCGTCGGGTCAGGTGTTGAACAACCTGGAGTGGGCGACGGCGATCGATGCGGATACGGAGTTCGCGAAGGCGCAGCTGGGTCGTCGTGAGCGTGATGTGTTGAATCTGTATGCGTCGGGGTTGCCGTTGCGGATGGTGGCGGAGCAGTTGGGGATCGCGCCGTCGACGGTGCGTGAGTATCTGGATCGGATCCGGGTGAAGTACGTCGAGGTGGGTCGTCCTGCTCCGACGAAGGTGGATCTGCTGCGTCGGGCGGTGGAGGACGGGATCCTGCCCGGTCTGGATCCCGACGCGCCCGTCCATGACGACTGACACCCGCGGGC
>JABBOB010000005.1:73807-83871 GCA_019352055.1 Acidobacteriota bacterium
TCCTGCCCGGTCTGGATCCCGACGCGCCCGTCCATGACGACTGACACCCGCGGGCGCGATCTCGCGGCGCGGATGGGGCTCGCGCCGATCGGCACCCGCCGCATCGAGATGCTGCTCGCCGGCATGGTCAGCCTGTTCGGTCTGCTGTTCGCCGCCACCACGCTGCCGCGCCTCGCGGCGGACTGGCCGCAGCTCGATCCCGCGATCAGCCTCATGGCCGCGGTCGCCGTCTACGGTTCGGTCGCCGTCGGCGCCCTCGCTGCGCTGCTGCACCAGTGGACGCGGCCCGTGTTCTGCGCGGTCGGCATCGTCTACCTCGGGACCCTCGCGCTCTGGCCGGTGTCGACGGGCGGCCACTACACGGGACAGACCACGCCGTGGCTGTTCGCCCTCGCCGGCGTCCCGTGCGCGTTCGTCGTCGTCGCCGCCCGCTGGCCGGTCTCGGTGGGTTACGTGCTCGTCGTCGCCGTGTCCGTCGCGGCGGAGCGCCTCGTGCCCTCCGGTGGCGGTGTCACGGTCTCGACCGCGCTGCTCGACGCCTCGTCCGCTCTGGAGGTCGGTTTCGCGCTGCTGCTCGTCGTGAACGCCGTGCGGCGCGCGGCCCGCGACGTCGACTCCGCGCAGGGTGCTGCGCTGAGCCGGTACGCCGACGCGCAGATCGACGAGGCGACCGAGTCGGAGCGGGTCCGCACCGATGCGCTCGTGCACGACTCGGTGCTCACCACGTTCCTCTCCGCCGCCGGTGCGCAGACCACCGAGGCGCAGGCGCTCGCGGCGCGGATGGCGGTGCACACGATGGGTGTCCTGTCCCGGGCGACCGTCGCGTCCTCCGTCGGACCGCGGGTCCAGGTCGGGGACCTGGCGGGGCGGATTCGGGAGGACGCCGGAGCCGTCGCGGACCGCTTCGAGTTCGCGATCCAGGACGTGCGCGACTGCTTCGTGCCGGAGAACGTCGCGGACGCGATCGTCTCCGCGGCCGTGCAGGCGATGACGAACAGCGTCAAGCACGCGGGGGGACCCGAGGTGCCCCGCTCGGTGCTCATCAAGGGTGCTCCCGACGGAGCCGTGTGCGTGCACGTGGTGGACGAGGGCCGCGGGTTCGACCCGGCGAAGGTCGCGTCCGAGCGGCTCGGCCTCCGCGTGTCGATCATCGAGCGGATGAGCCGCGTCAGCGGTGCCGTCGACCTGCACACCGCACTGGGTGAGGGCACCGAGTTCGTGCTCTCCTGGCCGGCCTCCGCGACCGCTCCCGCCGCCTCCGGTGTCGACGACGAGTCGGTGCTCGCGTGATCCCGCTGCCCCGGCCGCTGATCGCGCTGCTCGCGATCGCCGTCGCCACCTGCACGTCCATCAACGCCGTGCTGTCGATGTCGTCGTCGGAGCACCCCGAGCGCGTCGGCATCGCGCTCGGGCTGTTCGTCGTCGCTTTCGTCGCCACGCTGCTCGACGGTCGTGGCGCGCTGTCGCCGCTGCTGTCCGGGCTGAACGCCGGTGTCTCGTTCGCGATCGCCCTGCTCTGCGCCAGCGGCATGTCGGGACCGGACTACGACGGCGACGAGCACTGGTACATCGGCGCGGCCGGATGCCTCCTGGTGCTCACGATGATCCGCCGCCGGCCCGCGCACGCGTGGATCGGATCGGGGCTGGTACTCGCGCAGACCCTCGTGTGGGCGGGGCCCGCCGGTGTCGTCGCGGTCGGTGCGGCACCGATGGTGCTGTGGGTCGCCGCCGCGTACTTCGGTGTCCGGTCCCTGTCGCACGCGATGCGGGACATCCACCAGTTCGCCCGCTCCGAGCGGGAGGCCGTGGAGTGGCAGGCCGCTCAGGACGCCCACCACTTCGAGCGGCAGGTCCGGCTCACGCAGACCAGCCGGGTCGCGCTGCCGATGCTGCGCCACATCGCCGAGGTGGACGGCGACCTCGACGAGGACGCCCGCTTCGAGTGCCGTGTGCTCGAGCAGACGATCCGCGACGAGATCCGCGGGCGGCGTCTGCTGAACGAGTCCCTCCGGGACCAGGTGATCGCGCATCGCCGGCGGGGCGCCTTCGTGCAGGTGCTCGACGACGGGGGCCTGGACGAGGTCGACCCGGTGCTGATGGAGCCGATCCTGGACCGCGCCGCGGAGGCGATCAGCAAGCTGCATTCGGACCGCATCATCATCCGCACGGCCCCGAAGGACTCCGACAAGTCCCTCACGGTCGTGGCGATCACGGTGGACGAGACCGCGGCCGCGCTGGGGCTGGACGACGAGGGCGACGAGGTGGACCTCTGGCTGGAGCTCCCGCGCCCCGTCGAGCCGGCGCTCGCCTGACCGCCCGCGCCCGACCCGCCCCGCGCCCGCCCCGGCCCAGACGTGCGTGGGCCGAGGCGCCCCTCCCAAGCGGTTCGTTTTGAAGGGGTTCTGGTTCGAGACCGCCCGCTCCGCGCGGCGGCGACGCACCAGAACCCCTTCAAAACGGACAACCCGGCTCGCGCTCGCGCGCTACCCCGATCCCGCGAAGGCGCCCCCCGCGGCTGCGAGGCGCAGCGCCCGTGCAGGGCGCTGCGGAGCAGCACAGCCTCCGACGCGCTCGCGCGTCGGAGGCGATGAACGTCGGAGGCGATGAACAGAGAAAGGGGCCGGTCTCCCCAGACCGGCCCCTGTGCACCCCGTGTCAGCAGGACAACCCGAAATGTCCTGCCTCCTGCCGAGCAGACGAGTTACCCGACTCGATGACCTGCCCGGTGGACACCGCCATGGGTCGGCGGTGTGTGGTGACACCAGTGTGCGGGATCGTCGGTCGCCGCGCAGTCGGCCGGATGGGGGACTTTCGGGGTACAAATCGGGACCGATCGGTCCACCTGGGCACGCAACTGCACCCGTTCGGGGGTCGGATCGCCCGAATCGGCGCCTGATCAGCGATCCTGCCAGTGCCCCTCGACCGGCCACGGCGTGCGGAGCGGGCGTCTCGTCCGGTCCCACGCGGTGCGGGCCGAGGTGCCGGGCAGCGCGTCGGAGGAGGCGGCCTGCTCGAGCAGCAGTCCGCTGAACAGGGCCGCGATCGCGGCGGTCTCCTCGTCGGTCGGGGAGCCGCCGACGACGCGGATCGGGACGGAGCCCCCGGTGCCGGGGGTCTCGGGCGCCGGCTGGGGGTCGTCGCTCACAGCGGGATGTTCCCGTGCTTCTTCGGCGGCAACGAGGCCCGTTTGGTGCTGAGGGCGCGCAGCGCCTTCGTGACCGTGATCCGCGTCGTCGCCGGCTCGATGACGCCGTCGAGCTCGCCGCGCTCGGCGGCGAGGAACGGGCTCGCCACGTTGTAGGTGTACTCGTTCGCGAGGCGGGTGCGCACGGCGTCGACGTCCTCGCCCGCCGCCTCCGCCTTCCGGATCTCGCCGCGGTAGAGGATGTTGACGGCACCCTGCCCGCCCATGACCGCGATCTCCGCGGTGGGCCACGCGTAGTTGAGGTCGGCGCCGAGCTGCTTCGAGCCCATCACGATGTAGGCGCCGCCGTAGGCCTTCCGCGTGATGACGGTGACGAGCGGCACGGTCGCCTCCGCGTAGGCGTAGAGCAGCTTCGCGCCACGCCGGATGACACCCGTCCACTCCTGGTCGGTGCCGGGCAGGTAGCCGGGCACGTCGACGAGCGTGAGGATCGGGATCGAGAACGCGTCGCAGAAGCGCACGAACCGGGACGCCTTCTCGCCGGCGTCGATGTTCAGCGTGCCGGCCATCGCAGAGGGCTGGTTCGCGACGATGCCGACCGAGCGTCCCTCGATCCGGCCGAAGCCGACGACGACGTTCGGGGCGAACAGCGGCTGCGTCTCGAGGAAGTCCCCGGCGTCCACGATCGTCTCGATGACCTCGTGCACGTCGTAGGGCTGGTTCGGGCTGTCCGGGATCAGCGTGTCGAGGCGCCGGTCCTCGTCCGTGACCTCGAGCGCCGAGGTCGTGGAGTACTGGGGCGGGTCGGCGAGGTTGTTGTCCGGCAGGTAGCCGAGGAGCGTGCGCGCGTAGTCGAGCGCGTCGTCCTCGTCGGAGGCGAGGTAGTGGGCGACACCGGACCGGGTGTTGTGGGTGAGGGCGCCTCCCAGCTCCTCCATCGCGACGTCCTCGCCCGTCACGGTCTTGATCACGTCGGGGCCGGTGACGAACATCTGGCTGGTCTTGTCGACCATGATCACGAAGTCGGTGAGCGCGGGGGAGTACACGGCGCCGCCGGC
Organism: Acidobacteriota bacterium; assembly: GCA_019352055.1. Lineage (GTDB taxonomy): Bacteria > Actinomycetota > Actinomycetes > Actinomycetales > Microbacteriaceae > Amnibacterium. The sequence continues at coordinate 78,011 of JABBOB010000005.1, forward strand.
GGCCGGACCCATCACGATCGAGATCTGGGGGATGACACCGGACGCCGCGGTGTTGCGGCGGAAGATCTCGCCGTACTTCCCGAGCGCGACGACCCCCTCCTGGATCCGGGCACCGCCGGAGTCGAGGATCCCGATGATCGGCACGCCCGTCTTCAGGGCGTGGTCCATGACCTTGATGATCTTCTCGCCGGCGACCTCGCCGAGGGAGCCGCCGAAGATGGTGAAGTCCTGGCTGTAGACGGCGACGGGCCGGTTGTGGATCATGCCCATGCCGGTGACGACCGCATCGCCGTACGGGCGCTTCGCGTCCATCCCGAAGGCGGTGGTGCGGTGCCGCACGAACTCGTCGAGCTCCACGAACGTGCCGTGGTCGAGCAGCTGCTCGATGCGCTCCCGGGCGGTCTTCTTGCCCTTCGCGTGCTGCTTCTCGATCGCGGCAGCACCGCTGGCGGTGACCGCCTCGTGGTACCGGTCCTTGAGGTCTGCGAGCCGTTCGGCCGTCGTCACCGACCGTGCCGCCGCCGCCGTGGAGTCCGTCACGGGGAGCGAGCCTAGCCGCGCACGACCCCGGGACCGGAGCCTCGTACCCTGCCCGCATGGACCTCCCCGCCAGCGCCGCCCTCGTCGCCCGCCTCGTCGTGCTCGACGCGGTCGGGTCGACGAACAGCGAGCTGGTGCGCCTCGTGGCGGCGGACCCGGGCGCCTGGCCGGCGCCGGCCGTGCTCGTCACCGACCGGCAGACCGCGGGACGCGGACGGCTCGGTCGCGTGTGGTCCGCGCGGGCGGGCGACTCGCTCGCGATCTCGCTGCTGCTGCGCCCGGACGTGCCCCGGGAACGGCTCGGCTGGCTCTCCCTCGCCGCCGGCGCCGCGATGACGGAGGCGCTCGCCGGGCTCGGCGTCCCGGCCCGCGCGAAGTGGCCGAACGACGTCCTGATCGGCGGCCGGAAGGTCTGCGGGGTGCTGGCGGAGGTGCTGCCGGAGCCGTCGGGAGCCGTCGGGAGCCTCGGCGCGGGCGTCGTGATCGGTGCGGGCCTGAACCACGCCGCTGCGCGGAAGGACCTGCCCGTGCCGACCGCGACGTCCCTCGCCGCCGAGGGCGGCCCGACCGACCCGGACCTGCTGATCGCCGCGTACCTGACGCGGCTGCTGCCGCTGGTCCGGGCGTTCGAGGCCGCGGGGGGCGACCCGGACGCGAGCGGGTTGCGCGCCCGGGTGCGCTCGACGAGCGACACGATCGGGCGACGCGTGCGGGTGTCGAGACCCGACGGGGACGTGCTCGGGGAGGCCGTCGACATCGACCCCGACGGCCGGGTCGTCGTGGATCGGGGTCCGATCCTGGGGACCGTGGCGTGCTCCACAGGCGATGTCGAGCACCTGCGGTATGAATAGGCCGTGTCAGCGGGGGTCGGAGGTGCTACGCGCGTGCGCACGGAGCGTCGGCCCACGTCCGTTCCGCCTCCACGGGAGGCGCCGGAGCAGGTGATCGTGCGCCTCCGGCGCTCCGGCCGGCACCTCGTCGCTCCGGCGATCTTCTTCATCGCGCTGTGCTTCGGCACCGGGTACTGGTGGCAGCGCTTCCACCCGCCGTTCGCATGGGTGAACACCGCCCTGCCGATCCTCGCGGCCGGACTGACGGTGCTGCTGTCGGTGCTGCCGCTGATCTTCTGGCTGAACCGGGTGACGGTCATCACGAGCCGGCGGCTGATCGTGACCCAGGGCTTCCTCGTCCGCGAGCGCACCGAGTTCCTGCTCGGCCACGCCTCCGACGCCGTGCTGCGCCGTCGGCCGATCCAGCTGCTGAGCAACAGCGGCGACGTCATCGTGCACGCCGGCGCGGAGGGCACCATGATCCTCCGCGACGTCCCGCGCGCCCGACTCGTGCACCGCGCGATCTCGGACCTGATCGAGCAGTCCCCGCGCGCCTCCTGACCGGAGCGGCCGGCTCACTCGACGCGGATCGGCTCCGACGGGCCGGACACCCGGCCCCCCCGTGACGGGTGATAGACCCAGTAGCGGTAGAGCGCGAACCGGATGGCCGAGCCGAGCACGAGGCCGACGACGTTCTTCGAGATGTTGTCCTCGAGCACCGTGGTGAGCCCGAGCACGTAGTGCGAGAACGCGAGGCAGCCCAGCGCGACCAGGGTGCCGAGCAGGCTGACGGCGAAGAACTCGGCGGCCTCGCGCACGCCGTTGCGGTTGCGGTTGCGGTGCGGGCCGAATGTCCAGTAGCGGTTGCCGATCCAGTTCGCCAGGATCGCGAGACCGGCCGAGATGATGCCGGCCTTCAGCGGGCTGTGCGCGAACGCGGGCGTGAAGCGCAGCAGCGTGAACGACACCGTGTCGACGACGAAGCCGACGCCGCCGACGAGCGCGAACTTGGTCAGCTGTCGCACCAGCGCATGGTTGACGAGTGCGCGCATCCGGTGCCGCCCCACCTCTCCTGCCAGGATCGATCACCCGGTCCCGGGCATCGCCGCAGAATAGGTCATGAATCGTGCATGCCGGGCCGTGGCCTGCTGGGCGAGGAGCAAGAGATCGTGTTCGCAGGGTGAACGAGGGGAGCGGTGTCGTGCGCGTCGGAGTGATCGGTGGGGGGCAGCTCGCCCGGATGATGGTGCCGCCGGCCGTGGAGCTGGGTGTCGAGCTCGCCGTGCTGGGAGAGGCGCCGGACGCCTCCGCGCGGATCGCGGTGACGACCGTCGGGGACTACCGCGACGCGGACGTCGTGCTCGCGTTCGCGCGCGGCGTCGACGTGATCACCTTCGATCACGAGCACGTGCCGCAGGAGGTGCTCCACGCGCTCGTCGACGCGGGGGTCGTGGTGCGGCCGGGTCCCGACGCGCTGCGGCACGCGCAGGACAAGCTCGTCCTGCGGGAGCGCCTGCAGGGACTCGGCGTCCCCCAGCCGGAGTGGGCGCGGGTCGCGGACGCGGAGGAGCTGGGGGCGTTCATCGAGCGTGTCGGCGGCCGGGCCGTCGTGAAGACGCCGCGCGGCGGGTACGACGGGCACGGGGTCCGCATCGTCTCCTCCGCCCACGAGGCGGACGACTGGTTGGCGGACGGCCCGCTGCTCGCGGAGGAGGTCGTGGAGTTCCGGCGCGAGCTCGCGCAGCTCGTCGCCCGGCGCCCCTCCGGCGAGGTCGCGATGTGGTCGCTCGTCGAGACGGTGCAGGGCGACGGCGTCTGCCGCGAGGTGTTCGCGCCTGCCCCGCACGCGACCGCGCGGGTGGAGCGGGTCGCGCGGGAGATCGCGCACACGGTCGCGGAGGCGCTCGGCGTCACGGGTGTGCTCGCGGTCGAGCTGTTCGAGACCTTCGACGAGCGGGTGCTCGTCAACGAGCTCGCGATGCGGCCCCACAACTCCGGCCACTGGACGATCGACGGCGCGGTGACGAGCCAGTTCGAGCAGCACCTCCGCGCGGTGCTGGACCTGCCGCTCGGCAGCCCGGACGCGATCGCGCCGTGGAGCGCGATGGTGAACGTGCTCGGAGGCCCGGCCGACGGGGACCTGGACCGGCGGGTACCGCGGCTGATGGCCGACCAGCCGGCCGCGAAGCTGCACCTCTACGGCAAGACGACACGGCCCGGTCGGAAGATCGGGCACGTCACGGCGACGGGCGACGACCTGGATGACGCCGTCTTCGTCGCGCGGGCAGCGGCCGCGTTCTTCGAGGACTGAACAGCGCGCGGCGTTCCACGGAGCGGAAGCCCTCCCGGGCTTTCCGGGGGAGGGCGCTCGGAGCCGCGCCGGGCGCCCCGTTCCTCGTCATCGGTCGCCCGTACGATCGACCCGTGGGGAACTCGGAGTCACCGGTCGTCGGCATCGCGATGGGCAGCGACTCGGACTGGCCGACGATGCGGGCGGCGGCCGAGATGCTGGACCGGTTCGAGGTGCCCTACGAGGCTCGGGTGCTGTCCGCGCACCGCACCCCGCGCGCGATGCTCGACTGGGGCCAGGCCGCGGCGGGGCGGGGGATCCGGGTCGTCATCGCCGGCGCCGGGGGCGCCGCGCACCTCCCCGGCATGCTCGCCGCCGCGACGACGCTGCCGGTGATCGGCGTGCCCGTCGTGCTGAAGACGCTCGACGGCATGGACTCCCTCCTCTCCATCGTGCAGATGCCCACCGGCGTGCCGGTCGCGACGGTCGCGATCGGCAACGCCGCGAACGCCGGGCTGCTCGCCGTGCGGATCCTCGGTTCGAGCGATCCGAGGCTCGCGGTCGCGCTCGTCGCGTACGCGGAGGAGCTCGCGCAGCAGGTCGCCGCGAAGGACGCCGCGCTCGGCTCGGCCGGGTGAGCAGCCCGATGCGCTGATCCGCGTTCGTCTTCATGGGCTTCTGGTGGGCTTCGCCGAGCCGAGACCCCGTGAAGGCGAGGACGAGTGCCTACTCTGCCTGGATGCGGATGCAGGCGGGGCTCTCACGACCGGTGGCGGACGGCACCGCGTTCCGCGACCCCGCGCCCGGCGATCGACGTCTCCTGACCCGGCGGGCTGCGTGGCTCACCGTGCTGCACGTCCTGATCCCGGGCAGCGCGCAGGCGCTCGCGGGCAGCCGGCGGCTCGGGCGATCCGTGCTCGGACTCTGGTTGCTCGGCTGGGCGGTGCTCGTCGTCGCGATCGTCCTCGCGCTCGCGCTGCCGCAGGTGCTGCTCAGCGTCGTCACGAACGCGGTCGGGCTCACGGTGGTGCAGCTGCTGCTCGTCGCCTGGGCGATCGGGTGGGCCCTGCTCACCATCGACACCGGCCGACTGCTCCGCCTCGGGCGCGTCGCCCCGGTCGGTCGCGCCGCGCTCGGCGGCCTGCTCGCGCTGGCCCTGGTGGTCGGGGTCGGCGCCGCGGGGTGGGGCGCCTGGGCGAGCGGCGTGGCGCGCAGCGCCATCGGCAGCACGTTCGCCAACACCCGGCTCGACCTGCCGTCGAACGGCCGCTACAACATCCTGCTGCTCGGCGGGGACGCGGGTCCCGGTCGGTCGGGCCTCAGGCCCGACAGCATCTCGGTCGTCAGCCTGAACGCCCTGACCGGGGACATGGTCACGTTCGGGCTCCCGCGCGACACGAACCGGATCCCGTTCGCCGCCGGGTCGCCGATGAGGCGGCTCTACCCGGACGGCTACGGGACGGGCAACCGCTGCAACGTCGACGTCTGCGAGCTCAACTCGATCTACACCGAGGCGCAGCTGAAGGAGCAGTCGCTCTACCCGAACGCCGTGCAGGACCACTCGAGCGCCGGTATCGAGGCCACGCGAGAGGCCGTGGAGGGCGCGCTCGGCATCACGATCCAGTACTACGTCCTCGTCGACATGACCGCGTTCGAGCCGCTCGTGAACGCGATGGGCGGTGTGACCGTCACGGCGACGGAGCGCCTCCCCGTCGGCGGCCACATCGTGAACGGGAAGCTCACCGGCGTCAAGGTGTGGATCGAGAAGGGCACCCACCACCTCGACGGCAACAAGGCGCTCTGGTTCGCGCGGTCCCGCTACGGCAGCGCACTCGGCGACTACGCGCGGATGGCCCGGCAGCGGCAGCTCGAGGACGCGATGCTGCACCAGATGAACCCGCTGACGCTCCTGACGCGGTTCGGCGGCATCGCGAAGGCGGGATCGGACGCGGTGCAGACGGATCTGCCGCAGGGGCTGCTCGGTGTGATCGCCGGTGCGGCGGTGCAGGCCCGCTCCCAGCCGACGAAGAACATCGAGTTCGTCAAACCGGCCTACGACCCCGCCACACCGGACTGGGCGCGGATCCACGCGGTCGTGAAGCAGGCCATCGGATGAGATCGCCGACACGCTCACGGCCGATGCGCCACGCGGCGGTTAGCGTGGGCCTGTGACTCCGTCCGCGCACCCGACGACGGCGTCG
>JABBOB010000005.1:83881-88096 GCA_019352055.1 Acidobacteriota bacterium
GGCGACGCCCGGCGCGCGACGGGGCCCGTGCTGACCCGACGTCGCGTGGCGGACGTCTTCGTGACGTCCGAGCGGCACACCACGCGCCTCGACGTCCTGTTCGTCGTCGCGGTCACGCTGCTGCTCGCTGTGCACCTGACGATCTTCGTCGCGGTGGCGGTGCTCGCCCCGGTCACGGCGACGGAGGCGAGGAACGTCGCCCTGCTGCCCCTTCCGGTGGAGGTCGCCCGGGCGCTCGTCCTGCCGTTCCACGCCCTGCTGCTCGGCTCGCTGTTCGTGATCGGCCGCAAGGCGGCCGGGCGCTGGGCCGGATTCGGGGCGATGCTGGCGGTGCTGGCGCTCGACCTGCGGTCGGACCCGCTCGACCCGGTCTACGGTCCGCCCACGGCGGAGGGCGGCTGGATCGCCGCATCGCTGCTCTCCGCGGGGTTCGCGATCCTCCTCTTCCCCCGGCGGCGGCTGCTCGCGGCCGTGCTGGTCGGGTTCGCGAGCGGGTTCTTCGCGGTGGCGGCGCTCGCGCTGCCGGCGTTCCTCATCGCCATCGCGCTCACCCCGCCGGAGCCCGGCGCCCGCCACAGCCGCCGGAAGGCCGTCGCGGCGTTCGCAGGCGTGTGGGCGGTCCCTGCCGCGCTCATGCAGCTGCTGTGGGTCGCGAGGCTCGGACCGGCCGGGTGGGTGGAGCGGGCATCGGTGTTCGCCGCGGAGTTCCGGCCGCATCCGCTCGTGTCCTGGCTGGAGCAGGACCGGCTGCTGTTCGCCTCCTGGCACTTCCCCGCGCTGGTCACCTTCAGCCTGGCGATGTTCCTGTTCATCACCGCGATCATCGGCGTCGTCCGGTACTTCGTCATCCCGCAGCCCGACGAGCAGGGGCCGGTGGTGCTCCGGGTGCTGCAGCGATTCCCGGCGGGTCTCTGGGCGGCCGGGTTCACGATGATCTTCAGCTCGCTGTGGTGGGGCTTCTCGGGCGGGCGCGTCTTCGTGCTGCCCAACCTGCCGATCCTCGCCGCCGCGACCCCGCTCATCACGGCGCTCGCCTACCGCGGAGCGAAGTGGCTGCTGACCGTCAACGCGTTCTGGCGTCTCGCGGCGATCGTGTACCTCGTCGGCCTGATCCTCGCCCGCACGACCCAGCTGCTGATCACGCTCGTCCACGCGTTCCAGTACTGACCAGCCCCGGGCCCCCGGGTCCCGGGCGGAGCGGCACGGGCCTACCAGCAGGCGGTGAGGCGCCAGAGCTTCGTCGAGCCCGAGGACGCGACCAGCTGCGCGCCTCCCGGGGTGGTGACCACGCGATCGATCGACCCGAAGCGCGCAGCCGCCCGGCTGTCGCCGCTCAGGCGGCCGGGATCGGTGATCACCCAGTGCACCTGCTCGGCGCGCACGGCGGGGCAGACCCGCTTGTCCGTCCGCCACCGGTCCAGGGACTGCTCGATCACGCGGCCGTCGGAGGTCCAGTACCCGCCGAGATGGGGGAAGAGCGTCTGCCTGCCGCCGAGCGCCCAGGCGAGCGCGGAGCCGTTCCAGGGGTTCCCCACGATGATGTCGCCCTTCGGCACGAAGTCGCCCACGTGCTCGAGCAACGCGGTCTCGTCGGCGTCGATCAGCAGTCCGTGCTTCTGGGTCTGCGGCAGCGCGAACACCTGCCCCATGGCCTGGCTCACGCCGCCGAGCGCCGGTCCGAACCACGCGGTCACGGCGACGAGCGCGGTCACCGCCGCGGTGACGAGGGCCACGGTCCGGATCCGCGGGTCGTTCCGTCTCGCCGTCCGGCCGCGGAGCGTCGCGGTCAGCTCGGCGGTGCCGGCCGTGATCGTCCATGCGGCGAGCGGCACGCCGATCGTGGGCAGGATCGCCACGATGCGGAACTTGTCCTTGTCCCACAGGCCGGTCGCGATCTTCGCGAGGTCGCTGTCGCTGCCGGCCGCGAACGCGTAGAGCAGCACGAGCGCGAGGTAGGTCACGACGACCCAGCGCAGCCCCGGACGCAGCAGCGCGGCGATCAGCCCGACCAGCGCGACGACGGCGATCAGCAGCGAGGGCGGCAGCGCGGTCTGCGTGGGCGCGACGAGGGAGGTGGCGAGCAGGCCCTGCAGCAGCGCTTGCGAGAACGGCTCCCTCGCCAGCGCGGGGCCGCCGTTCAGGTGGTCGGAGATCGGCCGACCCCCTGCCCCGTAGTAGCGCAGCACGAGCACGCTCGTGAGCGTCACGAGGAGCACCGCGGCGATCACGACGACCACCCACGTCATGCGCGCGCGCCGGCGCCCCCGCACCCCGGTCCTCGCGAGCGCGGACATGCGGGCGGCGAACCAGGCGACGACCATCGGGGTCGCCAGCACGAGCAGCGCGACCGCCGAGCGCGGGTGCGCGAAGAGCGCCGCCGCGCTCCAGCCGAGGAGGAGCAGCACCGTCCGCCACCGGAACGACGGCGACTCGGGCCGCCACGGCGCGGCGGCCGGGAACGGCAGGAGCGCGGCGACGAGCGCGAGGCCGGCCGGCAGGATCGTGTACGCCAGCCCGTTCGGGTACAGCGTGCCGAAGTCGAGCAGGAGGTAGGGGAACGCGACGAAGGTCGATGCGAGCACCGCCGCGACCGTCGCCACGATCGTGCGCTGGACGCCGGACGCGTCGTCCCGGCGGAGGCCCGCCCGCCCGAACAGCACCGCCGACGCAAACGCCGCACCCAGCGAGAACACGGGTCCCGCGGTCGCGATCCAGGTCGCGTTCGCGGCGACGGGGATGTCCACGCCCGTCGTCTCGGCGCCGAGCGCGGTCAGGCTGTGCCACACGGCGGGGTAGAACGCGATCTGCGCGCCCGGATGGGTGAGGCGGTACAGGTGCAGGCTGGAGGCGTCGCCCGTCTCCACGATCGACGCGGCGGCGTTGAGATGGAACACGGTGTCGTAGGTCTGGGTGATCCGGTCGGGGCTCGGCACCCAGGCGAACGCGACGATCGTGATCGCCGTCGTCGCGATCGCCGCCCCGACGAGCACCGGGACCCAGGACGCCGGGCGCCAGGTGTCCCACGGCATGAGCGGAGCGCCCGCGGCGCGCAGCGCGGCCCGGACGGCGACCGCCAGCACGACGAAGATCGCCGTGGCGGCGAGCAGCGCCGGCCAGCCGAACGGGACGTGCACCGCTCCCGCGACGACACCCGTGATCCCGACGATCGCGTACCCGAGGGGCCCGGCGACGCCGAGCGCCGCGATGCCCCGGAGCCGCGCGGCCGCGGCCACGGCCAGCCCCGGCACCAGCACCGCGGCGAGGACCACGACGACGGGTGGTGCCACCGCGCTCCAGGACATGTCGATGGAACGGTAACCGAGGCATCCCCCGAACACGTGGCACACCGCCGTCGCGGTCCGCCCGTGTCAAGGATCGATACGGGTGCGGGGGCACCCGATGCCGCGCGGTGAACGGGGCGTGACCACTGCACGAATCGACGAGGGGCACCAGGACTGGGGCCCGGGACACGCCGAACGGGGCGGAGACGTGCGGTCCGCGGGTCCGTACCGTCGTGGTGTGGGGGAATCGAAGACTGTCCGAATCGTACGCGCGATGTGGGGCGCGGCGCTCGTCGCCGCTGCCGCGACCGTGCTGACGTCCTGCTCCGCGGCCGGCATGACCCCGGGCTCGGCCGTCTCGAGCGCTGCGGGACCGGTGCAGGACCCGTCGATCCCGAGTGCGGCGCCGACCGCATCGGTCGCCGCGCCGGACACCCCGGCCCCGGCGGTGCCGTCCGCCGTGACGGTGGCGCCGACCGCCACCGCGAGCGCTGACGCGCGCACCGCGGTCGTGCCCGCGATCACGACCCCGGGCGCGACGGCAGCCGCAGGCTCGCTCCGCGTCGCCGCGATCGTGACCGGCATCGTCGAGAGCGGTGGTTCCTGCGTCGCGACGCTCACCTCCGGCTCCGCGACCCGGACCGCCGTCTCGCACGGCGTCGCCGCGGGCTCGTACACCGGTTGCGAGGCGGTCACCTTCTCCAACGTGACGGCCGGGTCCTGGCAGGTCCGTGTCCGCTACGAGTCGTCGAAGGCCGTCGGCTCGTCCGCCGCGCACGTGGTGCAGGTCGGATGAGGACCGGAAGGCGCGCGCGCACCCGGATCCGGCGGAGCGTCGCCGTCGTCGTGGGCGTCGGACTCGTCGTGGCGGGTGTCGGTCTGACGGCGCTGGGGGATGGGACTGCGCGGGCTGCGCAGGCGGTGTCGGTGTTGT
>JABBOB010000038.1 GCA_019352055.1 Acidobacteriota bacterium
CGGCGGCCATAGCGAGAGGGAAACGCCCGGTCACATTCCGAACCCGGAAGCTAAGGCTCTCAGCGCCGATGGTACTGCGAGGGAGACCTCGTGGGAGAGTAGGACACCGCCGGACTTCTTTTGATAAAGGGGGAGGTCACGCGCTCGACAGAGCGCGCGACCTCCCCCTTTTTCTGTTCGTCCCGTGAAGCGCGAGGAGTGCACGTGAGCGACCCGGATGGTTCCCGGAACGATGGACCCCGCCGCGCGGGGAGACACGATCGCGGCGCCGCGGCGGATCGCGGTGCCCGGGGAGACGGTGATCGCTCAGCGCAGCCGGGCGGCAGGCGGTCCACTGACCGGGCCGGTCGGTCGGCGGCCTCCGATCGTCCGGCGCGGGACGGTGGCCGGCGGGACGCGCGCCCCGTGGGCGGTGCCGACGCGGCGCATCGAGGCGGCGGCGCGCGACACGTCGACGAGCCTGCGCTGCCCGACGACATCAAGGCCTCGGACCTCGACCGGGCCGCGCGGAACGAGTTGCGCACGCTGTCGAAGGACAACGCGGATGCGGTGGCCCGGCATCTCGTCGCTGCGGCGCGCGTGATCGAGGACGACCCCGCAGAGGCGTTGCGGCACGCCCTCGCGGCGGGCCGACGGGCGGGTCGAGTCGCGGTGGTCCGGGAGAGCGTCGCGATCGCTGCGTACGCGACGGGTGATTTCGCGCTCGCCCTTCGCGAGCTGCGCACCTTCCGGCGGATCTCCGGATCGGACGATCAGATCGCGCTGATGGTCGACAGCGAACGGGGCGTCGGACGACCGGACCGGGCGCTCGAGGTGGGCCGCGCGGTCGACCGCTCGTCGCTCCCGGTGGAGGCGCAGGTCGGGCTCGCGATCGCGATGTCGGGCGCACGGCTCGATCTCGGTGACGCGCGAGCCGCGCTCGACGAGCTCGAGCGTTCGCCCATCGACCTGCAGGTCATCCACCCCTGGTCGTTGCCGCTCTTCGAGGCGTTCGCGACGGTGCACGAGGAGCTCGGCGACGCCGCCGAGGTCGCCCGATGGCGGACCAGAGCGGTCAACGCGGAGCGGGTCCTCGACGAGGTCGACGGCGAGCAGGACTCGATGACGGTCGAGGTCGAGGCGGTGGACGACCGCGGGGCGGCACCTGAGGCCGACCCCTCCAGCGAGGACGGGCGGTCCTGATGGCCATCGCGCGACCGACGCCGCTCGACGACGCCGACGTCCTGCTGCTCGATCTCGACGGAGTGGTCTATCGGGGCAGCGCGGTGGTGCCCCGCGCTCAGGAGGCTCTCGAGGCGGTCCGGTCCAGCGGGGTGCGCGTCGGGTACATCACGAACAACGCGTCGCGCACGGCCGCCGCGGTCGCCGAGCAGCTCACGGGCTTCGGGCTCGCCGCGCAGCCCGACGACATCGTGACCTCCCCGCAGGCCGCGGTGCGGCTGCTCGCCGACCGGCTGCCCGCCGGCGCGCGCGTGCTCGTGATCGGCGGTGAGGGGCTGCGCTCCGTGGTGCTGGAGGCGGGTTTCGTGCTCGCGGCCGGCGCCGACGACGCCCCCGATGCGGTCGTGCAGGGATTCGCTCCGGAGCTCGGCTGGCAGGACCTCGCCGAGGCCGCGTTCGCTTTGGCTGACCCGGACCGGCTCTGGATCGCGACGAACACGGACTGGACCATCCCTGTCGACCGGGGGATCGCGCCCGGCAACGGCACCCTGGTCTCCGCGGTGCACGCGGCGGTCGGCCGACTGCCCGTGGTCGCCGGCAAGCCGGAGACGCCCCTGTTCACGACAGCGGTCGAACGCTTCTCGGCTCGGCGACCGTTCTTCGTCGGCGACCGGCTGGACACCGACATCAAAGGGGCGAACGCCGCCGGGATGCCCTCCGCGCTCGTACTGACCGGTGTCGACGGCGTCAAGGAGCTGCTGGCCGCCGCACCCGACTCGCGACCGCGCTTCGTGCTGGCCGACCTGCGCGGCCTGCTCGCGCCCTACCCCGACATCCGTCGCCGCGGCGACGGCGTGCAGGTCGGCAAGGCGATCGCCCGCGTGCGCGGCGTCGAGCTCGAGGTCCTGCGCGAGGGGGAGCCCGTCGACCTGATCCGTGCGGCGGCCGAGGCGGTCTGGGGCTCCGGCGTGAGCGCGTACGCCCTGCGGGTCCCCGACGCCGTGCTGCGTCTGCGGTCCTCGATACGCTGACCGCCATGGACGACGAGCGCATGACCCCGGCGGTGATCGAGTCGCTGCCGCTCGAGGCGCGCGCGACCGCTTACCTCGACGTGGAGCAGCGGCTGGAGCAGCGGATGGAGCTGCCCGGCGCGTGACCGACGAACGGGTGGATCTCGCCCTCGTCGCCCGAGGACTCGTCCGGTCGCGGTCGGCGGCGCAGGCGGCGGTGACGGCTGGGCGCGTGCGGGTGGACGGCGCGGTGGCGAAGCGGGTCTCGCAGCGCGTCCCCGATGACGCGGTGCTCGAGGTCGATCGCGGCAGCGGATGGGTCGGCCGTGGGGCGGGCAAGCTCGACGCGGCGCTCGACACGTTCGGCATCGACGTCGCAGGCGCACTCGCGCTCGACCTCGGCGCCTCGACCGGCGGGTTCACGCAGGTGCTCCTCGAGCGCGGCGCCCGCTCGGTCGTGGCTCTCGACGTCGGTCACGACCAGCTCGCCCCCGAGCTGCGGGAGGATCCGCGGGTCGTCGTCGTCGAGGGCGAGAACGCCCGCACGCTCACCCGGGAGCGGCTGGCGGGGCTGACCGGGTCGGCGGACGCGCCCGATGTGGTCGTGGCGGACCTCTCCTTCATCTCGCTCACCCTCGTGCTGCCGGCCATCGCGGCGGTCGCAGCACAGGGCGCTGACGTGATCTGCCTGATCAAGCCGCAATTCGAGGTCGGCCGTGCGAACGTTCGCGGGGGGCTCGTCCGCGATGTCGCCGAACGAGAGCGCGCGGTCCGAGCCGTCCTCGACACCGCAGCGGCGACCGGGCTGCGGACCGTCGGTCTCATCCCGTCGCCCGTCGTCGGCACGCACGGCAACCGCGAGGCCCTGGTCCACCTCCACCGTTCGCGCGGGAGCGATCCGACAGAATGGGCGACGTCGATCGGGCGCGCGGTGCGCCCTGACCCCGGGGAGGTCGGATGACGGAGCGGTCCCGCCACGTCCTGATCCTCGCGCACACGGGCCGGGACGCCACGGTGGACGCGGCGGCGTCGGCGCTCGCGCTGCTCCGCGCCGGCGGCGTCGTGCCGGTGCTCACCGCCCTCGAGCGCGACGACCTCGCGAAACGCTGCGACGTCCACGGTGCCGCGGTGCTCGGCGACGAGGTCGCGGTCGAGGATCTCGAGCTCGTCGTGGTGCTCGGCGGCGACGGCACGATCCTCCGCGCGGCGGAGCTCGTGCGGCACTCCGATGTGCCGCTGCTCGGCGTGAACATGGGTCACGTGGGATTCCTCGCCGAGGCGGAGCGCGACGACCTCGCGCGGGTGATCGCCCGCGTGATCGAGCGACGCTGGGACGTCGAGGAGCGCCGGACGGTCTCCATCCGGGTCTTCCAGGACGACGAGGTCGTGCACGAGGACTGGGCGCTGAACGAGGCGACCGTCGAGAAGGCGGCCAGGGAGCGGATGCTCGAGGTCGTGCTGGAGGTCGACGGCCGGCCCCTGTCGACGTTCGGCTGCGACGGCGTGGTGGTCTCCACGCCCACCGGCTCGACGGCCTACGGATTCTCCGCCGGCGGCCCGGTGATCTGGCCGACGGTGGACGCGATGCTCGTCGTCCCGCTGTCCGCCCACGCGCTCTTCGCACGGCCGCTCGTCGTGCCGCCCACCTCCACCATCGCGATCGAGGTGCTGCGCCGCACCTCGGCCACCGGCGTGCTGTGGTGCGACGGGAGACGGATGTTCGATCTCGCGGTGGGCGCGCGGGTCGAGATCGGCGCCTCCACGCGGACCGTCCGGCTCGCTCGCATCCACTCCGCGCAGGACCGGTTCACGGACCGGCTCGTGCGCAAGTTCGACCTGCCGGTGAGCGGATGGCGAGGCCCGGCGTCGTGACCGCGCCCCGCCCCGGCATCGAGGAGATCACGATCCGCGGCATCGGCGTGATCGAGGACGCGGTCCTGCCGCTCGGCCCCGGGTTCACCGCGCTCACCGGGGAGACCGGAGCGGGCAAGACGATGGTGGTCACCGCGCTGGGGCTGCTGCTGGGGGGCCGAGCCGACTCCGGCGTGCTCCGCGCCGGCGCTGACCGCGCGGTCGCTGAGGCCCGCTGGATCGTGCCGGAGCACGGTGCCGTGGCCGACCGGGTGGAGGACGCCGGAGGCGAGCTGGAGCCCCTCGGCGACGGGACCGCGGAACTGCTCGTGTCGCGCACCCTCACCGCGGAGGGGCGCAGCCGGGTCGCCGTCGCCGGCCGGTCGGTTCCGGTCGGCGTGCTGCAGGAGCTCGGCGAGGACCTCGTCGCGGTGCACGGCCAGTCGGAGCAGCTGCGGCTGAAGTCGCCGGCGGCGCAGCGGGAGCTGCTCGACCGCTTCGCCGGCGCCGAGCTGTCGCAGCTGCTGGAGCGGTACACCCTCGTCCACCGCCGGTTCCTCGCCGACCGGGCCGAGCTGGAACGGCTGACCGCAGAGCAGGACGCCAGGACCCTGGAGGCGGGGGAGCTGCGGACCGCCCTCGCCGAGATCGAGGGCGTCGCACCGCAGGTCGGCGAGGACGCCGAGCTGGCTGCGCTCGCCGAACGGCTCGGCGCGCAGGACGAGCTGCGGCTGGCGGCGTCGACCGCGCACGAGGCCCTCTCCTCCGAGGACATGACCGCGCTGGACGCGCTGAGCCTGCTGGTGGAGGCGCGCCGCGCCCTGGAGCGCGCGGCGCCGCTCGACCCCGAGATCTCGGCGCTCGCCGAGACCGTCGCGTCCGTGTCGTCGCTCGCCGCCGACGCGTCCGCGGATCTCGCCAGCTACATCGCCGGGCTGGATCCCGACGCGCCCGGCCGGCTCGAGGTGGTGCAGCAGCGGATCAACGAGCTGGCCGTCCTCGTCCGCCGGTACGGACCCACCCTCGACGACGTGCTCGGCTTCGCCGACTCGGGCGGTCGCCGCCTGATCGAGCTCGACGCCGACCCCGATCGCATCGACGCCCTCGCCGACCAGGTGGCCGAGGACGAGCGGCTCGCGGTCGAGCTGGCCGACCGGATGTCGGCGATCCGGAGGGCTGCCGCGGAGCGGCTCGGCGCGGCGGTGACCGCCGAGCTCGCCGACCTCGCGATGGGCACCGCCGCGGCGATCGTCGACGTCACGAGTCGCGACGAGCTGTCCGCGACCGGTCGGGACGCCGTCCAGCTGCTGCTGCAGGCCTACCCGGGCGCGGAGCCGCGGCCGATCGCCCGGGGCGTATCCGGTGGCGAGCTGTCGCGCGTGATGCTCGCGCTCGAGGTCGTGCTCGCGGGCACCGACCCGGTGCCGACGTTCGTGTTCGACGAGGTCGACGCCGGAATCGGCGGCGCCGCGGCGACGGAGGTGGGCAAGCGCCTCGCGCGTCTGGCCACGACGTCGCAGGTGATCGCGGTGACGCACCTGGCTCAGGTGGCCGCGTTCGCCACGAACCACCTCAAGGTGCTGAAGGGCTCCGACGGCGGGGTCACCACCTCCACGGTGCAGCGGCTCACCGGCGACCAGCGGGTGGCCGAGATGGCGCGCCTGCTGTCCGGTCTCACGACGAGCGAGTCCGCGCTCGCGCACGCGCAGGAGCTGCTCGACCTCGCCGGCGCCGCGTCCTGATCCTCGGGCCGCCGGTGGTCCGGTGGATGTCCGAGGTGTCCATAAGATGGAATCCCGTGGTGGACACGGGGAGTTCGATTCCGACCAGGACGACGAAGCACATCTTCGTCACCGGGGGTGTCGTCTCCTCCCTCGGGAAGGGCCTGACGGCCGCCAGCCTCGGCAACCTGCTGACCTCACGGGGTCTGCGCGTCGTGATGCAGAAGCTGGACCCGTACCTCAACGTCGATCCCGGAACGATGAACCCGTTCCAGCACGGGGAGGTGTTCGTCACCGACGACGGCACCGAGACCGACCTGGACATCGGGCACTACGAGCGGTTCCTCGACATCAACCTCAGCCAGTCGGCGAATGTCACGACCGGCCAGATCTACTCCAGCGTGATCGCGCGCGAGCGCCGCGGCGAGTACCTCGGCGACACCGTGCAGGTCATCCCGCACATCACCGACGAGATCAAGCGCCGGATGCGCCTCCAGGCGTCCGACGACCCGCAGCCGGACGTCATCATCACGGAGATCGGGGGCACCGTCGGCGACATCGAGAGCCAGCCGTTCCTCGAGTCCGCACGCCAGGTGCGGCACGAGCTCGGGCGCCGGAACGTGTTCTTCGTCCACGTCTCCCTCGTGCCGTACCTGCAGACGTCCGGCGAGCAGAAGTCGAAGCCGACGCAGCACTCGGTCGCCGCGCTCCGCTCGATCGGCATCCAGCCCGACGCGCTCGTGCTGCGGTCCGACCGTCCGGTCACGGAGGCGAACCGCAAGAAGATCGCGCTGATGTGCGACGTCGACGAGGAGGCGGTCGTGAACGCGGTCGACGCCCCGTCCATCTACGACATCCCCGCGATGCTGCACGATCAGGGGCTGGACGATACGATCGTCGAGGCGCTCGGGCTCGAGCCCGGCGAGGTCGACCTGACGAGCTGGAACACGGTGCTCCAGGCCGTCCACCAGCCGCGGCGCGAGGTCACCATCGGTCTCGTCGGCAAGTACATCGACCTGCCCGACGCCTACCTGTCGGTCACCGAGGCCCTGCGGGCGGGCGGATTCGCGCAGCAGACGAAGGTGTCGCTGCGCTGGGTCCCGAGCGACGAGTGCGAGACGCCGGAGGGAGCCGCTCAGCAGCTCGGCGACCTCGACGGCATCTGCATCCCGGGCGGCTTCGGCGTCCGCGGGATCGAGGGCAAGGTCGGTGCCCTCCGCTTCGCCCGCGAGAACGGCATCCCGGCGCTGGGGCTGTGCCTGGGCCTCCAGTGCATGGTCATCGAGTACGCGCGGCACGAGGCGGGCCTGCCCGACGCCTCCTCCACCGAGTTCGACCCGGACACCCCGTTCCCGGTGATCGCCACGATGGCCGAGCAGGTCGCGATCATCGCGGGAGGCGACCTCGGCGGCACGATGCGTCTCGGCCTCTACCGCGCCGACCTCGAGGAGGGCACGCTCGCTCGCGAGCTCTACGGCCGCGCCGAGGTCAGCGAGCGGCACCGGCACCGCTACGAGGTCAACAACCACTACCGCGAGCGGCTGCAGGGCGCAGGGCTCGTGTTCTCCGGCACGTCGCCGGACCACCGGCTCGTCGAGTTCGTCGAGCTGCCGCGGGCCGTGCACCCGTTCTTCATCGGCACGCAGGCGCACCCCGAGCTGCGGTCCCGGCCGACCAAGGCCCACCCCCTCTTCCGCGGGCTGGTGACCGCAGCCCTCGAGCGGCAGCGCGCGTCCCGGTTGTTCGAGGATCCGACGATCGAGGAGCAGGAGGTGGCCGCCGGTGCCTGACCTCGCCGCCTCCGCACCCATCGCGGACGAGCCGGAGCGGCACGAGCTGGCCGCCGAGACGCTCCTGCACCACGGTCGCGTGTGGGACGTCGCGCGCGAGACCTTCGACTACGACGGGAAGCCCATCACGCGAGAGGTGATCCGGCACCCGGGCGCCGTCGCGATCCTCGCGCTCGATGAGCAGGAACGCGTGCTGCTGATCCGCCAGTACCGGCACCCGATCCGCACGCGGGCGTGGGAGATCCCGGCCGGACTGCTCGACGTGTCCGGTGAGCCGCCGCTGACCGGCGCGCAGCGCGAGCTCGCCGAGGAGGCGGACCTCGCTGCGGCGACCTGGC
The DNA here is from genome assembly GCA_019352055.1 of Acidobacteriota bacterium. Lineage (GTDB taxonomy): Bacteria > Actinomycetota > Actinomycetes > Actinomycetales > Microbacteriaceae > Amnibacterium. The sequence goes on from JABBOB010000038.1 coordinate 7,872, forward strand.
ACGTGCTGGCCGACTTCCAGAACTCGCCGGGCGGCAGCGACGAGACCATCCGCGTGTATCTCGCGCGGGATGTGTCCGCCGTGCCGGCGTTCGCACGTCACGACGAGGAGGCCGACATCGAGACCCGCTGGGTGCCGCTCGACGACGTGGTCGACGCGGTGCTGACACGTCGGGTGCAGAGCCCGTCGCTGGTCGTCGGGTCCCTCGCCGCGGTCGCGGCCCGTGCCCGCGACTGGGCGACCCTCGCACCGGGCGACGAGCCGTGGCTGCGCCACCCGGTCGTCGGCGGCCCTCCCTGGCGCACCCGCTGATCGGACCCCGCCCGCTCACGAGCATCGGGGAGGGAGCGGCATGAAGGTCGAGCAGGCGGTCGGACGGTTCCTCCGCCACGTCGCAGTCGAACGCGGGCTGTCCGACAACACGCTGGCCGCGTACCGGCGCGACCTCGGGCGGTACGCCGAGCACCTGGCGGCGTCGGGCCGCACCGAGATGGCCGAGGTCACCACGGCCGACGTCAGCGCCTTCCTGCACCGCATCCGCGGGGAGGACGGCGCTGCGGCCTCATCGGCCGCGCGCATGCTCTCCTCCGTCCGCGGGCTGCACCGGTTCCTCGCCGAGGACGGGCTCGTGCCCGACGACGTCGCGCACGAGGTCGGTCCGCCCAAGCTGCCCATGCGGCTGCCGAAGGCGATCACCATCGACGAGATGGCCCGGCTGATCGGAGCCACGGAGGGGGAGGAGCCCGTCCTCGTGCGGGATCGGGCGCTCCTCGAGCTGCTCTACGCGACGGGCACCCGGGTGAGCGAGGCCGTCGGGCTCGACGTCGACGACCTCGCCACCGGGTCGATGGTGCGCGTGCTCGGCAAGGGCGGCAAGCAGCGGCTCGTCCCGGTCGGCTCCTATGCGCGGGCCGCGATCGAGGGGTACCTGACCCGGGTGCGGCCGATGTGGGCGGCCAAGGGCGTGGGAACGCCGGCGCTGTTCCTCGGCCCACGGGGTGCGCGTCTGTCCCGCCAGAGTGCCTGGCTCGTGATCCAGGCCGCTGCGGAGCGCGCGGGCCTCGCCGCGCACGTGTCACCCCACACCTTCCGGCACAGCTTCGCCACCCACCTCCTGCAGGGCGGCGCCGACGTCCGCGTGGTGCAGGAGCTGCTCGGGCACAGCTCGGTCGCGACGACCCAGCTGTACACGCTCGTCACGGCCGACGCGCTGCGCGACGTCTACACGACCGCGCACCCCCGCGCCCGCTGAGCGCCACGCACCGTCGCGGAGGACACCGCGCGCCCTCCGAGACGGAGGGTCAGGCGCGCGCGACGACCTGCAGCCAGTCGTCGCTGTCGCCGCGCACGTGACCGATGGGCTCGGCATCGAATCCTGCGGTCGTGAGGGCATCGCGGAGGGGCGCCTCCCGCCAGTAGGTGAAGCGGCGCGGGAGGCCGAGCTTGCGGTCGTGCCACTCCTCGCCGTCGCCCTCCTTGAAGGAGCACGCCAGGACCCCGCCGGGCCGTATCGCGCCGTGGAGGCGGAGCAGCGCCATCTGCAGCTCGTCGCGCGTGAGGTGCAGCAGCACCGCGTTCGCGAACACCCCGTCGAGCCCTGAGGGGATCGGGTCGGTCCGCACGTCGAGGTCGAGCACGGCATGACCGAGGCCACGCAGGCGCTCGGCGAAGGCCGGCGTCGCGTCGCTCCGGAGCACCTGGAGCCCGCGCGCCTCCAGCCGGTCGGCGTCGGATCCCGGGCCGCTCCCGAGCTCGAGCACCGTCGAGCCCTGCCCGAGCGACCCGACGAAGCGGTCGTGCCAGGCGAGCACCGCCGGGCTCGGCTCGCGCTGCGCCGAGAGGTACGCCTCCATCCGCTCCTGGTACGCCCGGATCGTCGCGTCGCCCGCATCCATGAGACCAGTGTTCGCGGATCCGGAGATCCTCGTCGACATCCCGCGCTGAGGTGTCCGTGTCCAGGGTGTCGGCGAGTCCGTCCGGATCCGGGAAGCATCTCCGGATCCGCGAAGCCCGACACGCCGGAGGTCGAGGGTGGGGAAGCCGGGCGGCGGCGCGTCGCCCCAGAACGGGGTACACCCCGCCCTAGCGTGATCGGACGTTCGAGCACGACGCACCGAGGACCCCACCCATGACGCAGCTGACAGTTCTGGATGCCCCGCCCCACGCCGACGAGGGCTTGCCCATCGGCCCGACCGGGCGGCCGTCCCATGAGTTCGCGGTCCCCGCGCCGCTCAAGCAGCACGGCCCCGCGCGGATCGTCGCGCTCTGCAACCAGAAGGGCGGCGTCGGCAAGACCACCACGACGGTGAACCTGGGGGCCGCGCTCGCCGCCTACGGCCGGAGGGTGCTCCTGATCGACTTCGATCCGCAGGGCGCGCTGTCGGCCAACTTCAAGGTGCTGACCGACGACGTCCCGACCATCTACGAGCTGCTGCTCGGTTCGTCGAGGACCGACCCGCGCATCGCGATCCAGCACACCCAGATCGAGGGCCTGGACATCATCCCCGCCAACATCGACCTGTCGGCGGCGGAGGTGCACCTCGTCAACGAGGTCGCCCGTGAGCAGAGCCTCGCCAGGGTGCTGCGTCGCGTGACCGACGACTACGACGTCGTCCTCATCGACTGTCAGCCGTCGCTCGGCCTCCTCACCGTCAACGCGCTCACGGCGGCCCACGGCGTCGTCATCCCGCTCGCCTGCGAGTACTTCGCGCTGCGCGGCGTCGCCCTCCTCGTCGAGACGATCGAGAAGGTGCGCGATCGGCTGAACCCGGCGATCGCGCTCGACGGCATCGTCGGCACGATGTACGACCCGCGCACGCTGCACTCCCGCGAGGTGCTGGACCGGGTCGTGGAGGCGTTCGACGCCGACGTGCTGGAGACGGTCATCAGCCGGACGGTGAAGTTCCCGGACGCCTCCGTGGCCCGGGAGCCGATCCTCGAGTACGCGCCCGAGCACCGCGCGGCGGCTGCGTACCTGCAGCTCGCGCGCGAGCTGGTGGTGCGGGGTGCGTTCGCCTGACCCGGACGCGGACAGCGATGCCGATGGTGCGCCAGCCGTCTTCCGCGTCCGGGTCGGCGGTTTCGACGGACCGTTCGACCTCCTGCTCGATCTGATCGGCCGACACGAGCTCGACGTCACCGAGCTCGCCCTGTCCGTCGTCACCGACGAGTTCCTCGCGCACCTGGAGCACCTCGGCGACGATGCCGACCTCGACCAGACGAGCGGCTTCCTCGTCGTCGGCGCGACGCTGCTCGACGCGAAGATCGCCGGCCTGCTGCCGGCCGGCGAGGTGGTCGACGCCGAGGCGGTCTCCATGCTCGAGGCCCGTGATCTGCTGTTCGCGCGCCTGCTGCAGTACCGGGCGTACAAGGTGGCGACGACCTGGTTCGCCGAGGCGCTCGCGGTCGAGGGTGCGCGTCACGCGCATCGAGGTGCGATCCGCGAGCAGCAGCTGCCGTCCGTGCCGGCCGCCGAGCTGCCGGTCGACCTCGCCGCGTTCGCGATCCTCGCGGCCCTCGTGCTCGCGCCGAAGCCGGTGCCGACGGTCGGGCTGGACCACCTCCACGGCTCCGCGGTCGGGTTGCGCGACCAGGCGGCCGAGGTCGTCAGCCTGCTCCGCCGCGGTGCCGCCATGAGCTTCCTCGACCTCGCGGGCCCCGAGGCCGAGCGCCCGGTCGTGATCGCACGGTTCCTCGCCGTGCTCGAGCTGTACCGGCTCGGTGCGATCGTGTTCGAGCAGCTCGACCCGCTCGGTGCGCTCGTGGTGCGCTGGACCGCGCAAGACTGGGACGACACGATGCTCGCGCGACTCGGAGGCGGATTCGATGACTGAGCAGCCGACGACCCACCGGCCGGCCACCCGCAGGGCGACGCCGCAGGAACCGGTCGCGCTGCTGCTCTCGGGCCTGCTCGGTGCGCCGGTCGACGACGCGGTGCTGTCGGCCGCGTTCGCAGGGGAGCAGGGCCGGCAGGCGGAGGAACCGCCGCGTCCCTCGGCCCCCCAGGAGCGCGGCGTCTCGGCGCTCGACGACCTGGACGGGACGATCGAGGCGCTGCTCGTGGTCGCCGACCGCCCGCTCGACCTGCTGACCATGGCGAGCGCCGTCGACCGGCCGGTGGCGGTCGTCCGTCAGGCGCTCCAGCGCATCCGCGACGACTACGACGGCCTCGCGGGCGGCCGGCGCCGCGGTTTCGAGCTGCGCGAGCTCGCGCTCGGCTACCGCCTGTACGCGCGACGCCGGCACGACGAGAGCGTGCGCCACCTGCTGGAGGTCGAGACCGCCGGGCGGCTCAGCCAGGCCGCGCTCGAGACGCTCGCGGTCGTCGCCTACCGCCAGCCGGTCAGCCGGGGCCAGATCGCGGCGATCCGCGCGGTCTCCGTCGACTCGGTGCTCAAGACCCTCGTCGCCCGCGGTCTCGTCGCCGAGGTCGGGCGCTCGGAGGAGACCGGTGCGGTGCTCTACGGCACGACCGACGAGCTGCTCGTCGCGCTCGGCATCCGCTCGCTGGCTGAGCTTCCGCCCCTCGCACCGATGCTCGAAGGCGTGGAAGGAGCGCACGTCGATGCCCGCTGAGCTCCGCCAGGACGGCGAACGGCTCCAGAAGGTGCTCGCCGCCGCCGGGGTCGCGTCCCGCCGCGTCGCCGAGGAGCTGATGGCCGCGGGTCGTGTCGAGGTGAACGGCCGCGTCGTGACCGAACCGGGCACTCGCGTCGATCCAGCGACCGACGAGGTCGCCGTCGACGGGGTTCCCGTCCGGATCGATCCGGCCCGCCGCACCGTCGTGCTGCACAAGCCGACGGGCGTGGTCTCGACGATGAAGGACGACCGAGGTCGCCCCGATCTCACGCAGTACACCGACCGCTACGACGAGCGGCTCTTCAACGTCGGACGCCTGGACACCGACACGTCCGGCCTCCTGCTGCTCACGAACGACGGCGATCTCGCGCAGATGCTGTCGCATCCCTCGTTCGGCGTGACGAAGACGTACATCGCGCTCGTCGACGGCGCCGTGCGCCCGCAGACGCTGCACCGCCTGCGGGAGGGGGTCGAGCTCGAGGACGGCCCCATCGCCGCCGACCGAGCGCGGATCGTGCCGAACGGCGCCCGGCCCGGGGCGACGCTCGTGGAGCTCACGCTGCACTCCGGCCGCAACCGGATCGTCCGGCGGATGCTCGACGAGGTGGGCCATCCCGTCCGTGAGCTGGTGCGCCGGGAGTTCGGGCCGCTGAAGCTCGGCGACCTGCCGGTGGGGCGCACGCGGGACCTCACGGCGGCCGAGTTCGGCGCCCTCTCGACCCTCGCGAGCCGGGACCGGCCCAGCCGGTAGGCTCGATGCCCGTGTCCGCCCGAACCACGGGGCAGGTCCGGGTCGTCGGCACCGGGCTGCTCGGCACGAGCATCGGGCTCGGCCTCTCGTCCCTCGACGTCGACGTCGTCCTCGACGACGTCTCTCCGTCGACCCTCGCGCTCGCGATCGACTACGGCGCCGGTCGTCGCAGCAGGTCCGAGGACGCGCCCGCGCTCGTCGTCGTGGCGGTGCCGCCGGACGTGGTCGCGGACGTCGTCGCAGCGGAGCTCGCCCGCTACCCCGATGCGCTCGTCACCGACGTCGCCAGCGTGAAGGCCGGCCCGCTCGCCGCGCTCGAGGCCGCCGGCGCCCCGATCGCCCGCTACGTCGGTTCCCATCCGATGGCCGGCCGGGAGCGCGGCGGCCCCATCGCCGGTCGTGCCGACCTCTTTCTCGGCAGGCCCTGGGTGATCGCGCCGCACGCTGCGACGACGCCGGAGCAGTCCGGGGTGCTGGAGGCGCTGGCGCTCGACCTCGGCGCGGTGCCCGTCCGCCTCCCCGCCGACCGCCACGACGACGCCGTCGCGGTGGTCTCGCACGCGCCCCAGCTCATCTCCAGCCTGCTCGCGGCCCGGCTCGTCGACGCGCCGGACCACGCGACCGACCTCGCCGGCCAGGGGCTGCGTGACACCACCCGGATCGCCGGCAGCGACCCGGCGCTCTGGGTGCAGATCCTCAGTGCGAACGCCGCTCGGATCCTCCCTGTGCTCTCCGACCTGCGCGACGACCTGGACGCGGTGCTGGAGGCGCTCGCCGACCCGGCCGCGCGCGGCGCTCAGCGGGCGCTCGCCGACGTGCTGTCCGCAGGGAACGACGGCGTCGCCCGGATCCCGGGGAAGCACGGCGTCGACCTGAAGACCACCACGATGGTCGTGCTCGTCGACGACCGGCCCGGCCAGATCGCGCGTCTGCTGACAGAGATCGGCGAGCTCGGGGTGAACCTCGAGGACATGCGCCTCGAGCACTCGCCGGGCGCGCCGATCGGGATCGTGGAGATCGCGGTCGCTCCGGAGGTCGCGGGCGGTCTCGAGGCGGACCTGCAGCGGCGCGGGTGGCGAGTCGCATGACGAAGGAGCACACGTGGGCGTGATCGTGGCGGTGGACGGACCGGCGGGCAGCGGCAAGTCGAGCGTCTCGAGGGCCGCGGCGTCCGCGCTCGGGTACACCTTCCTCGACACCGGCGCCGCCTACCGCGCGCTGGCCTGGAAGGTGCTGGAGCGCGGCGGCGACCCGGAGGACGCCCGGGATGTCGAACGCGCCCTCGAGGGCTTCGCGTTCGATTCGGCCGACGACCCGGCGGAGCGCTGGGTCCGCGTCGGCGGCGTCGATGTCACCGACGCGATCCGCACCTCGCGCGTCACCGCCGCCGTGAGCGGCATCGCGCGGGTACCCGCGGTCCGCACCCGGCTGAACGAGGGCTTCCGCGAGCGGCTCGCCGCCGCCGAGCCGGGCGTCGTCGCCGAGGGGCGGGACATCACCACCGTCGTCGCGCCGCACGCGGACGTCCGCGTGCTGCTGACCGCGAGCCCGGAGGTGCGGGCGGCCCGGCGTGCGGACGAGCTGCCGCACGAGGACCGCCACGCCGTGGCGCGCTCGATCGCCGAGCGGGACGCGAAGGACTCGCGGGTCGTCGACTTCCTCGAGGCGGCCGAGGGCGTCACGACGCTCGACTCGACCGAACTCGACTTCGCCGGCACCGTCGGCGCCCTCGTCGCACTGGTACGCCAGGCGGCCGGATTGGAGCCCGTCTCATGACCGATACCGACGACGAGTACGAGGTCGCACCCGACGACCTGGCGGAACGCCTCGGCGCGATCGACGAAGCCGCAGCCGAGCAGCGGGCCGAGGCGCTGCGCCTGGGGCTCGAGGACTACGCGCTCGAGGACGAGGACCGCCTCCTGCTCGGGGCGGGGGACATCGAGGACGCCGAGACCGGCGCCGGCGCCGCGCTGCCCGTGCTGGCGATCGTCGGACGCCCCAACGTGGGCAAGTCCGCGCTCGTCAACCGGATCCTCGGCCGCCGCGCCGCCGTGGTGGAGGACGTCCCTGGGGTCACCCGCGACCGCGTCACCTACCGGGGGGAGTGGGAGGGGCGGGCGTTCACGCTCGTCGACACCGGCGGCTGGGAGCCGGACGCGTCCGGGCTCGACGCGGCCGTCGCGGCGCAGGCCGAGCTCGCGGTCGACCTCGCGGACGCCGTGCTGTTCGTCGTCGACGCGGTCGTGGGCGCGACGAGCACCGACGAGCAGGTCGTTCGGATGCTCCGCGCCTCGAAGAAGCCGGTCCGGCTCGTCGCGAACAAGGTCGACGGCGACCGCCAGGAGGCGTACATCGGCGAGCTCTGGGGCCTCGGCCTCGGCGAGCCCTGGGCGGTCTCGGCGCTGCACGGCCGCGGCGTAGCCGATCTGCTCGACGAGGTCATGCGCCTGCTGCCGAAGGAGTCCGCCGTCGCGAAGGCGGAGGCGGGCGGCCCGCGCCGCGTCGCGCTCGTCGGCCGGCCGAACGTCGGCAAGTCGAGCCTCCTGAACAAGTCCGCCCGCGAGGAGCGCGTGGTCGTCTCGCCGACGGCCGGGACCACCCGAGACCCGGTCGACGAGCAGATCGAGATCGCCGGCACCGTGTGGCGCTTCGTCGACACCGCCGGCATCCGGCGCCGGACGCACCTGTCCCAGGGCGCCGACTTCTACGCCTCCCTCCGCACGCAGGCGGCGCTCGAGCGCGCCGAGGTCGCGGTCGTGCTGTTCGACGTGACCGAGCCGATCAGTGAGGCCGACATCCGGATCGTCGACATGGTGCTCGAATCCGGACGGGCGCTCGTGCTCGCGTTCAACAAGTGGGATCTGATGGACGACGAGCGTCGCCGCTACCTGGAGCGCGAGATCGAGAAGGATCTCGCACACGTGGCTTGGGCGCCGCGGGTCAACATCTCCGCACTGACCGGACGACACCTCGAGAAGCTGGTGCCCGCTCTCACCGCTGCGCTGGACGGCTGGGACACCCGGATCCCGACCGGGAAGTTCAACGCCTTCATCGCCGAGCTCACCGCGGCGCATCCGCACCCGGTCCGCGGTGGCAAGCAGCCGCGCATCCTGTTCGGGACGCAGGCCGGCAGCCGTCCGCCCACCTTCGTGCTCTTCACGACCGGCTTCCTCGACCCCGGGTACCGCCGGTTCGTGCAGCGTCGCCTTCGCGAGGTCTACGGGTTCGTCGGCACCCCGATCGTCGTCAACATGCGCGTCCGCGAGCGCCGCCAGCGCAGCTGACGGATCACTCGCCCCCTTGCTGACGCTTCTGGACGCCGCAGCGGCGTCCAGAAGCGTCAGCGAGAACGGGTTCAGGGGCGCAGAAGCCGCACCTCCACGAGGTCGCGCTCGATCCTCGTCTCGAATCGGACGGCCGGTGCGGTCGCCGGGCCGTGCACGACCGCGCCGGTGCTGACGTCGAAGACGCTGCCGTAGGTCGTGGTGATCGTCGCGCTCGTCCGGGCGGGGTCCTCGAGGAGTCCGTCGTGCAGCGCCTCGCCGAGGTGCGGCGACACGTCTGCGAGCACATCGACCCGGACGCCCCGCCGCAGCACGAACAGCGCCTCGCCCGCCACGTCGCGCCGGACGGCGCGACCCTGAGGCAGCTGTTCGAGCGGCCCGAGCGCCTGCCAACCCTGCGGGAACCGCGAGAGCACGGCGTTCGCGTGGTTCGCGCCCGCGGACTGGCGGTAGGCGAGGTGGCCGCCGAGGTAGCCGCCCAGGGAGATGAGCCCGAGTCCCAGGAGCGAGAGCGTCCGGCCGGCCGCGTCATGACCGCCGCGGCGGGCGAGCCAGGACGCGGCGTACAGCATCCAGGCGGTCTCGTTCGCGGCGGCGTGCACGATGCCGACGCGCTGCTGCTCGGGCCGGGTCCGCGCCCAATCCGCCCAGCCGGTGAGGATCGCGGGCGCGGCCGCGAGGACACCGGCGCCGACGAGCACGCGGGCGGCACGGGCCGTTCCGGGCAGCAGGTCGAGCACCGCGGCGCCCGTCCACGTCCCAGCGGGCACGAGCACGATCGCGGGGTGCACGGGGTGACCGGCGGGAACGCCGTGGAGCAGGTCCTCGACCGCCCGCGGCTTCAGCAGCGCATCGACCACGCCGTGGACGCGCCGCACGACAGGGTCGAGCACCGTCGCGTGCTCGAGACCGATCAGCGGTTTCAGGATGGAGAGCTCTCTCACCGTCGTACCTCTTTCGTCAGCCCCCAGCGGACTCCTCCTCCGCGCCCGATGCAAACCTCCTGGGCGGGTCAGCAGCGAACGTCCAGCGGACCGGCGGTCGGCTACCCCAGCAGCTCCTGCAGCGCGGCGTCGATCTCGTGCGTCGCGGCGAGTGGGCCCGGGAGCGGGGTGCCGTAGAAGCCGTGGATCAGACCGGGGAAGGTGCGGTGCCAGACCCGCACCCCGGCTCCGACGAGCGCGGCGGCGTACGCCACTCCCTCGTCTCGGAGGGGGTCGTACTCCGCCGTCGCGATGATCGCCGGTGCGACGCCGCCGAGGTCCGGGGTGCGCAGGGGCGCGATGCGCGGGTCGTCGACGATCGCCCGGGCCTCGACGGACTCGGGGTGGAGGCCCGTGTACTGCTCGAAGAACCAGGCCATGTCCCGCGCGGTGAGGAAGTACCCCTCCGCGTTCTCGCCACGGGAGGCGTACTCGCCGCCGGGGTCCACGGTCGGGTAGGCGAGCAGCTGCGCGGCGAGCGGCACACCCTCGTCACGCGCCCGGACCGCGGTGACCGCCGCGAGGTTCGCGCCGGCGCTGTCCCCGGCGACCGCGAGCCGGTCGGGGTCGCCGCCGAAGTCCTCGATGTGCGCGGCGACCGCGGCGAACGCCGCCCATGCGTCGTCCACGCCGGCCGGGAACGGACGCTCCGGCGCCAGGCCGTACTCGACGCTGACGACCACGGCGCCGAGATCGGTCGCGAGCAGGCGTACGGCGAGGTCGTGCGTGTCGAGATCGCCGATGACGAACCCGCCGCCGTGCAGGAACACGACCGTCGGCACGCGGCTCCCGGGGTGCGGCCGGTAGACGCGCGCAGGCACGCCGCCGACGGTCTGGTCCCGGATCTCGGGGATGGGCGGCAGCAGCGCGGCGTCGCGCCGGTCCACGCCCGCGAACGCGCGCAGCATGGCGCGCCCCTGGGCGGGTGTCCCCTCGGACATGGCCGGAACGCCACGTGCCTGCATCTCCTGCAGCATCAGTGCGGTCTCGGGGTCGAGCGGCATGGTCGGGGTCCTCTCAGCGGTAGGTGTAGAAGCCCTCGCCCGACTCCACGCCGAGGAGTCCCAGGTCGAGGTAGTGCTCCTTGAGGTAGGCGGCCCACACGGCCGACCTCGGGTCCGTGCTCGCGATCGCGTAGGCGGTGCGCAGCCCGATGACGTCGTAGATCTGGAACGGCCCGAGGGGCGCTCCGGTGGCGATGCGCCAGGTGGCGTCGACGGTCTCGGGATCGGCGACGCCCTTCACCAGCAGCTCGGCGGCGGCACCGAGCAGCGGGATGAGGAGGGAGTTCAGCACGTAGCCCGGCTGCTCCTTGTGCAGGCGGATCGGCACCATGCCGATCGCGACGGCGAACTGCTGCACGAGGTCCGCCACGGCCGGATCGGTGGCCGGCGAACCCATGATCTCGGCGGTGTTCTGACGCCAGATGTGGTTCGCGAAATGCAGGGCGAGGAAGCGCTCCGGACGCCCGGTCGCGTCCGCGATCGCGCTCGGCAGCAGGCTCGAGGAGTTGGTGGCGAACACCGTGCCGGCCGGTGCCGCTGCGCCGACGGCGGCCCAGACCTCGCGCTTGACGGCGATCTTCTCCGTCACTGCCTCGATCACGAGATCCGCCTGCCCGACCGCCTCCGCGAGATCGGAGGTGAGCCGCACGCGCTCCGGCGCCGCCGCATACGCGTCCGGATCGACCACGTCCTTCGCAGCCGCACGGGCGAACGCCTCCAGCCGCGCTCGGCCCGCGGCGAGCGAGTCCTGGTCGATGTCGTAGCCGGTGACCTCGACGCCGTGGGCCGCGGTCTGCAGTGCGATCTGAGCACCGAGGACGCCGAGGCCCAGCACGGTCACCCGGCTGAACGGGGTGGATACGGACGGGGTGGCGGGCACGGCGGCTCCTTCGGTCATGGTCGGGGTCCGGCCGGCTCGAACCGCAGGGATCGGCGCCGGGGGTCGAAGCGGAACAGCAGCAGGTCACGGAGGTAGTTCTGGTGCACCCGGTACGGCGAGCGGTGACCCTGGCGGGGGAGCAGGTGCATGCCGCGTCGGATGTAACCGGCGGCGAGATCGATCACCGGCGCGGCGGCCCTGCCGTCGAGCGGCGGTTGCGGGACCACCACCCGGGTGCGCCGTCGGTCCATGCGCTGCAGGAGGTCGGCGACCGAGCTCGCGACGAGGTCCGCTCGCAGGGTCCAGGAGGCGTTCGTGTAGCCGATCGTGTACGCGAGGTTCGGCACGCCGGTGAGCATCATGCCCTTGTACGCGATCGTGGCGCCCGGGTCGATCGTGCGGCCGTCGACGTCCAGCCGCATGCCGCCGAGCACCAGCACGTTCAGCCCCGTCGCGGTGACGAGCACGTCGGCGTCGAGGCGGCCGCCGGAGGCGAGCCGGACACCCTGCGCATCCACCGACTCGATGCGATCGGTCACGACGTCGGCATCCCCTGCGGTGATCGCCCGGAACAGGTCGCCGCCGGGCACCGCGCAGAGCCGTTGGTCCCACGGGTCGTACCGCGGCGCGAAGTGGGTGTCCACGTCGAAGCTCGCCGGCAGCTTCGCCATCGCCGCCTTCCGCAGCACCGCCTTCATCGCCACGGGACGCCGCCGGGCGTACTGATACAGGATCACGGCGCCGAGGATGTGCTTGACCCGGACGGCACGGTAGGCGAGCGCCGGCGGGACCTTGCCCTTCAGCCGCAGCGCGAGCCGGTCCCGCGACGGCACCGCGGCGACGTAGCTGGGGGAACGCTGCAGCATGACGGCGTGCGCGCCGCGCTTCGCGAGCGCCGGCACGAGGGTCACCGCGGTCGCGCCGCTGCCGATGACCACGAACCGCTTCCCGGCCGGGTCCAGGTCGGCGGGCCAGTGCTGCGGGTGGATCACAGGGCCGTCGAAGGCGGCGATCCCCGGGATGTCGGGGGAGTAGCCCTCGTCGTAGCGGTAGTAGCCCGTGCACGCGAACAGGAACGAGCAGGTGACCGTGCTCGTGCTGCCCGCCTCTCCGTCGCGCCACTCGCCCGTCGCGGCGGGGTCGCGGTGCAGGACGGTCAGCTCCCACAGGGCGCGGTCGGAGTGCCAGGAGGCGGCGACCACGCGCTGCCGGGTCCGCACGTGATCGCGCACGCCGGTCTCCTCCGCGGTCGCCTGCACGTAGTCGCGGATGTCCTCCCCGTCGGCGATCGCCTTCTCGCCGCCCCAGGGGCGTGATGCGTAGCCGAGCGTGTACATGTCCGAGTCCGACCGCACCCCGGGGTACCGGAAGAGGTCCCAGGTCCCGCCGATCACATCCCGCGACTCCAGCACCGCCAGCGTCCGGTCCGGTACGCGTCGCAGCAGCGTCGCCGCCGCACCGACGCCGGACAAGCCGGCCCCCACGATCACCACGTCCAGGTGCTCCGTCATCGTCGACCTCCCGCTGGTCCACCGTATCGACACTCTGTCGAGAAAGTCGACACCGTGTCGAATCTCCTTCTACGCTCTGCACGTGACCCCTTCCCCCCGCAGCCGCCGCTCGGCCCGGCCGTCGGGCGACGAGCGGCAGCGCGCGATCGTGGAGGCGTTCGAGGGGCTGCTGCAGACGCGCCCGATGGCGGACATCGCGATCGACGAGATCGCGGCGGGCGCCGCGATCTCCCGCAGCGGCTTCTACTTCTACTTCCGCTCCAAGCAGGCGGTGCTGCTCGAGCTGCTCGACCGCATGGTCGCCGAGGTGGACGGCCGCCTCGCCGAGCTCGGTGTCCCTGGAGACGACCCGGCCGCCTGGTGGCGGGAGACGATCGGCGTGTTCGTCGACGTGTTCGGCGCGCACCGCGCCGTCAGCGTGACGCTCGCCGAGGCACGCGCGACCGTGCCGGAGCTGCGCCGCGAGTGGGCGAGACGCTCGAGCCGGTGGGTGGACCTGACCGCGTCCACCATCGTCGCCGAGCGCCGACGGGGGCGCGCGCGGGAGATCGTCGACCCGCGCGCGACCAGCGTGGCGCTGAACGCGATGAACGAGCACGTGCTCGTGGCGTCGTTCGGCGGCGACCAGCCGTCGCTCGTGGCGGAGGAGGTGCTCGACGTCCTCACCGACATCTGGTGCACGACGATCTACGGGACGCCGCGCCCGGTGTGAACGACTCGTGTCCACCGCGACGGAGTGCCGGTGGAGCCCCGGATCCCCGTCACGGTGGACACCGGGCTCAGGCGTCGACGGGCTGCTGCGCCTCCGAGTAGACGCGGGTGAGCTCGCGCTTCAGCACCTTGCCGGAGGGTCCGAGCGGCAGCTCGTCGACGACGTGGACGACGCGGGGGAACTTGTACGCCGCGATCTTCGCCCGCACGAACTCGCGGATCTCGTCCGGGTCCGCCGAGGCGCCGTCCTTCAGCACGACAGCGGCCTCGATCTCCTGGCCGTGCTTCGGGTGCGGCGTCCCGAACACCGCGGCGGCCTGGATCGCCTCGTGACGCATCATCACGTTCTCGACCTCGGTCGGATACACGTTGTAGCCGTTGCGCAGGATCATGTCCTTCTTGCGGTCGACGATCGTGAGGTAGTCGTCCTCGCCCATGGTGGCCAGGTCGCCGGTGCGGAACCAGCCGTCGACGATCGCCGCGGCGGTCGCCTCCGGCTTGCCGAGGTAGCCCTTGAACAGGTCGTGTCCTCGGACCACGAGCTCGCCGAGCTCCCCGCGGGGCAGCTCGACGATCCGGTCCTCGATCTCCGCGTCGGCGATCACGACGTCCACGCCCCAGAGCGGGATGCCGATCGTGCCGGGCCGGATCGGCACGCCGATCGGGTTGAACGTGACGACCGGCGAGGTCTCCGTGAGGCCGTAGCCCTCGTAGACCGTCGAGGCGAACACCGTCGAGAACTCCTCGAGGACCGCGAGCGGGAGGGGCGCGCCGCCGGAGACCGCATAGCGCAGCGGCGGCTTGGGGGCGCCGGCGCGAGCGCCCGCGAGCAGCCCGACGTACATGGTGGGCACGGCCGTGAACACGGTGGCGCCGTGCTCCGCCATCGCGGTGAGCGCACCGATCGGATCGAACTTCGGCAGCATCACGATCGTGGCGCCGCGCCGGAAGGCGGTGTTCAGCACGCAGGTCTGTCCGAACGTGTGGAAGAGCGGCAGGCCGCCGAAGACGACGTCGTCGTGACTCATGTCGAACAGGTCGATGAGGCTCACGTTCACCTGCTCGACGAGCGCGAAGTGCGAGTTCACCGCGCCCTTCGGCGTCCCGGTGGTGCCGCTCGTGTAGAGCAGGGTCGCCGGCTCGAGCGGGTTCATCGCCTCCTGACGCACGATCGGCTCGGCCTCCTGCATGAGCGCCTCGAGTCGGGGGATGGGCGCCAGGTCCTTCGCCGCCTCCGGCAGCAGCACGGAGACCGCGTCCACGCCGGTCTCCATGGCGGCGGGGAGCGCCTCGCCGAGGCTCGTCGCCCCGATCACCACGAGCTTCGCGCCGCTGTCGCGGAGCACGAGGGCGATCTCCTCCTTCTTGAACAGGAGGTGGATGGGCACGGCGACCGCGCCGATCGCGAGGATCGCGTAGTAGACCTTCGGGAAGTCCGGGACGTTGGGGACGAGCATCGCCACCCGGTCGCCCCGCCCGACGCCGCGCGCCTTCAGCACGCCGGCGATCCGCTTCGCGTCCTCCCAGAGCTCGCGGTAGGTCGCACGCGACTGCGGGCCGGACTGCCCGGCCCAGATCACGGCCGTCTTGTCCGGGTAGCGGTGCGCGGACTCGGCCAGGATCGTCGCGACGGAGATCGTCGCGTGGCCGGGGCCGGTGAGAACGTCGTCGTTCATGGGGTGCTTCTCCTTCGAAGTGACTTGAGCGAGGATGCCGCCTGGTCCTATGCGTCCGCTACGAGTTCGGCGCCGATGCGGTCGCGGATGGCCGGAGGCACCGGGATCGGGCGGCGGGAGACGCGGTCGACGAACACGTGCACGAAGGTGCCGGTGGCCAGCAGCTCCTCGTCGGACTCACGGAAGATCCCGAGGCCCCACGACACGCTGGTCGTGCCGACCCGGTCGACGCGGAGGCCGACGAGGAACGTGTCCGGGAAGGCGCCGGAGGCGAAGTACCGGCACGAGGACGCGATCACCACGGCCGGATCACCCTGCACGTCCGTCATGCCGTATCCCCAGGACACGGCCGCCACGTCGCTCCGCGACGCGTCGGAACCGGCCTGTGGGCCCACAGCCCGCCCGAGCAGCCAGCTGGTGACCGTGGTGTCCATGGCCGCGTAGTAGATGGTGTTGTTCACATGGCCGAAGACGTCGTTGTCGTGCCAGCGGGTCGGGAACGGCCGGTGCCACCGGTAGTCCGCGGGGGTCGGGCGCTCGTCGTTCATGCTGCAGGCCTCGTCGCGGCGAGGACGAGCGCGAAGGCGGCCGCTGCGCGCTCCGCGTCGGGGGTCTCTCCCGCGATCAGGTCGGCGTAGGCGTACGACTCCGCCACTCGCACGAGCACCGTCGCGAGGTCGTGCGGCGGCAGGGGGGTGGTCATGCGGCCCGCGGCGATCTCCTCCTCCAGCACCCGCTCGACGATCGCGACGAAGCGTCGGTGCACCGGCGTCGCACCGCCGGTGAGGATCCGGAGGGCACGGGACGGCTCCCGGGTGAGCCAGCTGCGGAAGTAGTCGGCCGTGATGAGGTCGTGCACGAACCGGGTGAGCGCGCCCTCGACCCGGTCCGCCCCGTGCTCGTGGGTCGCGGCGTCAGCCGCGTCGAACGTCGGCACCGCCAGGCTCCAGAGGATCTCTCCCAGCAGTGCGTCGCGGTTGCCCACCCAGCGGAACAACGAGGTGCGGTCGACGCCCAGCTCCGCCGCCAGCGCGGACATGTCGATCCGATCGCCGGCGATGAAGTGGTGCCGAGCCGTGCGGAACGCCCGAGCGGCGTCCTCGTGCGCGACGAGTCGCTCCGAGAGGGCGCTCGGGACCAGCCGCGCGCCGAGGCTGCCGAGCCCCGTGCTGCGAGCGGGTGCGTCCACGGCTGTCATGCCGTGAGCGTACCGTGCAACGTTTCGAGAAGTGATGCGTACACTCTCGTCGGCAGGCTGGGCCGGAGGAAGAGGATTCGATGACGATCACCGCGGACGCGCAGACGGGCTCCGAGGAGCCGACGCTGGACCACCTGGTCAGCGACTTCTACCACTACCAGGACTTCCTCACGCCGGAGGAGCAGCGCCACGCGGGCGAGTTCCGTGCGGTGTTCGAGGAGCGGATCCGCCCGATCGTCGACGGGTACTGGGCTCGCGCCGAGTTCCCGAAGCAGGTCATCCCGTGGCTGGCCGACCTCGGTGCGCTCGGGCCGTTCGTCCCCGAGGTGCGGAAGTTCCCGAACACGGCGGTGTTCCGAGGCTGGATGGCCCTCGAGATGGCACGCGTGGACGCCTCCGTCGCCACGTTCGTCGGCGTGCAGTCCGGTCTCGCGATGGGCTCCATCAACGTCGGCGGCTCAGCCGAGCAGAAGGCCGAGCTGCTGCCGGCGATGGCGGCCGGCACCCTCCTCGGCGCGTTCGGCCTGACGGAGCCGTACTCCGGCTCCGACTCGGCCCGCGGACTGCGCACGACCGCGCGCCGCGAGGGGGACGAGTGGATCCTGAACGGCGCAAAGCGCTGGATCGGCAACGCGACCTTCAGCGACTTCGTCGTGATCTACGCGAAGGACGAGGCGGACGGACAGGTGAAGGGATTCCTCGTCGACACCGACCTGCCCGGGTTCCGGGCGGAGAAGATCGAGGACAAGATCGCGCTGCGCGCCGTGCAGAACGCCGACATCACGATGGTCGACGTGCACGTGCCGGAGGCGAAGCGCCTCCCCGGGATCCGATCGTTCCGCGACGTCGCGACCGTGCTGCGGCT
The DNA here is from genome assembly GCA_019352055.1 of Acidobacteriota bacterium. Taxonomy (GTDB): domain Bacteria; phylum Actinomycetota; class Actinomycetes; order Actinomycetales; family Microbacteriaceae; genus Amnibacterium. Next base: position 25,312 of record JABBOB010000038.1, read on the forward strand.
CACGAGGTGCGAGGTCGCCTGGCAGGCGATCGGCGTGGCGATCGGTGCATGGGAGGCCGCGCTCGCCTACGCGAAGGAGCGCCAGCAGTTCGGCAAGCCGATCGCGAGCCACCAGCTGATCCAGGACCTGCTCGTCAAGGGGCTCGGCAACATCACGGCCTCCATCGGGATGTGCCTCCGTGCCTCGCAGATGCAGGACGCGGACGAGCAGAGGGACGAGCACTCGGCACTCGCGAAGGCGTTCGCGACCGCGCGGATGCGGGAGACCGTCGCATACGCGAGGGAGATCCTCGGCGGCAACGGCATCGTGCTGGACAAGGGCGTCGCCCGGTTCTTCGCCGACGCGGAGGCGCTCTACTCGTACGAGGGCACGCGAGAGATGAACACGCTGATCGTGGGCCGGTCGATCACCGGCATGAACGCGTTCGTCTGATCCCGCCCGTCCTCACCCCGACCGACCGAGGAGTCGTCAATGCCTGAAGCAGTGATCGTCGCAGCCAAGCGCACGCCCATCGGACGCGCGAACAAGGGGTCGCTCGTCGGGATGCGGCCGGACGACCTCACGGCCTTCATCGTCGCAGAGGCGCTCGCTGCGGTGCCCGAGCTCTCGCCGGAGCGCATCGAGGACCTCATCCTCGGCTGCGGCCTGCCCGGCGGCGAGCAGGGCATGAACATGGCCAGGATCGTCGCCGTGCAGCTCGGTTACGACTTCATGCCGGGCACCACGGTGACGCGGTACTGCTCGTCCAGCCTGCAGACCACGCGCATGGCCTTCCATGCGATCAAGGCCGGAGAGGGTGACGCGTTCGTCTCCGCGGGCGTCGAATCCGTCACGCACTTCGCCTCCGGCAGCGCGGACTTCATCCCGGGCCAGGACCCGCAGCGGATCCTGAACCCGATGTTCGCCGACGCGGAGGAGCGCACGCGGCAGCGCGCGGACACGGGCGGCGGCTGGCGCGACCCGCGCGAGGACGGCCTGCTGCCCGACGCCTACATCGCCATGGGTCAGACCGCGGAGAACGTCGCCGGATGGAAGGGTGTGAGCCGGGAGCGGCAGGACGAGTACGCGGCGCTCAGCCAGAACCGCGCGGAGGCCGCGATCGCGGCGGGCGTCTTCGAGCGCGAGATCACCCCGGTCACCACGCCGGACGGGCGCGTCGTCTCCACCGACGACGGCCCGCGCGCGGGGGTGACCGTCGAGACGCTCTCCGCACTGCAGCCGGTGTTCCGCAAGGACGGTACGGTGACGGCCGGCAACGCCTGCCCGCTCAACGACGGCGCCGCAGCGCTCGTCGTGGTGTCCGACACGCTCGCGAAGGACCTCGGGCTCACGCCGCTCGCGCGGATCGTGTCGACCGGCGTGACGGGTCTGTCGCCCGAGATCATGGGCCTCGGGCCGATCGAGGCGAGCCGGCAGGCGCTCAGGCACGCGGGGATGACGATGGGCGACATCGACCTCGTCGAGATCAACGAGGCGTTCGCGGCGCAGGTCATCCCCTCCGCCGACGAGCTCGGTGTGGAGTGGGACCGCCTCAACGTGCACGGCGGTGCGATCGCGTTGGGACACCCGTTCGGGATGACGGGCGCGCGCATCACCACGACCCTCCTGAACGCGCTGCGGACGAAGGACGCGACCTTCGGTCTCGAGACGATGTGCGTCGGCGGCGGCCAGGGCATGGCGATGGTGATCGAGCGCCTCTCGTGACCGGGGTCGCCGCATGCTGATCGAGGGCGCCGTGCTCGAGCGCACCGACGCTTCGCGACCGTTCGCCTCGTCCCGCCCCCTCACCCTGTCGACGCTCGAGCTCGACGAGCCCGGCCCCGGCGAGCTCCTGGTGCGCATCGAAGCGGCGGGCGTCTGCCACAGCGACCTCTCGGTCGTCGACGGCAACCGTGTGCGGCCGACTCCGATGCTGCTCGGCCACGAGGCCGCCGGCATCGTCGAGGTCGCAGGAGCCGACGTGGCGGGCACCGCTCCCGGCGACCGCGTCGTCATGACCTTCCTGCCGCGCTGCGGAGAGTGCCCCGAGTGCCGCACCGACGGGCGGCTTCCGTGCCGCGTCGGCAGTGCGGCGAACGGCGCGGGCACCCTCGTCGGAGGCGGCGAGCGGCTGCACCGCGACGGCGCGATCGTGAAGCACCACCTCGGCGTCTCCGGCTTCGCGACGCACGCCGTCGTGTCGGCGACCTCGGTGCTCCGCGTCGATCCCGACGTGCCG
>JABBOB010000039.1 GCA_019352055.1 Acidobacteriota bacterium
GCGCGGTCTCGCCGCTGCGCATCGCCGCAGCGGCGATGAATTTGTTGTTGAACACTGAAGGTCTCCTGCCGGGAACGTTGTCACCCGCGGTCCGGACCTGACCGCGGGGTGGATATGTCGCGATGGTGGGGTCGGCAGGTGTTCGCAGACTCGCGGCGCGCGGGACGGGGCCCTAATCCGCAACACGCCGATCAGGCCCTATCGGCACGTCCTGTCCGAACCGACGACCTCACCGGGACCGTCGCCCGCATCACCGCAGCATGCCCCCCGAGGAACTTCCGAAAGCGGGGCGCGATTCGGAACGGAGGATGAATCTCAGCGCCGGGACCCCGTCGGCGCTCACCGCTGGAGACAAGGACAGGGCATCATCACGCGCATGCAGGAGCGGGGAACGGTCGAGGCCACGCCGGGCGGCGGAGCACAGCAGCGCGACCCCGTGCCTCGATATGGGGACCGCTGGTCGGGGCTCCTCCTCGCGGCGGGGGTGGTCGTCGCCGCGTCGATCGGGGCGGCGGTGTGGGTGCACTTCTTCGCTCGGCATCTGCTGGAGGACGCCTGGGTCTATCTCGGGGCGGGCAGGGTCGTCCTCGCGGGGGGTGCGCTCTACAGCGCCGAGCTCGCGACTCCGATCCCGGGATTCCGCCTCGGCTTCACCTACCCGCCGCTGGCGGCCGAGCTCTTCGCCCTGGGTGGGGGCCTCCCGGTCCGAGTCGGTGCCGCGGCGCTCACCGCGATGAGCGGTGCCGCACTGTTCCTCGTGTGCCTGCTGGCGGTCGCCTCGTCCTCGGTGCGGACCAGGGCAGCACGCCCGACGGCGTATCCCATCCCGCTGATCGCAGCGGGCGCCACGTGGCTGGCCTGCACGCTCGAACCCGTGCAGCAGACGTTCTCCTTCGGGCAGGTCAACCTCGTCCTCGCCGGGCTCGTCGCTGCCGACTGCCTCGTCGACCGCCCGTGGTGGCCTCGAGGCGCGCTCGTGGGACTCGCAGCGGCGATCAAGCTGACCCCACTCGCGTTCCTCCTCTTCTTCCTGGCGGCCCGTCGGTACCGGGCGGCCCTCGTCGCGGCCGCCTCCTTCGTCCTGTTCGGCGCCGTCGCCTGGGCGATCGAGCCAGCGGACTCGAGCACGTTCTGGTTCCACGACGTCGCATCCACCGACCGGATCGGTGCGCTCTGGTACGCGGGGAACCAGTCGCTCCGCGGTCTCGTCGCTCGTCTCGGGCTGCCCATCACGGGAGCGACGGTTGCCTGGGTCGTCCTCGCCGTCCTGGTCGTGGCGCTCGGTTTCCTCGGGACGCGACAGCGCCTCCGGTCCGATGATCGGCTGGCGCGATGGTGCTGATCGCGGCGGTGGCGCTGCTCGTGTCACCGGTCTCGTGGACGCACCACTGGGTCTGGGTCGTGCCCGGCCTGATCTGGGGAGTCGGACGGGCGCTGCACCGAGGGAGTCGCGTCGCCGCAGGAGGCGTGCTGCTCGTCGGCGCCGTCTTCCTGCTCGGCCCGCAATGGCTGCTCCCGACAGGCGGGAACGCCGAGCTGCACTGGACCGTCGGGCAGTTCGTCATGGGCGACGCCTACGTCGAGATCGCGTTCCTCGTCGTGGTCGTCGCGGGCCTCCTGTCGTTCCGCACCTCCCCGACGCCCGGATGGCCCGACGGCGACGGGAACGCCGCGCCGCAGGTGACCGTCGCGCGCCGCTGACGGTCGATCGCACCGCCCGCGCCCACTACGACCGCACGATCGCGCAAGGCAGACGCCGAGTACCTGGGACAGCTCATCGGCACGGGCTCCACCCCCGCGCTCTGGGACGGCACCGTCGCCGTGGTCTCAGAGACGTTCGCGGTGAAGGACGGCGCGGCGCTCAGGTGGGGCTCCGCCCGCCGCAGCGGCCCCCGTGTGACCCGGCGGGCGACTGCGCACCGCGCCGACCTGGGGCGCGGCCACCGGCACCCACACGAAGTGACCGGGTCGGGGCGGTGCGTGTCACGGAGTCGACCGGACGCGCATCGCCCCCGCTCGTTCCTCTGCCGCAGGTGCCCGGCGACGGCATGCAGCGGGCCCGAGCCAAGCGCTTGGGGATCCGCGCACCGAGGTGTTCGCCGGAGCGACGGGTAGCATCTCTGCTTCGGGGAGCGCCGCTGCTGGGCGGCTTCACCGGGTTCGACTCCTGGGCTCTCCACCGCTTGCGGTCGCTTCCGCGACGGCGTCGCGGTTGCTGTCGCTCCGTGCCCGAACCCGACCGAGCTGAGAAGAGCACCACTCGTCGTGGCGGCACGACGCCGGCGGGGACACGTCGGCGGCCGCGCCCTAGACTGCGGCATGGCGAAGACCGTGCATGCGACGTGGGAACCGGCACCCCAATCGCACGACTACCCCGCAGCTGCCGCATTCCTGGCGCTGACGAGTTCCCCGATGCTGGTCGCCGCTCTGATCGCCCAGCTGGAGGCCGGCCCGACCGTCACGCACGCCGCGAAGGACATCCTTCGGGCAGCGCGCCTTCCGCTCCTGCCCAGGGACGACCCGTCCGTGGCCAAGGACCTGAGACAGGTCGCCAAGGGCAGACGGCTGTCACCGGTGCTGCTGATCCGCGGCGACCTGGAGCGGGCGCATCCCCTGGTGATCGCCGACGGGTACCACCGCGTCTGCGCGGCATACCACCTGGAGGAGGACGTTCAGGTCCCCTGTCGCATCACCCCGCTGGACGTCCTGGCGTGATCGCCGACGAGTTCTTCCGGAGGCGCGGGTTCGCGGTGGAGCGCTGACGCTGCCGGAAGGCCCCGCGAGCCTCCGGCAGCGTCCGCGCCGGGTCAGGCCGGAAGCCGGAGCTGCTGACCGACGTAGATCAGGTTCGGGTCGCTGACCGTCGGGTTCGCCGCCCAGAGCTGCTTCCAGCCGCCGGCGATGTCGAGCCGCTGCGCGACGGCGGACAGCGAGTCGCCCGGCTGGACCGTGTAGGTCCTGCCCGACAGCTCCACCGCCGCGTGGCGTGGTGCCCGTGCATGCGCGGAGGCGGGCGACTCGACCGCCGCCCTGCGAGGTGCGGGCTCGGCCTCGTCCGTCACCCGCACCGCGCTGGAGGTGGACGTGCCGGAGGAACGGGATCCAGGCATTCGGGAGGAGGAGGTGCTCGAGGGGGAGGAGGTGCTCGAGGGGGAGGCGGCCGCCGAGCTCGAGGAGCCGGCGGCGCCCGCCTTGATCGAGCAGACGGGCCATGCGCCCCAGCCCTGGCCCGCGAGGACCTTCTCGGCGATCGCGATCTGAGCGGACTTGCTGGCATCGGCCGGGTTGCCCACGCCGCCGTAACCCTGCCAGGTGGCGAGCGTGAACTGCAGACCGCCGTAGAAGCCGTTGCCGGTGCTGATGTGCCAGTCGCCGCCGGACTCGCAAGCGGCGACCCGGTCCCACACGCTGGTCGGGGCGGCCTGAGCGGGCGCGGCTCCGAGGACGACCCCGGCGGTGGCGACGCCGGCCACCGTCAGAGCGGACAGAACGGCACGGGTGTTGGTCAGGATCTTCATGCCTACGTGCTCCGGCGGGTCGACCTGCGCTCGTCCCATCCCTGGGGCTCGACACGCCGCTGCCCACCCTGGAGTTGCGAAGGTTCGGTTCTCCGGTGCGGTCTGGGGACAGCGTGAGGCGTGGCCGCACCGTGCAGTAGCCCGCGGAGGAGGATCTCGCGGCGATTCCTAGTCCGCCGCTCCCTCCGAGGCGCGATGAGAATGCCATGGGTTTCCAGGGCAATCCACTCCGGGTCCCGTCTGCTTCCGGACCGTGGAAATGCCGCCGAGAGCCGCATCGACACCCGGTGGTCGGCTCTTCGGCGCCTCCCGCGAGACCGCTGGAGGAATCCCGTACGGCGCCGTAGCGCCGTCTCCCCGGTCCGGGAACGACCTCCGTCGGCTCCGGCCGCCCAGGGGAGGACCTCCGCGGCCCCTCCGGATCTCACCGATGCCAGCGGGTGGCGGCTCAGAGGGTGGAGCATCACCATCAGGGTCGCTCCACCCCATCCCCTGAACGGAGACCCGGTGCACTCCTCCTCCAGGGTCGCTGACGGGCCCCTCGGCCGGGCGCTCGTGCTCCACGGCGGCGGTGCGGCCGGCAACGCCTGGGAGATCGGCGTCGTCGCCGGGCTGCTCGAAGCGGGCCTCGATGTGACCCACCCGGACCTCACGGTCGGGACGTCGGCGGGAGCGACGGTCGCCGCACAGCTGACCGCGGCCACACCGGGCGACCTGCTCGCCGCGATCCTCGACGCCGCGCCGCGCTCGCCGAGCCCGCCGGCGGGGCGGCGCACAGGGAGCGGGTCGACGGTCGACCACCTCGAGCGGACGAACCGCATCATCGCGGCCGCCTCGGACGCCGTGGACATGCGCCGCAGGATGGGAGCGGCGGCGCTCGAGCTGGAGGCCGGATTGGACGGCTCGTGGTCGGCGCGGTGGCGCGTCGTCGTCGCCGGTCGGCTCCCAGGCGCTCGATGGCCGCGGCGGCGGCTGCTCATCACGGCCGTGGATGCCCGGACCGGCGCACCCGTGACGTTCGACCGGGGGAGCTGCGTCGACCTCGTGGACGCCGTCGCCGCGAGCACCTCCAGCGGGCTGCCCTACGCCATCGGCGACCACCGGTACATCGACGGCGGCTACCGGCGAAACGAGAACGCCGACCTCGCGATCGGGTACCGGCGCGTGCTCGTGCTGTCCCCGTTCGGAGGCAGGAGCCGCCATCCGCCGGAATGGGGCCTGCAGCTCGCGGCGCAGGTCCACGACCTGCAGGCGGCGGGCAGCGCGGTCGACACGATCGTGCCTGATGCGGCCGCGCTCGCGGCGTTCGGTGACGACATGATGAACCTGTCCGCACGCCCGGCCGCAGCCCGGGCAGGACGCGAGCAGGGCCGCGACGCTGCGGCGCGACTCGCCGACGTCTGGTCCTGAGCGCCCAGCGCCTGCGTCGCCCCGGGCGCACCCCGAATTCGGGCCCCTCGAACTGGCGGCTGCCCACGAGAGGCGCTCCGGGTACCGTCCTCGGCGAGGAGGAGCAGCAGCCGCCGTCGCAGACGGTGACTCCTCGATCGTCACGTATTTCACGAATCGGCAAACCCGGCGCGAGCCGGCGACGCAAAGCCACGGAACCCTCGAGGTCCGCCGGGCTACCGAACGGAAGCAGTCACGACGCATGCCCGGAACCACCGTCCCCGCCCGGCGGACCGTGGTCGACCACACCAACGGTCGGCTCTCGATCCTGCCGTCGGACATGCCCCAGGGGCACTCGTCGGGCCCCGCGCCCTACCGGTTCCTGCTGGTGGGCGGTGAGTTCGTCGCAGCGAACGGGGTGCGGTCCCACGAACTCGGGCCTGCCGGCTGCCTCGCGCGGAGCCTCTCCGGCCGCACCGGTCACGGCACCGACGTCGACCTCGTCGTGAGCGACAAGCCGACCGTCGCCCACCTCGGCATGCTCCTCCGGCGGCAGCGGCTCGAGGGGCTCGACGGCCTCGTGATCGTGGTGAGCCCCGGGCGTCACCCGTGGGGGCTGGCCGCGTACGGCGCCGAGCTCCGCACCCTGCTCGTGTCCACCGCGGACCGGATGCCGTTCGGCTCGGAGGTGACCGTGGTGGCAGCCCCGCCGCTGGACGCCTCGGGGATCCCCGCCGTCGACGACGCGCGGTACTCCCGGTTCCTCGGCGCCGTCGCCTCCGCTGCACGGCCGTTCGCAACGGTGATCGGTCTCACCGCGAACCCGGGCGGGATCACGGCAGCGGACCGCTATCGGCGATGGGCTGACGAGATCACCGACGTGCTCTGCCCTCGGCTCCTCGAACCCACGATGTGGCGCGATCCCGACCGGCTGATCGACGAGGCGGCCAGGCTGCAGGCCGTCCACCGGATGGGGCCGCTCGACCCCCGGTGGGAGACCGAGTTCACGCGCTCGGTGTCACTGGCCCGAGCTGCGTACGGCACGCGGTCGGCGGCGCTGAGCGTCGTGGACGGATCCGGTACCCGGTTCGTGGCACGCCAGGGGATCGAGTTCGACAGCCTGCCTCGCGACGACACGATCTGCGGATCGGCGGTGTCCGTCCGAGGCGGCCTCATCGTCGGGGATGCGCGCACGGACGCCCGGTTCCAGGACATCAGCCCGGTCCGGAACGGACAGGCGGCGTTCTACGCCGGCTACCCGGTGGAGAGCCCCGACGGTCAGCCGGTCGCTGTGCTCTGCGTCTTCGATCCGGAGCCGCGACCGGTGCTCTCGCAGGAGATCGCGCCGCTGCGTGACTTCGCCCTCGCCGCGCAGCGTCGCATCTGGGAACTCGAACGGTCGCTCTAGCACCGAACCGCGAGCACCCGTCCACCGCACTCGACCTCTCCGCACACGGGAAAGGGATCATGATGCCGACCGCGTATCCGGCGCCCGCCGACTCGACGCCGTCACCTCGCGAGAGCGAGTCGTCGTCGCCCGAGGAGTTCATCGCCCTGCACGTCCGGGGATCCATCCAGGTCAAACCGGTGCCCGTCGCCGCGGTTCGACGGATCGGCCCGCGGCCGCTGCGGGTGCTGCTCTTCGGCGGAGGCCCGCTGATCGGGTGGGGGCTCCGCGACCACAACGTCGGGCTCGCCGGGAACGTGGCGGACCAGCTGGCGGCGGCCTCCCGACGCGGGGTCGAGATGGAGGTCGTCGCGGACGGCGAGCCGGCTCGGCAGGCGGCCGTCGCAGGCTTCCGGGGTCTGCGCCTCTGGCGGTTCGACGCCGTCGTCGTCGTGCTCGGTCAGCCGTGCGGGAAGGGCACCGCCCTCGATCAGGCGTACTGGACCTCAGAGCTCGTCCGGGCCCTGCTGGTCGACGGCTCACCCACCGCTGCGCTGTCCGTGTACGACTCGTCGCTCACCGTCGAGCCGCCGAAGTCCGTCTGGGCCCGTCCCGTGGCGCGGCTGGCGCAGACGCAGCGGGACGCCGCCGAGCTCGCGTGCGCCAGGACCGGCCGGATCCGATTCGGCGAGCTGACGAGCCCCCTCCGCGTCCCCTCGCCCGGCAGGCCGTTCGAGTCGATGCAGTTCGCCCACTGGGGCGAGCAGATCGTGCACCGGTTGATGCAGCAGGTCGACGACCTCCGCGCGGCGAACCCGGTCCCCGCCGCGCTCCCGCGGCAGGAGGACGAGCGCTTCCGTCAGCGGGCGCTCGAGAGCCTGCGCATCGGGCGGGACGGCAACGAGCGTCTGGACTGGATCGTGAACGCCGCGCTCACCAGGTTCGGTGCGGCCGGGGCGGCGATCAACATCATCGATCGCGAGTTGCAGTGGTCGAAGGCATCGGTGCCCTTCAACCCCGACATCCCGAGGGAGATCGCCTACTGCGCCCACGCGATCCACCATGACGGATCGACGTTGATCAACGACGCGCGCTCGGACGAGCGGCTGGTCGGCAACCCGCTCGTCGACCGGATCCGCTTCTACGCGGCACACCCCATCCGCTCCTGGGACGGGTACCGGATCGGGACCCTCTGCGTGTACGGCCTCGAGCCCCGGACGATGCGCCCCTCCGAGCTGGCTCCGCTGCGGGATCTCGCCGGTCTCGTGGAGCAGGAGCTCTGGGCGGGCGCGCTCCGGCCGCTCGGTGATCTCCGCTGAGGCGTCGCCGGCATGGCGGCACCGCTATCTTCGGGCAGGCGCTTCCGCTGCACGCGCCTGCGACGAGCGGAGGCCGGTCGGCATGAGGCCCGGGAGACGATGACCGCAGACGTGTTCCCGCCGAGGGTCGGGGATCGGGAGTCGTTCTCCGCGGCCCTCATCCAGGCGCTGCCCGAGGCCGCGGTGGTCACCGACGCGTCCCAAAGGATCGTCTCGGTGAACGACGCCTTCACTGCGATGACCGGCTATGCCGCCGCCGAGGCGATCGGACGGAACTGCCGATTCCTGCAGGGTCCGGGAACGGACCGGGAGCAGGCGGCCGCGATCCGTCGATCCCTGCAGTGGAACGCACCGTTCCGCGGCCGCCTCCTCAACTACCGCAAGAACGGCGAGGCGTTCTGGAACGAGCTCGCGATCGTGCCCGTCCCTGGTCCCTCCGGGCCGGTGACGGGCTTCGTCGGCCTGCAGCGCGACGTCACCGAGAGCGTCGACGACCGAGCCGCGCTGCTCGCGCTGCTCACGCAGACGGAACGGGAGCGGGCGACGCTCGGCGCCCTGCTGGACGTGGCGCGTCTGCTCGGCCAGGAGGTCAGCACCGACACCGTCGTGCGGTCGGTGTCCGAGGTGATCCCGGAGCTGTGCGGCGCCGACCGGTCCGCGGTCGCGATCTGGGACGGGGACACCTCGCGTCTGACGATCGCGAGCGCGACCGGATGGCCCGCCGGGTTGGCGGAGCGCATGGAACGGGTCAACCTCTCGCCGGGGGAGAGCCCGGAACTGGCGGAGCTCCTCGTGCAGCGTCAGCCCATCGTCATCGGCGCGCAGTCGTCGGCATGGGCCCGGGATGCGTTGGAGCGGTTCGAGGTCGCCTCGTTCGCGGCGATGCCGATCCACTCCGGAGGTGCGCTCCGGGGCCTGCTGCTGGCGTACTGGACGTCGGCGGACAAGGCGGCCGACCTGGACGAGAGCCTGAGTGCTCGCCTGTCGGGGCTGGCCGGTCTGACCGCGATCGCGCTCGACAACGCACTGCTGCTCGAGGAGACGCACTGGTCCGCGGCGCACGACTCGCTCACCGGCCTGCCCAACCGTACGACGCTCGAGCGCCAGCTCGAACGGGCGCTCGAGCAGGCGAACGGCCGGGCCGCGACCGCGGTGATCTTCTGCGACGTCGACGGGTTGAAGCGGACCAACGATGCACTGGGGCACGACGCCGGCGACCAGCTGCTGAAGGAGGTCGCGCGGAGGATCCGCGCCGTCGTCCGGCCTCAGGACACCGTCTCGCGAGTGGGCGGTGACGAGTTCGTGATCCTCCTCGCTCACGTCGACGGGGAACCCGAGGTGGAGGACCTCGTCCGCCGGCTCGAGGATGCGCTGGCAGCTCCGCTGCGGATCGCGGGCCGCTCGCTGTCCATCCGGCTGTCCATGGGGCTGGCCTTCAGCAGCGACCCGCTGGTCCATCTGCCGCCGTCCGCCGCAGGGACCGCGCTGATCCGGGCGGCTGACCTCGCGATGTACCAGCGCAAGAGCCGGGGTGCCAGCCCGCTGTCCGGAGCACCGCTCGGCCGGCTGCAACGGCTCGCCGCGGACCTGCCCGGCGCGCTCGGTCGAGGGGAGCTGGCGGTGCACTACCAGCCCCAGCTCGATCTCGCCGCTGGGGAGACGGTCGCCGTCGAGGCGCTCGTCCGCTGGACCCATCCCGTCCTCGGGCCGGTGCAGCCGGACGAGTTCATCCCCATCGCGGAGATGAACGGGGACATCGCGTCAATCGGCGAGTTCGTTCTGCACCGCGCGCTCGCGGACATCTCCGCCCTCCGCCGAGACCGTCCGGGGCTCGGCCTCGCGGTGAACGTGTCCAACGACCAGCTGGACCGCCGGGGGTTCGCAGCCGGCATCGCGGAGGCGCTTCGGTCGTCCGGCATGCCGTTCGATGCACTGACCCTGGAGATCACCGAGTCGAAGCTGCCCGCGGACCGCGTGGTCGCGCTCGCCGAGCTGTCGGAGCTTCGGGCCGCGGGGATCGGGATCGCCTTGGACGACTTCGGCACCGGCTACACCTCCCTGGCTCAGCTGCGGGACATGCCGGTGACCGAGCTGAAGATCGACCGGTCGTTCGTCCAGCAGGCGGTCTCGCGCGGACCGGACCTCATCGTCGGCATCGTCGGACTCGCCCGCGGACTCCGTCTCCGCGTGGTCGCGGAAGGCGTGAGCACGGCGGCGCACCTGGACCGGGTGCGGGAGGTCGGCTTCGACCGGGCCCAGGGCTTCGCGATCGCGCGCCCGATGGGCGTCGCGGAGCTGGCCGGATTCCTTGGGCGCTGAGCCCCGCGGGGCCTCCGAGCGGTCAGCTCGAGAGGTCCCCGCGGGTCAGCCGGCCGACCGTCTCGGACAGCGTGATCGCCGATGCGACGGCGCGCTGCGTGGCGCGATCCGCGCTCGTGCGCACCTCACGGAGCGTGGTCTGGGCTCCCGCGAGCTGGATGGGCATGTCGCGCATGGGTGTGCGCCTTTCCGAGAGGGATGCGCCGCCGGGGTCAGTGGGGGCTGACCGCCGGCGGCGGGATGGCTGGTTGCCGGTACGGGCGCCGGCGGCCGGACGGGTATCCGGTGTGTCGCGGTCGGGGATTCCGCTTGCTGATGACCGTAGGACAGACCGATCTGTCTGTCCCATTCCCCACTACGGGGGATTCCCGTGCTCGCCGTGGTGTGCGAGCGAGCGGGCGGTCCGCTCAGGGCTGTGCGTGGGAGGCGAGTCGCGCGCGCACCGCGGGCAGGAACGCCTCCGCCCAGACGCGGTGGCCGCGGTCGTTCGGGTGGAACAGGTCGCCCGCCGCGTTGCGGATCGCCTTCACCGGGCCGCCCTCGCGGGTCGTCGCGCCGAGCGGCGCGAGCGTCAGAGCGTGGGCGGCGACGACCTCGTGCACGATCCGGTTCGCGGCAGCGACCCGGCGTCCGATCGGCAGCGGCCTGAAGCTCGGCAGGTCGGCGACGATCGTGCCGGCGGGAAGCGCGGCGCAGATCCGTTCGAACTCGTCGCGGAGCCGCTCCGGCTGGAACGACCAGATGTCGTTCGCCCCGACGTCGAGCGTGCACACGAGCGCGGTCTCCCGCGGGATGCGGTGCAGCTCGTCGGCCAGCACCACCGCGCACGTCGCACCGTCGATCGCGAGGTTGCGCACCCGCACCCGCCGCCCGGTGATCCGCGCGATCTCGGACGCGACGATCCCCACGTAGCCGCGCTGCGGCTCGGACGCGCCGAGCCCGAGCGCCGCGGAGTCGCCGAGCGCGACGTAGAGCACCGCTTCCGGATCCGCCCTGCCCCGTTCGCCCCAGTACACGTGATGGGCCGGGATGCGGCTCGTCAGCAGCACGGTCCATGCGGCGCGGTGCCGGGCGAGCCAGAGGAGAGAGCCGGCGCCGGCCGAGGCCCCCAGGAGGGCGGCCACCCGTGAGCCCCTCATCGGGGCACCCCGATCGGCGCGAGCCTCCCGCCCGTGGCCGCGAGCAGGTCGGTGGCCGACAGCTCGATGTCGAAGCCGCGTCGGCCGCCGGAGACGTAGACGGTCGGGAAGTGCTGCGCCGTCGTGTCGAGCACGAGGGGGAGCCGCGTGCGCTGCCCGAACGGGCTGATGCCGCCGACGACGTAGCCGGTCTTCCGCTCGGCCAGGTCGGGCGGCGCCATCGTCGCCTTCTTCGCGTCGAGCACGGCGGCGAGCGACTTGAGATCGAGCATCGCCGAGACGGGGACCACGGCGACCACCGGTCTGCCGTCCGCCTCCACCACCAGCGTCTTGAAGACCCGCTGCGGCACGACACCGAGCTCGCGGGCGGCCTCCAGCCCGTAGCCCTCGACGAACCGGTCGTGCGCGTACGGGTGCGCCGTGTAGGGCAGTCCCAGGCGGTCGAGCGCCTGCGTCGCAGCCGTGATCGGCGCCTTCTTCGTCACCCGACGATCATCGCGGGTCGGTCCGGGTCAGGTCTGGCAGCGCGGGCACCAGTAGGTGTCCCGGTCGGTCGCGCCGCGGCCCGGTTGCACCGGATCGCCGAGCGTGCCGCCCAGGATGCGGGTGCCGCAGCGCCTGCACGGCTGCCCGGCGCGCCCGTAGACCCAGTCCTGCCTGCCGCGTCGGGTGTCGCCGGTCAGGGTCCGTTCGACGCGGTTCTTGTTCGCCTCGAGGGTGCGCTTGGCGAGGTCGACCATGCGGCGCAGATCGGGCACCTCGGCGACCGGCCGGGTCGGCAGCACCCCGCGGAGGAAGCAGAGCTCGTTCCGGTAGACGTTGCCGACGCCCGCGAGGTTGCGCTGGTCGAGCAGCGCGAGCCCGATCGCCCGTCCGGGCTCGACCTGGATGCGGCGCACGGCCTCGCCCGCATCCCAGTCGGGCCCCAGCAGGTCGGGGCCCAGGTGACCCACGACGTCCTCCTCCGCGGCCCGGGGGAGCACCTCGAGCGTGCCGAGCGCGAAGCCGACTGCCTGCCACGGCGGGGTGCCGAGCACGACGCGCGCCTCGAACGCCGGCCGCTTCCATCGCGTCCCGGGCCGGTAGAGGTGCCACGCGCCCTCCATCTTGAGATGCGAGTGGATCAGGGCGGTCTCCGTGCGGAGCAGGAGGTGCTTGCCGCGGCTGCCCACGGACTCGATCCGTTCGCCGGTCAGGTCGATCGTCGCGAAGGCGGGCACGCGGACGTCGCACCGCGTGAGCACCTCGCCCGCCAGCGCGGCGTCCAGGTTGTGCGCGGTCCGGTAGACGGTGTCGCCCTCAGGCACGCAACCGAAGGCCCTTCGGCGTCGCGGCGAATCCCGCCGCCTCGAGCTGCTTGCCGAACGGGCTGCCGAGTGCGAACTCGCCGTCGACCTTCTCGACCACGAGCTGCGGTACCCCCCGGGCGCGCACCAGGGCGGCGAGTCCCTCCGCGGCCTGCTGCCTCGTCCGCTCGTCCGCTCGGAACACGAGCACGGTGCGGCCGCCGCGCTCGACGTAGGCCGCGAGCTCGCCGTCGACGAGCACGACGAGCGCGCCCGCCTTCCGGCCCGGACGGTGGCCCTCGCCCTCCGGCCACGAGAGCGCGGCACCGTAGGGATTCGCGGGATCCGTTGCGGCGAGCACCAGCACGGCCGGGTCGTCCGACGCGCTCCCCGCCTCCCGCGTGTGCTTCCGCAGGCGGTCGACGGTGCCCGCGGTGGAGAACTGCGCGGCGCCGAGGTGCTCGATGAAGTAGCCCCGTCGGGCCCGCCCCGCCTCCTCGAGCGCGGCCAGCGTCTTGTAGACGAGCGCGAAGCCGCCCGGCACGCCCTCCGCCTGCACCGCCCCGCGGGTGACGACGCCGTACCGGTCCAGCAGGATCTCAGCGGTCGCGGCCGCGCGGACGGTCGGGTCGGTCTCGGCCAGCGGGAGGATGGCCCAGCGGCCGGCCGCCGCGGGCGGCCCCGAGCGGACGGGCATCGCGGGCCGCCCCCGCCCCCGGTACGTCCTGGCCCGGGGTGCCCGGCGCTGCGTGCGATGGGCGGTATGCCCGCTGCCCGTCAGCGCGCGGACGGGCGCGAAGGTGTCGTTCGTGACGAGGCCGTCCCAGACGAGGTTCCAGAGCGACGTGGTGAGCAGGGCGTCGTCGGTCGCCCCGACGGTGTCCGCGAGTTGCCGGAAGAAGAACGCGCCCCCGCCGCCGAGCGTCGCGAGCACCTCCTGCTCGAGGGGTGTGCGGTCCCCCTCCTCCAGCGGTTGCAGGGTGACGGGGAGTGCGTCGGCGAGATGCAGCGCGACCCAGCCGTCGTTGCCGGCGAGTCGGCCGGTGCCGGACCAGACGACCTCTCCCGTCGCCGTGAGCTCGTCGAGCATGCCGGGGGTGTAGTCGCGGACGCGCGCCGGCAGGATCAGCGACTCCCAGGCCGATGCCGGCACGGGCACCCCCGCCAGCTGCTCGATGACCGCCGCGACGCCGTCGACGCCGCGCAGCGACGTGGCGCCGAGATGCTGCCACTCGGGCAGGAAGCGGGCGAAGGCGGCCTGCTCGACCGGCTCGACCTCCTTGCGCAGCGCGGCGAGGGACCGGCGGCGCAGTCGGCGCAGGACCTCGACGTCGCACCACTCCGTGCCCGTGCCGCCGGGCCGGAACTCGCCCTCCGAGACGCGGCGCTCGTCCTGGAGCCGGCGGAGGGTGTCGGTGACGACCGCGACACCCAGACCGAGTCGCAAGGCCGCCGCAGCCGCGGTGAAGGGTGCGTGCGTCCGGGCGTACCGGCCGACCAGGTCGCCGAGCGGGTCGGCGACCGGCTCGATGAACGCGACCGGCACGCCGATCGGCAGCGGGACCCCGAGCGCATCGCGCAGCCGGCTCGCGTCCTCGATGCCGGCGATCCAGCGCTCGCCGCCCCAGGACGCCTCGATCGCCCGATGGGCGGCGACGAGCTCGACTGCGAAGGCCGCCGCCTGCTCGGAGGTCGCGGGGACCGGGCCCCTGCCAGCGTGTTCCGCGGCGTCACGAAGCGACGTGGCGGCCGTGCCCGCGGGGGCCGGGACATGGAGCCGCGCGGCGAGCTCGTCGACGGTGAGCGGGCCGAGCAGCCGCAGCAGGTCGGCAGCCCCCTCGAGCCCGGTCAGCCGGCGGTCGGCGGCGAGTCGCTGCAGCTCGCGCTCGGTCGACTCGACCACGTCCGGGTCCAGCAGCTCTCGCAGCTCGACCCGGCCGAGCAGCTCCGACAGGAGCGTGGAGTCGAGGGCGAGCGCCTGCGCCTTCCGCTCCGCGAGCGGGCTGTCGCCCTCGTACAGGAACGCCCCGACGTAGCTGAAGAGCAGGCTGCGGGCGAAGGGGGAGGCGGTCGGCGTCTCGACCTCCACGACCCGGATCGCCCGCGCCTCGAGCCCTGCCGCCAGGTCCTTCAGCGAGGGCAGGTCGTAGACGTCCTGCAGCACCTCGCGGATCGTCTCGAAGATGATCGGGAAGGTCGGGTACTTCTTCGCGACGTCGAGCAGCTGGCTCGCGCGCTGCCGCTGCTGCCAGAGGGGCGAGCGCCTGCCGGGGTTGTACCGGGGGAGCAGGAGCGCCCGTGCGGCGCACTCGCGGAACCGTGAGGCGAAGATCGCGGACGAGGTGACCTCGGTCGTGACGATCTGGTCCAGCTCGTCCGGCTCGAACAGGAACAGATCCGCCCCCGGGGGTTCCGTGTCCATGTCCGGCACCCGCAGCACGATCCCGTCGTCGGCAGCCATCGCGCCGTTCTCGATGCCGTACCGCTCCGACAGCCGGGCGCTGACGGCCAGTGCCCACGGCGCGTGCACCTGCATGCCGAACGGGGAATGCAGCACGATCCGCCAGTCGCCGAGCTCGTCACGGAAGCGCTCCAGCACGAGCGTCCGGTCGGAGGGGACGGCTCCGGTCGCCGCGGCCTGATCGCGCACGAAGCGGATCAGGTTGGCTGCGGCGCGGCGGTCGAGCCCGATGCGCTCGGCGAGCGTCGCGGCTTCCGCGTCCTTCACGGCGGCGAGCGTGCGCTGGAACTCGCCCACCGCCCGCCCGAGCTCGGCCGGGCGTCCCAGCCCGTCGCCCTTCCAGAACGGCACGCGGCCCGGCTCGCCGAAGGCGGGCAGCACCAGCACACGGTCGTGGGTGATCTCCTGGATCCGCCAGCTCGTCGCGCCGAGGCTGAACACGTCGCCGACGCGCGACTCGTAGACCATCTCCTCGTCGAGCTCGCCGACGCGGTTGCCCCCGCCTTCGCCGCCGTTGACCAGGAACACCCCGAACAGCCCGCGGTCCGGGATCGTGCCGCCGGAGGTGACGGCGAGCCGCTGAGCGCCGGGTCGGCCGGTCAGGGTGCCGGCGTCGCGGTCCCAGACGATCCGGGGCCGAAGCTCGGCGAACTCGTCGGACGGGTAGCGCCCGGCCAGCAGGTCCAGCACCGCCTCGTAGGCGGAGCGCGGCAGCGCGGCGAACGGCGCCGACCGGCGTACCGTGTCGAACCACGCCTCGACCTCGAGCTCGCCGATCGCGCACGCGGCGACCGTCTGCTGCGCGAGCACGTCGAGCGGGTTCGCGGGCACCCGCAACGACTCGATCTCGCCCTTCAGCATGCGGTCGGTGGCGACCGCTGCGTGGATGAGGTCGGCCTGATGCACCGGGAAGACGACGCCGGTGCTGATCTCGCCGACCTGGTGGCCTGCGCGGCCGATGCGCTGCAGCCCGCTCGCGACGGACGGGGGTGCTCCGACCTGCACCACGAGGTCGACCGCGCCCATGTCGATCCCCAGCTCGAGGCTCGATGTCGCGACGACGCAGCGGAGCCGGCCGGACTTCAGGTCGTCCTCGATGAGTCCGCGCTGTTCCTTCGACACGGAACCGTGGTGCGCGCGAGCGAGGACCTCGGTCGCGCCGCGGGTGGAGCCGGACGCGGCCATGACCGCCGCCGGCGCGGGCACCCCCCTCGTCGCCAGGCTGGACCCGACGAGCGCCTCCCGGCGGCCGGCGGCCACCACCTCCTGCGCCTCGATGCGCTCCTGGTACTCCTCGTTCAGCCGGGCGGTGAGTCGCTCGGCCTGCCGCCGTGAGTTCGTGAACACGATCGACGAGCGGTGCTCCAGCACCAGGTCGGTGATGGCGGACTCGACATACGGCCACATCGATCCCGTGCGCTGCGGGAGCGGGTCGTCGGGATCGAAGACGTCCTGCGCCGCCGAGCCCTCGTGCGGCTCGCCGGCGGCGTCCTCGCCGGGCCAGCCGCTGCCCAGATCGGGGTCGGACATGTCCTCGACGGGTACGACCACGGTGAGGTCGAACGTCTTCTGCGCCTTCGGTGCGACGATCGTCACGGGCGAGCGGCCCCCGAGGAAGCGGGCGACTTCCTCCACCGGCCGTACGGTCGCGGACAGGCCGATGCGCTGCGCGGGCCGGTCGAGCATCGCGTCGAGCCGCTCGAGGGACAGCGCCAGGTGCGAGCCGCGCTTCGTCGCCGCGACCGCATGCACCTCGTCGACGATCACCGTGTCGACGGAGGCGAGGGTCTCGCGCGCCGCCGACGTGAGCATCAGGAACAGCGACTCGGGCGTCGTGATGAGGATCTCGGGGGGATCGTTCGACAGCGCCCGGCGCTCGGCCTGGCTCGTGTCGCCCGAGCGCACGCCCACCCGGATGCGCGGCGGCTGCTGCCCGAGCCGCTTGGCCGTCTGCGTCACGCCGACGAGCGGGCTCCGCAGGTTGCGCTCGACGTCGACCCCGAGCGCCTTCAGCGGCGAGATGTACAGCACCCGGGTGCCCCTGGGCGTGTCGGCCGGCCGGTTCGCGAGCCGGTCGATCGCCCAGAGGAACGACGCGAGGGTCTTGCCGGAGCCGGTCGGCGCGACGACCAGTGCGTGCTGCCCCTTCGCGATCGCCGCCCAGGCGCCCTCCTGCGCGGGCGTCGGCGCGCGGAAGGCGCCGGCGAACCACTCGCGGGTCGCGGCGCCGAACGCGTCGAGCACGGATGGCATGGTCGAAGGATTCTGCCCTCCTCCTCCGACACTCCGGTGCGAGCCATCGCAGCCCCTCGTCGATGCCGGGTTCCCCCCTTTCGGTGGTCCGGGTCACCGGTTCGGCGACGCGCCGGGTAGAAAAGGGACATGAGCAGCGTGCGCACCCCCGACCCGAACCCGGGATGGCTCGGCGAGGAGGAGCTGGCGTCGATCCGCCAGCGGCTCCCGCTGCTCTACGTGGAGGCGGTCCCGGTCCGCACCGACGGCATGGGACGGGTCACCGAGGTGGGTCTGCTGCTCCGCGTGGGGCCGAGCGGGACGATCGCCCGCACGATCGTCTCCGGGCGCGTGCTCTACGGCGAGACGCTGCGGGACGCCCTGTTCCGTCACCTCGAGAAGGACCTCGGCCCGATGGCCTTCCCGCAGCTGCCGGCGAGTCCCGTGCCGTTCCAGGTCGCCGAGTACTTCCCCGCGCCGAGTCCCAGCCAGTTCACGGACGAGCGCCAGCACGCCGTCGCGCTCGCCTACGTCGTGCCGGTCACCGGCACCTGCGATCCGCGGCAGGACGCGCTCGAGCTGACCTGGATGACGCCGGAGGAGGCGGGGGCGGACGCCGTCTCGCTCGAGATGGAGGGCGGCCGCGGCGGACTCGTGCGCGCGGCGCTCGCATCCGTCGG
The DNA here is from genome assembly GCA_019352055.1 of Acidobacteriota bacterium. Classification (GTDB taxonomy): domain Bacteria; phylum Actinomycetota; class Actinomycetes; order Actinomycetales; family Microbacteriaceae; genus Amnibacterium. Next base: position 17,731 of record JABBOB010000039.1, read on the forward strand.
CCGGCTCTACTGACTCCCGCGGTTCGACCGCTCGTCCTCCCCTCCCACCGCTACGGTCGGGCACCGTGCTGACGACCGCCGCTGCCGCCGCGCCCACCTTCACGATCACCCTCGGGTCCGCGCTGACCGTGGCGGGGGCGGTCCTCGCGGTCCTCGACTCCGCGTGGCGCTTCCGGCGACCGGGCGGGAACGCCTTCCTCGCGGTGCTGGTCCTCGTGCTCGGGCTGCTGCTGCTCGTCCGCGCCTTCGGCCCCCTGCACCCCTACGTCTCGACCTCGTTCCCGGTGCTCTACCTCGCGATCGGCACCACGCTCGTGCTGCTGGTCGAGCTGCTGGTGAAGGGCGCGCGGAAGAGCGGCGCGCTGCCGTTGACCGTCCTCGCGACGCTCGTCTGCGGCGCGGCCGCGGTGATCGCCTACCTCAAGATCGCCTGATCTCGCCGATCCGGAATTCCGCCGCGGATCCGGAGGGATCCACCGACACCCCGGTATCGGAGCCATCCGCACGGGGTGGCGCGAAGGATCTCCGGATCCGCGAGGCCGTCAGGCGCCTTCTGCGACCCGCTCCTCGTCGAAGCCGGGAGCGAGCCGCTTGAGCCGGAGGCCGCGCCATTGCCAGAGGGGCCACAGGCCGGCCCAGATCGCGGGCGTCAGCGGCCCCGCGTCGAACTCGAGCCGGTCGCGGTACAGCGTCGCGCCCGGATCGTGCGGGTGCGGGGCGACCGCCATCCGGTGGTACCAGGACCGGAAGAGGGCCGGGACCCCCTCCGTGCCGCGCCCGGCGTCGCGGACGATCCGCACGCCCTCGTGGGTCGTGGTGTCGAGCGAGATCGAGATGTCCTGGCTGCCGAAGGGCACGAAGCCGGCCGCGAGGAGCGACACGGGGTGGTCGCCGGGCGCCCAGGTCGGCGGGAAGCCGCCGTCCTCCCCCGACGAGTAGGCGAGCCAGGGGCCTGCGACCTCGCGCATCACCGTCGGCGACTGCAGCGCCCGCCACGCCGCCTCCGGCGCGCACTCGAGGCGCTCCTTGAGCATCACGACCATCCGCATGAGCGCCAGTATCCCCGTCCTGCCTCAGCGGAGGTCGGGTCGGCGCTCCAGCAGCCAGTCGAGGACGGTGCTTCCCTGGGCGCGCTGGTAGGACCTGACACCGGGCAGCCCGGGGGGCTCGGGTGTCCGAGCGGTGTCGAGGAAGTAAGCACCCAGCACCGAGAGCAGCGAATCGATGTCGTCCGTCGGCACCTCCCGCAGCACCGGATGACGGAGGCCCGCCTCCACCGGGCCGCCGAGGTGGCGCACGTCGAGGAGGTACGTGACCGCGTCGATCCACCGTGCCCCTCTGGCGGCCGACGGCCAGTCGACGAGCCGGCCACGGCCGTCGGCGTCGATGAGCGCGTTGTCGAGCCGAAGGTCCAGGTGCACGATCGATTCGCCGCGCAGCGCCCTCGGGAGCCGGACGGCGAGCGACTCGAGGCCGTCGAGGTCGGCGCCCACACCGACGCCGTCCTCCCGCAGGCGGCGCCAACCGAGTGCGTCGTGCGCCAGCTCGTCCTCGATGCGCGCGAGCGCCACCCCGGGAGGCGCGTCGGGCAGCGCCGCGACCGCGTCGAGCACCGCGGCCGTGTCGTCCCCGGAGGCGGGGTCCGGGTGGCGCGCGTCGATCGCCTCCACGACGAGCCCGAACCACGGCGGCGCGTCCACGACTCCGAGCACCCGCGGAGCCGTGCCTCCGTCGAGCAGCCGCAGCACGTCCCCCTCGCGGCGGTGCATCGCGACCGTCCGCTGGTTCACCCGGGCGTCGGCGGTCTTCACGAAGGCGCGGCCGCCGTCCGCGGTCGTCACGAGGTCCGCGGAGCCGGGGGACCAGCCGCCCGGCCGGCTCTCGCTCGCGGTCACGGGTGCGCCGAGGATCCTCTCCACGCTGCGCCGCACGTCAGCGGGCAGCTCGTGCCAGGTCGGGCGAGGACGCTCGCGGGTCGTCATCCACCGAGTCTGGCGGGCATAGAACCGGGGCGCCCGCACTTGGACAGGAGAGGACCGAAGGAGGACGCACATGAAGGCAGTGGTCGGCGACACCGTGATCGCGGAGGCCCCGAAGGGGGACCTCATCTCGATCGAGGGCAACTGGTACTTCCCGCCGTCGAGCGTGAAGGGGGAGCTGCTGGAGAAGAGCCCCACCCCGTACACGTGCCCGTGGAAGGGCGAGTGCCAGTACTTCACCGTCGCGGTGGACGGCACGCGCCTGCAGGATCGCGCATGGAGCTACCCCACCCCGTACGAGGGCGGCATCAAGCGCGTGGGCAAGGACTTCAGCGACTACGTCGCGTTCTGGAAGGAGGTCAAGGTCACCGAGTGACCTGACCTCGTTCGCTGCGGGGGTTCTCCGCGGCTGATCCGGCTGCGCGCGCGGCCCCATCAGCCGCTGCGGGCCCCCGCAGTGCATCGTCGGGAGCGCGGCGCCAGGTGATGAGGGACGCGCGGCTGAATCGGCGGGAGCAGACGCCGCAGGAGACCTCGCGCGCCGGACGTCGGAACCGCCGGTGCTCGTGCCCGGCGGGGCAGCTGCCCACCCAGGTGGCCCGGTCCTCCGCGATGGGCCGGTCGTGCAGGCGCGATCCCGTGTAACCGATCGCGGCCGCGCGCGCCCGCCACCGGGGCCCGTGCGCCGCGCGATGCCCGGCCAGCGCGTGCCCGATCTCGTGCAGCAGGACCTGGCGCACCTCGTCGTCGTCCGCCCGCTCGACGAGATGGCGGGACACGGTGATCCGCCGATCGCCGTGATGGCAGGCGCCCGCGCGGCGTACGGCGCGGTCGAGGCCGAACGTCCACCCGCGGCCCGCGAGGTGCTCGGCCAGCAGGTCCTCCGCCATCCGGGTCACGTCGCGAGCGAGCACGCCGCGAGGCTAGGCCAGGGCTCGGACGTCACCGTCCGGCCCCGCCTCGCCCGTGCTGGTCGCCGGACGGTCCGCGGTGCGGCGGCAAGAAGCGGATGGGTCAGCGGCTGAAGATGCCGCGGCCCGGGTCGGGGGAGGGGGACGCGGTCTCGTCCGTGACGACTGCGGCGCCCCGGATCACCCGTCGCAGGTCCTCGCCGGACACCGCCTGCGCCGGATGCGGCCCGGCCGCGACGAGCCGGGGCAGCCAGTCGAGCATCCCCGGGTCCCGGGTCCCGACGATCACGAGGTTGCCGAAGCGGCGCCCCTTCATCACCTGCGCCTCCGCGAGCACCGCGACGTGAGGCAGCACGGACGCGATCGTCGCCATCTGGCCGCGCGCGAACGGCAGGCCGGCGCCGTCGGCCACGTTCACGGTGAGCACGCCGCGGTCGTTCAGGAGTCGGGCAGCCAGCCGGTAGAACTCCAAGGTCGTCACCGGGGCCGGGATCGTCGCGCCCGCGAACACGTCCACCACGACGAGGTCGGACGCGCCGTGCAGCCCGGCGGGCAACCGGTCCGCCATCTCCCGGGCGTCGCCGTAGCGCACCCGGATCGACGCGCCTCGGGGGAGGGGGAGGCGCTCCCGCACGAAGTCGACCAGCTCGGGCTCCAGCTCGATCACCTGCTGCCGGGACCCGGGCCGCGTCCAGGCGACGTAGCGGGGGATCGTGAGGGCGCCCGCGCCGAAGTGGACCGCGGTGATCGCCTCCCTCGCCTGTCCGATCAGGTCGATCACGTGACCGATCCGCTCCACGTACTCGAACGCGAGATCGGTCGGGTCGGTGAGGTTCACGCTCGACTGCGGGGTGCCGTCGACGACGAGCTCGACGCGGGCGGCGTTCCAGCGGTCCGGCTCGAGCGTGGCCACCTGGCCGCCGGAGAGCAGCACGGAATCCGATCTCGCCACGCAACGACCCTAGGCCGCGCTCGGGGGCGGAACCCGAGCCGAAAAGGGGACCGTCGGTTATAGCGGAACCGACGGCACAGGGTCAAGCACCGCGCTGGACAAACGCGCAGGAACGGGGTAGCCTGAATCTTCGCGCTCGTCGGTGCCCTTTGGGCGCTGTGCTCACCGGCACAGGACCGACACACCTCTCCGCCCTCATATTGCGGTCGGCGGTCCGGCGTGCCTCTGCTCGCAGACGGTACGCCATGGAGGGAGCGCACGGCACGCGCCACACGTCCTCTTGCTCGACACGACAGGAATCGGGACCGCACCCGTTCACGCGCGGTCTCGCCGAAAGGTCACATCTCCTTGGTTTCCGCGCCTGACGCCATCACTCCGATCACCGGTCGAGGGGCGTCCCGCCTCTCGTTCGCCAAGATCACCGACACCCTGACGGTCCCCGACCTCCTGGCCCTCCAGACGGAGAGCTTCGACTGGCTCGTGGGCAGCGAAGCCTGGCGCACCCGCGTCGAGGAGGCGCGGGCCGCCGGCCGGAACGATCTGCCCGCCCAGAGCGGCCTCGAGGAGATCTTCGAGGAGATCTCCCCCATCGAGGACCTCTCCGAGACGATGCAGCTCTCCTTCACGAACCCGTTCCTGGAGGAGAAGAAGTACACGCTCGAGGAGTGCAAGGAGCGCGGCAAGACGTACGCGGCCCCGCTGTACGTCGAGGCCGAGTTCATGAACCACCTCACCGGTGAGATCAAGACGCAGACGGTCTTCATGGGCGACTTCCCGCTCATGACCGACAAGGGCACCTTCATCATCAACGGCACCGAGCGCGTCGTCGTGTCGCAGCTCGTGCGCTCGCCCGGCGTCTACTTCGAGCGCCAGCAGGAGAAGACCTCCGACAAGGACGTCTACTCCGCGCGCATCATCCCGAGCCGCGGTGCGTGGCTCGAGTTCGAGATCGACAAGCGGGACCAGGTCGGCGTCCGCATCGACCGCAAGCGCAAGCAGTCCGTGACCGTCTTCCTCAAGGCGCTCGGTCTCACGACCGAGGAGATCCTCGAGCACTTCAACGGGTTCGCGTCCATCGAGCTGACGCTCGAGAAGGACAACATCCTGACGAAGGAGGAGGCCCTCAAGGACATCTACCGCAAGCTGCGCCCGGGCGAGCAGGTCGCCGCGGAGGCCGCTCGCGCGCTCCTCGACAACTTCTACTTCAACAGCAAGCGCTACGACCTCGCGAAGGTGGGTCGCTACAAGATCAACCGGAAGCTCGGCATCGACGCGCCGCTGACGGACAGCGTGCTGACCGTCGACGACATCATTGCGACGATCAAGTACCTGGTCGCCCTCCACGACACGGCGGCCCCGGCGGTCAAGCAGGTCGGGGAGAAGATCTGGGCGCTCGAGGGCAACCGCGACGGCAACGCCGTCGACGTGCGGCTCGACGTGGACGACATCGACCACTTCGGCAACCGCCGCATCCGTGCGGTCGGCGAGCTGATCCAGAACCAGGTGCGCACCGGTCTGTCCCGCATGGAGCGCGTCGTCCGCGAGCGCATGACCACGCAGGACATCGAGGCGATCACGCCGCAGACCCTGATCAACGTCCGCCCCGTGGTGGCGGCGATCAAGGAGTTCTTCGGCACGTCCCAGCTGTCGCAGTTCATGGACCAGAACAACCCGCTCGCCGGTCTGACGCACAAGCGGCGCCTCTCGGCGCTCGGCCCGGGTGGTCTGTCCCGTGAGCGCGCCGGTGTCGAGGTCCGCGACGTGCACCCGAGCCACTACGGCCGCATGTGCCCGATCGAGACGCCGGAAGGCCCGAACATCGGCCTGATCGGTTCGCTCGCCTCGTTCGCGCGGATCAACTCCTTCGGGTTCATCGAGACCCCGTACCGCAAGGTCGTGGACAGCGTCGTGACCGACGACATCCACTACCTGACGGCGTCCGAGGAGGACGAGTACCTGGTCGCCCAGGCCAACGCCCCGCTGAACCCCGACTTCTCCTTCGCGGAGGAGCAGGTGCTGGTCCGCCCCAAGGGCGGCGAGGTGGAGCTGGTCGCCAAGGGCCGCGTGGACTACATGGACGTCTCGCCGCGCCAGATGGTGTCGGTCGCGACCTCACTGATCCCGTTCCTCGAGCACGACGACGCGAACCGGGCCCTGATGGGTGCGAACATGCAGCGCCAGGCCGTGCCGCTGCTGCGCTCCGAGAGCCCGGTCGTCGGGACCGGTATGGAGGGCTACGCCGCCATCGATGCGGGTGACGTCGTCACCGCGAACGGTGCGGGCGTCGTCGCCGAGGTCGCCGCGGACTACGTCACCGTGCAGCTCGACGAGGGCGGCACGGAGACCTACTACCTCCGCAAGTTCGACCGCTCGAACCAGGGCACGTCGTACAACCACCGCGTGATCGTCGACGCCGGAGCGCGGGTCGAGGTGGGCCAGGTGCTCGCCGACGGTCCCGCGACGGAGAACGGCGAGCTCGCGCTCGGCAAGAACCTGCTCGTCGCGTTCATGCCGTGGGAGGGCCACAACTACGAGGACGCGATCATCCTCAGCCAGAACCTGGTGAAGGACGACGTCCTCTCCTCGATCCACATCGAGGAGTACGAGGTCGACGCCCGTGACACCAAGCTCGGCAAGGAGGAGATCACCCGCGACCTCCCGAACGTCGCACCGGACCTGCTGGCCGACCTGGACGAGCGCGGCATCATCCGCATCGGCGCCGAGGTCAGCCCCGGCGACATCCTCGTCGGCAAGGTCACGCCGAAGGGCGAGACCGAGTTGTCGGCCGAGGAGCGCCTGCTCCGCGCGATCTTCAACGAGAAGAGCCGCGAGGTCCGCGACACATCCCTCAAGGTGCCCCACGGTGAGCAGGGCACGGTCATCGCGGTCAAGGAGTTCTCCGCGGAGAACGACGACGAGCTCGGTTCCGGTGTGAACCAGCGCGTGATCGTGTACATCGCCCAGAAGCGCAAGATCACCGAGGGTGACAAGCTCGCCGGCCGTCACGGCAACAAGGGCGTCATCTCGAAGATCCTGCCCGTCGAGGACATGCCGTTCCTCGCGGACGGCACCCCGGTCGACGTGGTCCTGAACCCGCTCGGCGTCCCGGGCCGGATGAACTTCGGCCAGGTGCTCGAGATCCACCTCGGGTGGATCGCGAAGCAGGGCTGGAAGGTCGACGGGAACCCGGACTGGGCGCACCACCTGCCCGAGGCCGCGTTCTCGGCGCCCGCGAACTCCAAGCTCGCGACGCCGGTGTTCGACGGTGCCGCGGAGGAGGAGATCGCCGGCCTGCTCGACTCGACGACGCTGAACCGCGACGGCGAGCGCCTCATCGACTCGACGGGCAAGACTCGGCTGTTCGACGGTCGCTCGGGTGAGCCGTTCCCGGAGCCGGTGAGCGTCGGGTACATGTACATCCTGAAGCTGCACCACCTGGTGGACGACAAGATCCACGCCCGCTCGACCGGCCCGTACTCGATGATCACGCAGCAGCCGCTGGGTGGGAAGGCGCAGTTCGGCGGCCAGCGCTTCGGTGAGATGGAGGTGTGGGCCCTCGAGGCCTACGGTGCGGCGTACGCGCTGCAGGAGCTCCTGACGATCAAGTCCGACGACATCCTCGGCCGCGTGAAGGTCTACGAGGCGATCGTCAAGGGCGAGAACATCCAGGAGCCCGGCATCCCCGAGTCGTTCAAGGTGCTCATCAAGGAGATGCAGTCCCTCTGCCTGAACGTCGAGGTCCTCTCGGCGGACGGCCAGATCGTCAGCCTCAAGGACACCGACGAAGAGGTGTTCCGCGCGGCGGAGGAGCTCGGCATCAACATCTCCGCCCGGTTCGAGTCGTCGTCCATCGACGACATCTGATCCGGCACCTCACCCAACTCAACACTTCAGTCGTTTGAACGGTGGGCCGAGCGCCAGCGAGGCCCACCACAGCGCCGCCCGAAGGGCGGGCAAGAAGGAGAAGCGTGCTCGACGTCACCACGTTCGATGAGCTCCGTATCGGTCTGGCCACCGGCGACGACATCCGTCGCTGGTCCTACGGCGAGGTCAAGAAGCCGGAGACCATCAACTACCGCACCCTGAAGCCGGAGAAGGACGGTCTGTTCGGCGAGCAGATCTTCGGCCCGTCCCGTGACTGGGAGTGCTCCTGCGGGAAGTACAAGCGGGTCCGCTTCAAGGGCATCGTCTGCGAGCGCTGCGGCGTGGAGGTCACCAAGTCCTCCGTCCGCCGCGAGCGCATGGGCCACATCGAGCTCGCCGCCCCGGTCACGCACATCTGGTACTTCAAGGGTGTGCCGAGCCGGCTCGGCTACCTCCTCGACATGGCGCCGAAGGACCTCGAGAAGGTCATCTACTTCGCGGCGTACATGATCATCGAGGTGGACGAGGAGGGTCGTCACGACGACCTCCCCGACCTCGAGAACGAGCTGCGCCTCGAGCTGAAGGCCCTCACCGACCAGCGCGACGCCCGGATCAACGAGCGTCTCGCCCGGCTGGAGACGGACCTGGCGGCGCTCGAGCAGGAGGGCGCGAAGAGCGACCAGAAGCGCCGGACGCGCGACGTGGGCGAGAAGGAGATGGCGCAGATCCGCCGTTCCTTCGACGACCAGGTGGCGACGCTCGAGCGCGTGTGGGACGACTTCCGCAACCTGAAGGTCGGCGACCTCAAGCCCGAGGACGCGATCTACAACGAGCTGATCGACCGCTACGGCACCTACTTCGAGGCGTACATGGGCGCCGAGGCGATCAAGCGCCGCCTCGAGGCGTTCGACCTCCAGGCCGAGAGCGACCTGCTCCACGAGCAGATCCGCGACGGCAAGGGTGCGAAGAAGATCCGCGCGATCAAGCGCCTCCGCGTCGTCAGCTCCTTCCTCGCGACCGGCAACTCCCCGGCCGCGATGGTGCTCGACGTGGTGCCGGTGATCCCGCCGGAGCTGCGCCCGATGGTCCAGCTGGACGGCGGCCGCTTCGCGACCTCCGACCTGAACGACCTGTACCGCCGCGTCATCAACCGCAACAACCGCCTCCGCCGCCTGCTCGACCTGGGCGCGCCGGAGATCATCGTGAACAACGAGAAGCGGATGCTGCAGGAGGCCGTCGACGCGCTGTTCGACAACGGCCGCCGCGGCCGCCCGGTCACGGGCACCGGCAACCGTGCGCTGAAGAGCCTGTCCGACATGCTGAAGGGCAAGCAGGGCCGGTTCCGCCAGAACCTGCTCGGCAAGCGCGTCGACTA
>JABBOB010000104.1 GCA_019352055.1 Acidobacteriota bacterium
GCGGGGCCGCCGGTCTCGAGCAGCACCAGCACGCGGAAGTGGGGCAGCGACACCTTGTCCAGTGCCGGCGCGACGCTGCGCGCGACGATACCGAGCATGGCCCGAGATGCGCGCAGTGCCGCGCCGACGTTGTGCTCCATGGGCCCCCTCCTCCATCAAGGCGCGTCGAGCGTACGGCAGGGGAGACTCGCGGGGAGTTCCCAGACCCCCTCCCGACACTTGCGTTTCTGCAATGAGCGTCCCGGGGCCGATCGCCACCGGGCGGCTGGGGAGGAGTCGGGCGTGATCGGGTGTCCGGGCTGCGGGTCGGCCGCCGCAGTGCAGATCGAAGGGGATCTGCGACGTGCGGAAGACGGTCCTCATGGGAGCGTCGTGCGGTGGGCGCTGCACTGCGACGGCTGCGGCGCTGCCTGGACGATGCTCGACGAGATCCCGGCGCCCTCCGGCGGTGCGGAGTCGCGGTACCGGGGCGGTGACCCGGGACCGTCCTCGGCCGTCGGGCGCTGACGCCGCCGGGCGTCACTCGCCGGAGGCGAGGCTCCCGGTCAGGCGGCCGTGGAACCGGGTGGATGCGGCGTTCATGCCCTCGATCTCGACCGTCTTCCCTCGTCGTCCGTACCGGGTGCTGATCGCATCCAGTGCGGCGACCGTGGACGCGTCCCACACATGGGATCCGGTGAGGTCGATCACGACGAGGTCCGGGTCCGCGGCGTAGTCGAAGTGGTGGGTCAGGTCGTTGCTCGTGGCGAAGAACAGTTCGCCGTCGACGAGGTAGCGCACCCCGCCGTCGTCCCCGACGGTGCGGGTGACGGTGGCGAAGCGTGCGACCCGGCGGGCGAACACGATCATCGCCGTGACGACGCCGACGACCACGCCGATCGACAGGTCGTTGGTCGCCACGACCACGATCACGGTGACGACCATGACGACGGTCTCGCCGACGGGCATCCGGCGCAGCGTGGACGGCCGGATGCTGTGCCAGTCGAAGGTGCCGACGCAGACCATGATCATCACCGCGACGAGCGCCGCCATGGGGATGTCGGCGACGAGGCCGTGGAGCGCGACCATGAGGATCAGCAGGAACACCCCCGCGCTGAACGTCGAGATGCGGGTCCTGGCGCCGGACCCGCGGACGTTGATCATCGTCTGCCCGATCATCCCGCAGCCGCCCATCCCGCCGAAGAGGCCGGAGGCGATCTGGGCGATGCCCTGGCCGATCGACTCCCGTGTCTTGTTCGATCCGGTCTCGGTGATCTCGTCGACGAGCTTGGCGGTCATCAGCGATTCGACGAGCCCGACGAGCGCGGCGGCGAGGGCGAAGGGGCCGATGATCCCGAGCGTCTGCAGCGTCAGTGGTACGTGCGGGAGGACGAAGGCCGGGAGACCGGACGGCAGGGTGCCTTCGTCGCCCACGGTCGGCACCGCGATGCCGCCCAGGAGCGTGATCGCGGTGATCAGCGCGACCGCGATCAGTGGCGCAGGGACGGCCTTGGTGATTCGGGGGACGAGCACGATGGCGGCGACGCCGAGGACGACGAGCGGGTACACGACGATCGGCACGCCGACGAGGTGCGGCAGCTGTGCGATGAAGATGAGGATCGCCAGCGCATTGACGAAGCCGACCATCACGCTCCGTGGGATGAACCGCATCAGCTTGGCGAAGCCGACGGCGCCGAGGACCAGCTGGAGCACCCCGGCCAGCAGCACGGTCGCGATCAGGTAGTCCAGGCCGTGCTCCTTCGCCACCGGTGCTACGACGAGCGCGATCGCCCCCGTCGCGGCGCTGATCATCGCCCGTCGTCCGCCGACGATGGAGATGGTGATCGCCATCACCACCGACGAGTAGAGCCCCACGCTCGGCGACACGCCCGCGACGATCGAGAACGAGATGGCTTCCGGGATGAGCGCGAGCCCGACGACGAGGCCGGCCAGCACCTCCCGGGTCAGGATCCGCGGGGTTCGCAGGGCGTGGACGACACGGGCGTCGTCGTGAGCATCGGGGGTGCCGATCGCTGCGGCGAGGACGAGCTGTGGAAGACGAGAAGGCAAGAATGGACTCTCCGAGCGCTCGGATCTGCTGCGCTCATCGGCGGACGGATGGGTGCGGCACTGCACGGAGGGTGTGGCGGAGCCGGGTGGCGGGGATGGTGACTGATCCCGCCTCGACGCCCTTCGACCCTACCCTCACGTGAGGGTAGGGTCTGGACGGAGGAGCGATGGTGTCTGAAGCAGCAGCCGAGGCGGTGCACATCGGTCGCGTCGCGGACCGCACCGGGCTCTCCCATCGCACGATCCGGCACTACGAGGAGGCCGACCTCGTCCCGCCGACCGGCAGGAGCGACGGCGGGTTCCGGCTCTACACCGAGGACGACGTGCAGCGCCTCCTCCTCATCCGGAGGATGAAGCCGCTCGGCTACCGCATCGAGGAGATGAAGGACCTCCTCACGACCGTCGACGCCCTCCGGCTCGACCCGACCGACGCCCGTGCGCGCGCGGCGCTGACCGGGCTTCTCACCGACGCGGCAGCACGTCGGGCGAAGCTCGCCCTGCAGCTCGAGATGGCGGACGAGTTCATCGACTCGCTCGGCTCGGTCTGAGCGCCGCACGTGAGCGGTCCCGGGGTGGGCGACGTGCGACCAGGCGGGAGGCGTTCGATCTGGACGCTGCTCGCCGCGATCGTCGCCGTGGGTGTCGCGGCCGGACTGGCGGGAGCGCTCGTCGCGATCGCGCTGAAGGCGGTCGAGCACCTCGCATACGGCTATTCGAGCGGGCCCTTCCTCGTCGGCGCCGAACATGCCCCGGCCGTGGTCCGCGTGGCGGCACTCGGGATCGCCGGGCTGCTCGGCGGCGTCGGCTGGTGGGCGCTCCGCCGGTTCGGGCGCCCGGTGGTGGCGGTGGAGGACGCGGTCGAGGGCTCGCCGATGCCGGCGTCGAGCACGTTGGGCACGGTCGCCCTGCAGATCGGTGTGGTGGGGCTCGGTGCCTCCATCGGGCGCGAGCTCGCCCCGCGCCTGCTCGGAGCCCTCGCGGCCGAGCGCATCGCCCGCGTGGGACGGCTCGCGCCCGGCACGCGTCGCGTGCTCATCGCCGCCGGTGCGGGTGCCGGCCTCGCCGCGGTCTACAACGTCCCGCTCGGCGGGACCCTCTTCGCCCTGGAGATCCTGCTGGCGGAGTTCACGCCGGAGGCGCTCCTCGCGACGCTCGGCACCAGCGCCATCGCGACCGTCGTCGCGCGGATCGCCGTGCCCGCCACCTCGCTCTACGCCGTGCCGCGGGTGGAGGTGACCCCCGGCTGGCTGCTCTTCGCACTGATCGCGGGTCCCGTGCTGGGGCTCGCCGGGACCGGCTTCGATGCGATGACCCGCCATGCTCGGCGGTGGCGCCCGCGCCCGAGGCTGCAGCTGATCGCGATGCCGGTCGCGTTCCTCCTCGTGGGAGGGCTCGCCGTCGCGCAGCCGTCGGTGCTGGGGAACGGCAAGGCGCTCGCACAGCTCTCCATCGACTCCGCAGGGCCCCTCGAGCTGCTGCTCCTGCTCGCCGTGCTCAAGGCGCTCGCGACGGCCGCGACGATCTTCAGCGGGGCGGACGGCGGCACGCTCACCCCCTCCGTCTCGATCGGAGCCGCCCTGGGAGCAGCAGCCGCGCTCCCGGTCGTCCACCTCCTCCCGGGCGTGAGCGTCGCGGCAGGGGCGGTGATGGGGGCGGCCGCGTTCCTGGCGGCGGCGATGGAGGCGCCGCTGACCGCAGCGGTGCTCCTCATCGAGTTCACCGGCAGCGATGCGCAGGTGGTGCTGCCCGTCCTGCTCGCGGTCGCTGGAGCGACGGTGGTGCGGCGGCTCGTCCGGCGGCGGTTCGCGGCCCGGACCCGGTCCACGGACGCGGCCGGTGTCGACGGAGGCTGACCGGGGGAGTGCCGCGTCGAGCGGCCCGGCGTCCGCGGTCGCCCAGGCGTTCATGCGCAGACCACGTCGATAGGGTGAACTGGCTCCAGTGCGCCACCCTGATGCCCGACCTCAGCCGGGTTCCCGGTTCTCGGCCCTGCTGGGCATGCTCGCCATCGCGGTGATCGCGGGGGTGCTCATCGCCGTGTCGGTGACGCCGGCGGTCGCGCTCACCGGCTCGGCCGCGAGCAGCGGGATCGGCCTCTTCCAGCGCCTTCCGAGCGACCTGGCCATCAAGCCCCTGGACCAGAAGACCCGCATCTACGCGAAGGACGGGAGCAAGGACGTCCAGATCGCGTCCTTCTACGCGCAGAACCGCGACGTGATCACTTGGTCCCAGCTCTCGGACGTGGTGAAGAACGCGACCGTCGCCGGCGAGGACGTCCGCTACTGGCAGCACGGGGCGGTCGACCCGCTCGGCATGGTCCGCGCCGCCATCGGCGATGCGCTCGGCCACCATCTCCAGGGCGCGTCGACGATCACCCAGCAGTACGTGAAGAACGTCTGCGTGCAGGAGGCGGAGAACCT
>JABBOB010000105.1 GCA_019352055.1 Acidobacteriota bacterium
CCTGCGCCGACGGGGGGGCCGCAGACGGGGAGTCCCGTCGCGACCTGGTCGGAGGAAGCCATGGCGCCAGTCTGGCAGATCCATCGACGTCGACCGATGCCTTGTGACGTCCCGGGTCGGACGATCCGGACGTTCACCCGCCTCGAGCGCCTCGGCAGCCGCCCCCGACCGGTACCGTCACCGAAGGGGACCGATGGAGACCGATGGAGACTGGCCAGGCAGGACGTCGGGTGCGCGGCGCGAGGGGTGCGCCGCGCGAGCGAAGGGGGCGGAGTGCACGAGCTCGACCGGTGCGTGGTCTTCAGCGGCAGCCAGGTGCTCATCGACGGCTACGTGCGCGCGTTCCAGGACGGCGTGATGCAGGTCGAGTCCGAGGACGTCCTCCGCGGTGGGGCCGACCCCGGTGACGAGGTGTCCCTTCTCGTGCTCGACGAGATCCGTGGCGAGTGCCACTACTGGGCGCAGGTCGGTCGGGTGCGGGCGCGGGGTCTCGACCTGATCGACGTCGAGATGGTGCAGGCGGTGCAGAAGCGTCGCGTCGCGCGCGTGCGGATCGACCTGGCGTGCTCGGGGACTCTCGAGCCCCAGCCGGGCTTCGCCCCGGCCGCGGACACCTCCGGCGCGGCCGAGGGAGCGCCGTCGGGAGGGCCGCTGACGTTCACGGTGCTCGACGTCAGCGCGCACGGCGTCCAGGTGAGGTCGAGGGCACGGCTGACCGTCGGTCGGCGGTTCTCCTTCGTGTTCGAGCACACGCGGGTGCCGCTCGCACTCACCGCCGAGGTGCTGCGTGCCGAGGTGTCTCTGACGGGGTACCGTTACGGGTGCCGGTTCGTCGACCAGCACGAGCAGTCGGCCGAGGAGCTGTTCCGGTTCGTGCTGCAGCAGCAGGGTCTGCAGCGGCGCAACCGACTGCTCGGCTGACCGTCACGCCTCCTCGGCGGCGAGCAGCTGTTGCCCGAGGATCCGTCCGGCCTCGAGTCCCGTGACCGCATCGCTGAGGTACACGCCCTGGACGCTCGAGCACCCGAGCTCGCGGAGAAGGGCGAGCTGCTCGAGGGTCTCGACGCCCTCCGCGACGACCTCGAGTCCCAGCGCCCGGCCGAGCGCGACGATGACGTCGACGATCTCGCGGCCCTGGGCGCTGGTGGTCAGCGCACCGACGAACGAACGGTCGATCTTGAGCGCCTCGACCGGGTACCGGTGCAGCGTCTGGAGCGACGAGTGACCGGTGCCGAAGGCATCGACGTGCAGCCGCAGCCCGGCCCTGCGCATGTCGCCGAGCAGGCGCTCGGCGAGCTCGGGCCGGTGCATGATCACGGTCTCGGTGATCTCGAGCGTGAGGAGGTCGGCGGGCACGTCGAACTCGGCGAGCATCGCCCGGATGTGAGGGAGCAGCCCCGCATGCCAGAACTCGCGATCCGAGACGTTGATGCTGACGGGGACCTCGCGCGCGTAGGCGTCTCGCCACTCGGCGATCTGGCGGCACACCTGGCGGATCGTCCAGTGCCCGAGTCGCACGATCAGCCCGGTCTACTCCATCACCGGAAGGAACTCGACCGGCAGGACCAGACCGCGCTCGGGGTGCTGCCACCGGACCAGAGCCTCGAACCCCGTCACGTCGCCCGTGAGCAGGTCGACGATCGGCTGGTAGTGGACCGCGAACTCGCCCTCCTCCAGGGCGCTGCGCAGCTCCTGGTGCATCGCGAGCCGGGACCTCGCCCGCGCGTGCATCGCGACGTCGAAGAACTCGAGGCTGCCGCGGTCGGTCGCCTTCGCCGCGTACATCGCGGTGTCCGCGTCGCGCAGCACGTCCTCCGCACTCTTGTACGTCACCGCGCTCGTCGCGATCCCCATGCTCGCGCCGAGGGTGAGCTCGTGGCCGTCGATGCGCGCCGGTACGTGCAGGGCCTCGAGCAGACGGTTCCCGGCCGGCAGGATGTCGCCGGGCTCGATGTCGTTGAGCAGGACGGCGAACTCGTCCCCGCCGAACCGCGCGGCCGTGTCGACGTCGCGCAGCTGGGACTCGAGGCGGCGCCCCACCTCGACCAGCAGGCGATCGCCGATCTCGTGACCGAGAGAGTCGTTGACCACCTTGAAGCCGTCGAGGTCGAGGAACAGCACCGCGAAGGGGGTGCCGGAGCGTCGGGACTGCGCGACCGCGACCCGCAGCCTGTCCAGGAACAGGCGCCGGTTCGGGAGTCCGGTCACGGTGTCGTGCGTCGCGCTCTCCCGAAGCTGCGCCTCGAGCTCCTTGCGCGGGTGGATGTCGGCGAGCGACCCCACGATGCGTGTGGCGGGGACGCCGGCCGGCCCGGCCGGACGCGCCCGGCACAGCGTCCAGCGGTAGCTGCCGTCGGGAGCACGCAGCCGGTGCTCGTGCTCGATGATCTCGCGGCCCTCGCCCTGGCCCCCGGCAAGCATCATCTTGAGCGGGAGGAGGTCGTCGGGGTGGACCGCCGCCCACCACGCGTCGGGCCGCTGCTCGTCCGGGTCGTCGATCCCGAGCGTCACCCGGGCGCGCGGAGAGAAGAACATCGTGTCGGCCGTGAGATCCCAGTCCCAGAGGCTCTCGGCGGTGGCATCGATCGCGAGGGCGAGACGCTGCTCACTCCGCTGCACCGACTCCAGCAGGTCGCGCTGCTCGAGCGCCACGGTCAGCAGCGAGGCCCAGTACCCGTACGCCTCGTGCGCGCTCATCGCGATCATGTCGAGCGGGCCCACCACGGCGAGCAGCCCCCGCGAGTTCCCGTGCGTCTGCACCGGGACGACGAAGACGACCTCGTCCTGCTCGGGCCGGGCTGCCTGGATGAGAGCTCGCGGCGGAAAGTCCTCGACCGCGCAGTCCGTGCCGACGACGTCGCCGAGGGCGCCGCGCAGGTCGTGCACGGACTCGAGGTGGACGCGACCGTGGGCCTGGTCGGTCCACAGCGCGAGGCAACCGACGTCGACGTGGGTCTCCGCGAGCCATGAGAGCGTGAGCGGGTCGTCGTTCCGGAGATCGATGAGGTCGGCGCCGATCCGGTACTGCTCCGCCCGCGCGCGCTGGTGCGCGAGGTCTCGCTCGAGGTACAGGCGCGTGTGCTCGTGCCACATCCCGGCGGCAACGCGGGCAGTCACCTGGCTCACGCGGTCCGCCGGAGCCGCGTCGGAGCCCGAGCCCGTCGCGGCGCGCGACACGAACGAGGTGATCGCCGCGAGCAGCCGACGAAGCGTCTCGGAGGTGGTGCCTGCGGGAACCATCGCGGTCACCGCGTCATCGAGGCCCGGTCCCGGCGCGGGGCCGCCGGCCGCGAGTGCGACCCGGATCTCGTCGACGAGACGGAGGGCGGCGGCCCGCAGGTCGACCAGCGCGGCGTCGGTGACGGTCGCAGGGAGCAGGATCGAGGCGGCTTCGGCGACGAACGTCCGATCGACCTCCTCGGACGCTCCGCCGGCCCGCGGCCCGAGGTCGTCGGGGGCGGACGTGCACCCGCACGAGTGGCGCACCGCGAGGGAGGACGCCACCATGTGCGGCCCGGGAGCGACGTCCCTGCCGTCCAGCATCGCGAGCACCAGTCGCGCCGCGAGCGAGCCGATGAGTCTGAAGGGCTGTCGGACGGTGGTCAGTGCCGGGCTCGTGAACGACGACCGGTCCGCATCGTCGAAGCCGACGACGGCGAGGTCGGACGGGACCGCGATTCCGGCCTCGGCGAGGCGCTCGAGGAGACCGATCGCGTTGTGGTCGGTCGCGACGAAGACGGCGGTCATGTCGGGGTGCCCGTCCAGGATCTGCTCGGCCGCGACACGGCCGCCCCAGGCGACGTCGTTCGGGGCCGCGAACGACAGCGTCGGGTCCGGCTCGATGTCGTGCGCGCGGAGCGTGGCCTGGTACGAGGCGAACCGCGCGCGGGTGTCGGACCTGAGCAGGTTGCCGACGAACCCGATCTCGCAGCGCACGGAGGTGCGCCTCACCGGCCGAGGTCACCGAGATCGCGCCGTCGATCTCGTTCCAGGCGCTCGGTGCGCTGATGTCCGGGACCGGGAGCACGTCGTCCGGCTCGCGGCTCGGCTCGACGCTTTGGATCACGACGACCTTGCCGCCGGCGGAGGCAACCTCGGCAGTGACCCCGGCGATGATCTGCCCGTAGAAGAACCCGCCCGACCAGGGCGTCAGCACGCCGATCGTGGGGCCCGCCACCGGTATCGCCTCCTCGCGAACTCATGTCGAGGGGCGGGCGCGGCGCATGTCCGGGCGATGCCCCCGCAGTGACTATCGGCACCCGCGCGGTGCGGATGAGCACCGGAACGGGTGAGACGATTCGCCCGATGGGGTTCCTCAAGGCACAATAGGACCAACTGGGCGCCTGA
>JABBOB010000040.1 GCA_019352055.1 Acidobacteriota bacterium
CCGTCGTCGGTGCCCGCGCATCCGCTCCCCCTGCCCCGGGAGGGTCCCCGGCTCGGAGAACCTAGGCGAGGATCCGCGCGGAGGCGCGGAGGCGCGGCGCACCGGCGGGGTTCGTGGTCAGCCGACGATGCCGCCGGGGCGCTGCGGGGAGCCGGAGCTCGCGGCCGTGCTGCCGAGGACCCGGCCGGTCCGCGCGTCCAGGTAGGCGGGCGAGTCGTCCGGCACCATGCCGAGCGCTGCGGCTCGAGCGGCGAGTCGCTGCGGTGCGGCGAGGGACTGCAGCGTCTCGGCCTGCACCTGCTGCTGGTGGGCGAGGAGGTCGGAGCGCTGCTGCAGCTCCGCGAGCCGGTACGCCCCGTTCGCCGTGCCGATCGAGAGCAGCAGCTGGGCCGCGACCACGCAGGCCGTGCCGGCGAGGACGGCGGACGCGGCGAGCACCCGCGGGCGCGAGAGCGGCGAGACCCGCGGCGATGCCGCAGGCGGGGTCGAGACCACAGGAGCGGTCTCGACCGGACGGGCCGGCAGCGGCCGGCGGACAGGGTCGAATGCGTACGCGGTGCTCATGGACAGTCCCCCAACTGTGCGACATCCGTGTCAGGCGGTGCGGTGATCCCCCCGGATCCGCTCCGCCGCCCGGAGCCGCACGGATGCGGCCCTCGGGTTCCGTTCCACCTCGCCGTCGGCTGCCTTGGGTGCGCCCCGCGTCAGCATCCGGAAGGTCGGTGCCGTCTCGTCGGTCTCGACCGGGAGCCCTCGCGGGGCGGTCGAGACGGTCCGGGCGGCGAGCGCCCGTTTGACGATCCGGTCCTCCAACGAATGGTAGGACAGCACCACGATCCGGCCACCTGTGGATATCCGGTCGAGCGCCCGCGGGACGGCGCGCTCGAGCACCTCGAGCTCCCGGTTCACCTCGATGCGCAACGCCTGGAACACGCGTTTGCCCACGTGGCCGCGGCCTTTCAGCGCAGCGGGCGTCGCGGCCTCGAGGACGGCGACGAGCTCGGCCGAGCCCCGGATTGGGGTGGCCTCGCGCGCCTGTGCGATCGCCCGCGCGTACCGGTCGGCGAGTCGCTCCTCGCCGTAGATCCGGAAGATCCGCGACAGGTCACGAGCCGGGTACTCGGCGATGATCGAGGCCGCGGTGCGCGACTCCCCCGGGTCCATCCGCATGTCGAGCGGCACGTCCCGCGAGTAGCTGAATCCGCGGTCGTCGCGGTCGAGCTGCATCGACGAGACGCCGAGGTCGAACAGGACGCCGTCGACCGCCGCGTGCCCGAGCCGGTCGAGCACCTCCGGGATGGCGTCGTACACGGCGTGCGCGGGCCGGAACCGCTCCCCGAAGCCGGCCAGGCGGTCGCCGGCGAGGCGCAGCGCGGTGGGGTCTCGGTCGATGCCGACCAGGGTGGTGCGCGGGAAGCGCGCGAGGACCGCCTCCGCATGGCCGCCGAGCCCCAGGGTCGCGTCGACGACGGTCGACGGCCCTTCGCGGTCGAGCGCCGGGGCGAGCAGCTCCAGCGTCGTCTCCAGCAGGACCGGGACGTGGAGCGGAGTGGAGGGGCGGACCCCGGGGTGCTCGTCGCCGTTCATCCCGATACCCATCCGTGATCCGAACCTGTCACCGGGGAAGTGTGACAGGGGCGGGGAGACGGGCGACCTGGCACCGGGGAAGTGTGTCAGGGATCCCGTCACGGCTGGGACTCGGGAGGCACGGTCAGAGGATCCCGGGGACCACCTCCCCTTCGACCGACGCGAACGCGTCCTCGGTCTCCGCCAGGTGGCGCTCCCAGGCCCCGGCGTCCCAGATCTCGACCCGGTCCCCGACGCCCAGGACCGCGAGCTCGCGCTCGAGACCCGCATAGGCGCGGAGGATGGGCGGGATCGTCACCCGGCGCTGCTTGTCCGGGGTCTCGTCGTGCGCGCCGGAGAGGAACACCCGGAGGTAGTTCCGGCCCTCGCGGCTCGTGACCGGAACCTGACGCATGCGGTCGTGGGTCCGGGCGAACTCCGCCGTCGAGAAGACGTAGAGGCACCGATCCTGCCCGCGGGTGATGACCACGCCGTCGGCGAGGTCCTCCGCGAACTTGGCAGGAAGGATGATCCGCCCCTTCTCGTCGAGTCGGGGCGAGTAGGTACCGAGGAACACGGCACCGACCTCTCACCGATCACTGGGACCAGCGACGCTGGCATCCCCCACTTTACTCCACTTTGCTCCCCCACGCAGGTGGAAGCGGGTGCGCTCCCGACATCACTCCCCCCGGAACGACGAAACGCCCCGCGGCCGGGGCCACGGGGCGTTCGGGGGAGGTCGGGAGATCAGGACCGGCGACGGCGCTCCCAGCGCTGCGCGAGTCGATCCATGAAGCCGGGACGCGAGCCGGCGGTGGGGAAGCCGGCGGAGAGCCGGCGGGTGCGCACACCGACGGCGACGAGGACCCCGCCGAACATCATCGCGAAACCCAGCGCGCCGATGAACCAGTTGTGCAGGACCACGCCGAGCACGAGCACACCCATGCCGGCGACCGCGAGCAGGATCCCGCCGACGACCGCGGCGTAGCTGACGCGACCGCGCACGCGACCGACCGACGCGACGAAGTCCGCATCGCCGTGGTAGAGGCTGCGCTCCATCTCGTCGAGAAGGCGCTGCTCCTGCTCCGAAAGTGGCATCCGGATCCCTCATCTCCCAGGGTGGAAGTGGCCGCGCGGCCTTGCGCGGCGACAGTGTACAAGGCGGGCTCCTGGCTAGGCTAGGAGATATGAGCACCGGTGGCCGACTCGTCGACCTGGTGCAGACCCGGATCGACGAGTTCCTCGACGACCGCTCCCCGATTCTCGCCGCGATCTCGGACGACACCGCGCCGATGAGCGATATTTCGAGGGACTTTCTGAGATTCGGGAAGCGCTTCCGGGCCCGGTTCGCGTACTGGGGCTGGCAGTCGGTGCAGGGCACCGACGATCCGAGCGACCTGTTCGGGGACGGGCGCCGCAGCGACCTGCCCGCGGTCATCGGCGTCGCGGCCGCGCTCGAGCTCTTCCACGCCGCAGCCCTCGTCCACGACGACCTGATCGACGCCTCCGACACCCGCCGCGGCGCACCCGCGGCCCACCGCCGGTTCGAGCGGGAGCACCGCCAGCGCGGCTTCCTCGGCGACGCCGTGCGCTTCGGCGACTCGGCCGGCATCCTGCTCGGCGACCTCCTGCTGGTCTGGAGCGACGAGCTGTTCGCCGAGTCGATCGACAAGCTGTCCGACCGGCAGAACGCCCGGGCCGCTCGCGCGGAGTTCAATCGGATGCGCACCGACGTGACCGCCGGCCAGTACCTCGACATCGTCGCCGAGGCCTCCTGGCCGCACGTGCGAGAGGGCCGCGAGGTGGACAGCGCGCTCACCGTGATCACCTACAAGTCGGCGAAGTACTCGATCGAGGCGCCGCTCGCCATCGGCGCCTCGCTCGGTGGCGCCTCCCTCGCCCAGATGGCGGCGCTGCGCGAGTTCGGTCTGCCGCTCGGCATCGCCTTCCAGCTGAGGGACGACCTGCTCGGCGTCTACGGGGACAGCGAGCTGACCGGCAAGCCGACGGGCGACGACCTGGTGGAGGGCAAGCGCACCGTGCTGGTCGCGCTCGCCCGCCGCGCCCTGACGCCCTCGGCGCGGCGCACGGTCGACGAGCTGCTGGGCGACCCCGACCTCACCGGCGAGCAGATCCTGATGCTGCAGGAGACGATCCGGGCGTCAGGCGCGATCGAGGAGGTCGAGGCGATGATCTCGGCGAACGTCGAGAACGCCCTGGACGCGATCGAGGGCGCCCCGCTGACCGCCGACTCCCGCGACGCGCTGACGCGACTCGCTGAGTCGATCAGCGTCCGCGCCTCCTGAGCTAGAAGGCGAGGGCCTGCGCCACCCGGCGCACCTCGGCCTTCCGGCCGGCGCGGAGGGCGTCGATCGGAGCGGCCGCGAGGCTGTCGTCCTCCTCCAGCAACCACCGCATGGCCTCGTCGTCCGTGTACCCGCTGTCGGCCAGCAGGATCGCCGTGCCCCGCAGCTCGGGCAGCGGCCCGTCGTCGCCGAGGAACACCTCCGGCACCGACAGCACGCCGTCGCGGCGGATCGCCAGCAGGGCCCTGTCCTCGATCAGGCGCCGGACCCGGCTCGGGGTCAGGGACAGGCGGTCGACGAGGTCCGGAACGGTCAGCCAGATCCGTTCGTCTGCGGTGCTCACAGCAGCAAGGATGCCAGGGCTCGAACTGGGGGTGAGGTTTCGGCCCGCTGAAGCCGGCGAACCGGCCGCGTCCGTTGACTCGAGCGCGTTCGTTTGCGACTGTGCGAGCACGCCCCTCGGGGGATGGGCGAGAACAGGACGAACCATGAGTTCCACACTGTCGGAGCAGGAGCGGCAGGCGCGCGTCGACGGGGGACGGCACGCGGGCGATCAGGGAGCACTGCGGTCGCGGCTCGGTGCAGCGGGACGGCTGGTGGGCTCGCTGGCCCGCACGGTCGCCGCGGCACCTGACGGCGACCGTGAGGGCCGCCGGTCGTCACGCCCCGCTCCGGACGCCCAGCCGATCATGCGCCGCGCCCGCGAAGGCGCCCTCGAGGTCCTGGTCGCCGACGGCGAGACGGTCTTCGACATCGCCGCCCGCCACGGCGTCTCCACCGCGAGCGTGCTCGCCCTGAACGGGCTCGGCTGGCGCAGCCACCTCGAGACCGGCCAGATCGTGCTCGTCAAGACCGCGCCGGCGCGGCAGCCGACCGGCGCCGTCGCCGACGAGCTGCATCGGCACCGGGTCGGCGAGGACGAGACGATCTCCTCGATCGCCCAGCGGCACGGCGTCGCGACCGCCGCGGTCCTCCTCGCGAACGGGCTCTCCCGGGGCAGCGCGATCCGCGCCGGCCAGCAGCTCGTCATCCCCGTGCCGAACCTGCGCCGCACCGGGTCGGGCGCGGTCCGTCTCACCGGCGAGATGCTCGACAACGCCCGCATCGTCGTCGAGGCCGGCCGGCAGGCCGGGGTGCCCGAGGACGGCATCGTGATCGCGTTGGCCGCGGCGATGCAGGACTCCTCGCTGCACAACCTCGAGTTCGGCGAGGCGGACGCGGTCGGCCTGTTCCAGCAGCGCCCCAGCGCGGGCTGGGGCGACGAGCGCGCACTGCTCGACCCGCGGCTCGCCGCAGTGGCGTTCTTCGGCGGCGCGGGCAGCGGCGTCGTCGCACCGGCCACCGGGCTGCTCGACGTCGGCGGATGGGAGTTCATGAGCGTCGGCGAGGCGGCGCACGCCGTGCAGCGGAACGCCTCCCCCGCCGCGTACGGCAAGTGGGAGCGCGCCGCGCGGGGCTGGCTGCACGATCTCGAGCGCGCCGGGAGCTGATCCCCGACACCCCCACAACGGGAAGAACGCCGCCGCACCGAGCCCGTGCTCCAGGGGGCGCGGGGGCCCTCCTTACACTTCCCGACGTGACCGCCGCGCCTCCCGACCCGATGGTGGGCCGGCTGCTCGACGGCCGGTACCAGATCCGCGCCCGCATCGCGCGCGGCGGGATGGCGACGGTCTACCTCGCCACGGACCTGCGGCTCGAGCGCCGCGTCGCCGTGAAGGTGATGCACGCGCACCTCGCGGACGACGCCGCGTTCCGCGACCGGTTCATCCAGGAGGCGCGCAGCGCCGCCCGCCTGGCTCACCCCAACGTCGTGAACGTCTTCGACCAGGGACAGGACCTCGGCACCGCCTACCTGGTGATGGAGTACCTGCAGGGCATCACCCTCCGCGACCTGCTCGGCGAGTACGGCCGGCTCACGCCGGAGCAGACGATGGACATCCTGGAGGCCGTCCTCGCGGGGCTCGTCGCCGCGCACAAGGCGGGGATCATCCACCGCGACCTCAAGCCCGAGAACGTGCTGCTCGCGGACGACGGGCGGATCAAGCTCGGCGACTTCGGGCTCGCCCGCGCCGCCACCAGCAGCACCGCGAGCGGCCAGGCGCTGCTCGGCACGATCGCGTACCTCTCCCCCGAGCTCGTCACCCGGGGCATCGCGGACACCCGCAGCGACGTCTACGCGGTCGGCATCATGATGTACGAGATGCTCACCGGCGAGCAGCCCTTCAAGGGCGAGCAGCCGGTGCAGATCGCGTACCAGCACGCGAACGACTCGGTCCCGGCTCCGTCGCTGAAGAACGCCGGCGTTCCCGAACCGCTCGACGACCTCACCCTGTGGGCCACCGCGCGGGACCCGGACGACCGTCCCCGCGACGCGCGCGCGATGCTCGACCAGCTCTTCGAGACGCAGCACCTCATGCAAGACGGTGCGAGCCCGAAGCGCACGGCGCAGCGCACCACGGTGCTGCCCGCCGCGACCGCCACGCGCGTGCTCGCCACCGCGGACCTCGCCCCCGCCGCGCCTCGCCGCGGGCAGCCCGCCGACGCCGTCGACCGGCTTCGTGCAGCCACGGCCCGCGCGCACCGTCGCGGAGCGTGGGCGTTCGCGGCCGTGCTCGTCGCGGGCGGCCTCGCCGCTGGCACCGGCTGGTACTACGGCGGCGGCCCCGGCTCCACCTCCGCCCTCCCGAGCGTGGCCGGGATGAGCCAGGACCGGGCCCTCGCGATGCTGAACGCGGACGGGTTCCGCAACGGGCCCGCGATCCTCGCCTGGAGCACGGCCGCGGACGGGCTCGTCACCGCGACGTCGCCGAGGGAGGGGACGCTGCTGGCGCCCGGCGCCGCGGTCTCGCTCGTCCTGTCGAAGGGGCCGCAGCCCGCGACCGCCCCCTCGGTCAAGGGCCTGACGGTCGCCGCCGCGACCGCCGCACTGACGCGAGCGCGGCTGACCGTCGCCGGCTCGGTGCAGCGGGCGTCGTCCAGGGCCGCGGGCAGCGTGCTCAGGATCGTCGACGAGAGCGGCACGACGATCGACCCCGGCACGAGCCTCGACGCCGGCACCGCCGTTCGGCTCGCCGTCTCGAGCGGTCCGGCCACCCCGACGGTCTCCGCGACCCCGCCCGCGGTGCCGTAGGGTCCCCCGCGAGCGTGCGAGCCCCGCGACCGACCCGCTCGTGCGCTCAGCGCTCGGAGTACTTCGCCAGTTCCTCGGCGACCAGGAACGCGAGCTCGAGCGACTGCATGTGGTTCAGCCGGGGATCGCAGAGCGACTCGTAGCGGGTCGCCAGCGTCGCCTCGTCGATGTGCTCCGAGCCGCCGAGGCACTCGGTGACGTCGTCGCCGGTGAGCTCCACGTTCATGCCGCCCGGGTGGGTGCCGGCGCCGCGGTGCGCCTCGAAGAACCCGAGCACCTCCTCGACGACGTCGTCGAAGCGCCGGGTCTTGTAGCCCGTCGGCGTCGTGATCCCGTTGCCGTGCATCGGGTCCGTGATCCACAGCGGCGTCGCCGCGAACCTCTTCGCCGCCTCCAGCAGCGGCGGGAGCGCCTCCCGGATCCTCGACGCACCCATGCGGGTGATCAGGGTCAGGCGGCCCGGCTCGCGGTCGGGGTCGAGCAGGTCGACGAGCCGCTCGAGCTCGTCGGCCGTCATGCTCGGGCCGACCTTCACGCCGATCGGGTTGCGGATCCGGCGGAAGAAGTCGACGTGGGCGCCGTCGAGCTGCCGGGTGCGCTCGCCGATCCAGACGAAGTGCCCCGACGTGTCGACGGGGGTGCCGTTGCGGGAGTCGATGCGGGTGAGGGCTCGCTCGTACTCGAGCAGCAGCCCCTCGTGGGCGGTGTAGAACTCGACGCGCTTCAGCTCGTCGAAGTCGGCGCCGGCGGCCTCCATGAAGCGCACCGCGAGGTCGATCTCGCGCGCGAGACCCTCGTACCGCTGGTTCGCCGGGTTGGCGGCGAAGCCGCGGTTCCAGCTGTGCACCTCGCGGAGGTCCGCGAAGCCGCCCTGCGTGAACGCGCGGACGAGGTTCAGCGTGGACGCGGCGGTGTGGTACCCGCGGACGAGGCGGGCCGGGTCGTGGCGGCGCGACTCCGGGGTGAAGTCGTAGCCGTTGACGATGTCGCCGCGGTACGCCGGCAGGGTGGTCCCCCCGCGGGTCTCGGTGTCGCTCGAGCGGGGCTTCGCGAACTGGCCGGCCATCCGGCCCATCTTCACGACCGGCATCGAGGCGCCGTAGGTGAGCACGACGGCCATCTGCAGGATCGTCTTCACGCGGGCGCGGATGCGGTCGGCGGTCGCTGCCTCGAACGTCTCGGCGCAGTCGCCTCCCTGCAGCACGAACGCGTGCCCGGCGGCCGCCGCCGCGAGGCGGGTGCGCAACTGGTCGATCTCGCCGGCGAACACCAGCGGCGGCATCGAGCGCACCTCGGCGACCGCCGCCTCGGCCTCGGCGGGGTCGTCCCACGTCGGCTGCTGCAGCACCTCGAGCGTGCGCCAGTGGTCGAGACCGGCCACGACCTCGGGTGACGCGGGCACGACGGGATCCTCGAACGACGACTGCAGCACCGGCTGATCCTTCTTCACGCGGTCCGAGCGGCAGCGGGGCGCCGCAGGGTGCTCGCGTAGACGTCCACGTACTCCTGGCCGGAGAGCTTCGCGATCTCCACCATGATCTCGTCGGTGATGGAGCGGAGGACGAAGCGGTCGCCCTCCATCCCCTCGAACCGGCTGAAGTCGAGCGGCTCGCCGATCACGATGCCGACCCGGCGCACCTTCGGGATCTTCGAGCCGATCGGCATCGCCTTGTCGGTGTCGAACATCGCGACGGGCACGACCGGGGCCTTGCCCTCGAGGATCATCCGGGCGACACCCGTGCGGCCGCGGTAGAGCTTGCCGGTGGGGCTGCGCGTGCCCTCGGGGTAGATCCCGAGCACGTCGCCGCGCCGCAGCACCTGCACCCCCGTGTTGAGGGACGCCTCGCTGGCCTTGCCGCCTGAGCGGTCGATCGACAGCTGGCCGACCCCGTTCATGAAGGACCGGATCGCGAAGCCCTTGAGGCCCTTGCCGGTGAAGTAGTCGCTCTTCGCGAGGAAGGTGACCTTGCGCCTCAGCATCAGCGGGAGGAACAGGGAGTCGACCACGGACACGTGGTTCGACGCCAGGATCACGGCACCCGTGGCGGGCACGTTCTCGATGCCGGACACCCACGGCCGGAAGGTCGCGTTCAGATAGGGCGCGAGGAAGAGGTTCTTGATGAGCCAGTAGAGCATCCGCAGGTCCCCTTCCGTCCTCGGGCGCAGGTGGCGACCAGGCTAGCGGGTCGGGCGCACCGGGTCCTGGCGGCGTCGATCCGCTCAGCCGCGGGGAGCGAAGGCGAGGAAGTCCGGGTCCTCATGCAGCCGGGCGAGGTCCGCGGCGCCGACGACGCCGGCCTCGTTCCCGAGCTCCGCGACGGCGAACACGGGCTCGGGGTGGAAGCCTCGGGCGGGGAGGTGGTCGACGAAGGCCTGCCGGACCGGGTCCAGCAGCCGGTCTCCTGCGTCGGCGACCCCGCCGCCGATCACGAAGAGCTGCGGGTCGAGCACCACGCCGAGGCTCGCGCACGCCTGCCCCAGCCACGAGCCGAGCTCGCTGAGCGCCGCGAGGGCGCCCGGATCCCCCTCCTGCACCAGCCGCCCGATCGCGGCGCCCTCGAGCACCCCGCCGGCCCGCTCCCGCTCGGCGGCGAGGGCGGTGCCGATCCCTCCCGCGTCGGCGATCGCGCCGGCCATGCGCTGCAGCGCCCTGCCGGAGCCGTACTGCTCGATGCAGCCGCGGGCGCCGCAGCCGCACGGGATGCCGTCGGGCACGATGCGCAGGTGCCCGAGCTCGCCCGCGGCGCCGAACCCGCCACGCAGCAGCCGGTCGCCCGCGATCACGGCGCCGCCCACGCCGGTGCCGGAGGTGAGCATGACCATGTCCGAGACCAGACGCCCCGCACCGAACCGGAACTCCGCCCAGCCGGCTGCGTTCGCGTCGTTGTCGACGACGACGGGCAGGTGCAGCCGCTCCTCCAGCCGCTCGCGCAGCGGGTGGTTCCGCCACGGGATGTTCGGCGTGTAGTACACGGTGCTCTGACTCGCGTCGATGAACCCGGGCGCCGCGACGCCGACCGGCAGCCGTTCGCCGCCGGCGAGGTCCTCGATCATCGCGACGATCGCCCGCTCGATCGCGTCGGAGTCGCTCGCGTCCGTCGGCACGCGCTCGAACCGGCTGATGCCGCCGAGCTCGTCCACGAGCCCGCCGGCGATCTTGGTCCCACCGATGTCGATGCCGATCGCGTGCACGGCAGCAGAGCCTAGAACCGCGGGGCCGCCCGCCGCTGCGCCTCCCGTCCGGGCGCCGGATACCATCGACGGACCCTGGCGAAGGAGCTTCGAGTGCAGCAGACCGAGATGCGCGTCCTGACGGAGGCCGACCCGAACCTGAACGTGGCGGACCTCCTCGCGCAGCGGGCCGACCGCACGCCGGACCTGGTCCTGTTCCAGGTCCCGGAGGGCGCCCTCTGGCGGCCGATCACCGCCCGGGCGTTCCGCGACCAGGTCGTCGCGATCGCGAAGGGCCTGATCGCGTCCGGTATCGAGCCCGGCGACCGGATCGGGCTGCTGTCCTCGACCCGGTACGAGTGGTCGCTCGTCGACTTCGCCGCCTGGTACGCCGGCGCGTTCGTCGTGCCCGTCTACGAGACGAGCTCCCCCCACCAGGTGAAGCACATCCTCGAGGACTCGGGCGCGAGCGCGATCGTCGTCGAGACGGCGGAGCACTACTCCCGCGTGGACGAGGTGTGGCCCGACCTGCCGAAGGTGCAGCACGTCTGGCAGCTCCACCTCGACGCGCTCGACAAGCTCGTCGAGGCCGGTCGCGGCGTCCCGGACGAGGAGGTCGAGCGCCGCAGGCGGCTCGCCGTCGAGTCCGACATCGCGACGATCATCTACACGGCCGGCACCACCGGGAAGCCCAAGGGATGCGTGCTCACGCACGGCAACTTCGTGGAGCTGACCCGGAACACGACGCTCGAGATCCCCGAGATCGTCAACGACCGTGCGGCGACGCTGCTGTTCGTCACCCTGGCCCACGTGTTCGCGCGCTTCATCTCCGTGCTGTCCGTCTCCGCCGGGGTGCGGGTGGGCCACCAGGGCGACACGTCGCGGCTGGTGCCCGCGCTCGGATCGTTCAAGCCGACGTTCCTCCTGGCGGTCCCGCGGGTGTTCGAGAAGGTCTACAACTCCGCCGAGCAGACCGCCGAGTCGGGCGGGCGCGGCGCCGCGTTCCGCTGGGCGGCCGACGTGGGCGTGCGATGGTCGGAGGCGAGGACCGCCGGTCGGGTACCGCTGCCGCTCGCGGTGCAGTACCGCGTGGCGGACGCGCTCGTGTTCCGTCGGCTGCGTGCGGTCCTCGGCGGGGACTGCCGCTGGGCGGTCTCCGGATCCGCACCGCTCGGGAAGCGGCTCAACCACTTCTACCGCGCGATCGGCGTCACGATCCTCGAGGGCTACGGCCTCACGGAGACGACCGCGCCGATCACGGTCAACCGCCCGCGAGACGCGAAGATCGGGACCGTCGGGGTCCCCCTCCCCGGCTCGGCGGTGCGCATCGCCGACGGCGGCGAGATCGAGCTGCGCGGCATCGGCGTCTTCCCGGGCTACCACGACGACGCGACGGCGACGGCCGCCGCGTTCGACGACGGCTGGTTCCGCACCGGCGACATCGGCTCGATCGACGACGACGGCCACCTCATGATCACCGGCCGGAAGAAGGAGATCATCGTCACCGCCGGCGGCAAGAACGTCTCACCCGCGGAGCTCGAGGACCCGATCCGCGCCGACCCGATCGTCAGCCAGGTCGTCGTGGTCGGCGACCAGCGGCCGTTCATCGCCGCACTGATCACGCTCGACGCCGAGATGCTGCCCGCCTGGTTGAAGAACAAGGGCGAGGAGGGGGGCCTTTCCGTCGCGGAGGCGGCGAAGCTGCCGGCGGTGCGCGCGGAGATCCAGAAGGCGATCGACGCCGCGAACACCCACGTGTCCCGCGCGGAGGGCGTGCGCGCCTTCCGGGTCCTCGCCGACGACTTCACCGAGAAGTCCGGCGAGCTGACGCCGAAGATGAGCATCAAGCGACACGTGATCCTCGAGAAGCGCGCGGGCGAGATCGACGCGCTCTACGCGGAGGCGAAGAAGGAGCACGCCAGCACGGCCCGCTGACCGCCTGGGCTACGCGAGCAGCCAGGCGGCCTTCCGGACCTCGGCCATCGCCTCGCGGCGGACATCCGGCTCGAGACGCGAGAGGTACAGCCGTCCCTCGAGATGGTCCTGCTCGTGCTGGAGCGCCTCCGCGAGCACGCCCTCCCCGACCACCTCCGCGGTCGAGCCGTCGAGGAGCCGCCCGACGCTCCGGGCCCACGGGTGCCGCTTGGTCGGGAACTGCAGGCCCGGGACGGACAGGCACCCCTCGTCGAAGGCGACGGGCTCTCCCCGCACCTCCACGAGCTCGGGGTCGAGCAGGTAGCCGATCCGGCCATCGACGTTGTACGCGAACGCGCGCAGGGCGACACCGATCTGGTTCGCGGCGACGCCGGCGCGGCCGGGCACCTGCACGGTGTCGAGCAGGTCGGCGACGAGCGCCTCGATCGCCGGCCCGGGCGCACCGACCGGGTCGCACACGCTCCGCAGGATCGGGTCGCCGAAGCGGCGGATGTCCCGGACGGTCACCCGTCGCGGCGCGAGGGCAGACCGTCGGCGACCAGCGCCGCGAGGGTGCGCGCCGCGTCCTTGGTCGTCTGCTTCAGGTTCTTGTAGTCCACGACCGACCCGGCCGCCAGCTGCGGGTCGTACGGGATGCGCACGATGTCGCGGACGCGGGAGGCGAAATGCGACTCGATCTCGTCGAGCTTCACCAGGGACGTGCCGTGCGTCGCGGTGTTGATCGCCACGACCGCGTTGCGGACCAGGTCGCCGTAGCCGTTCGCCTCGAGCCAGGTGAGGGTCTCGGAGGCGAGCCGCGCCTCGTCGACGCTGCCGCCCGACACGATCACGACGGAGTCGGCACGCTGGAGCGTCGCCCGCATCACGGAGTGCACGATGCCGGTGCCGCAGTCGGTGAGCGCGATCGAGTAGAACCGGGCCGCGAGGTCCGCGACGACGTTGTAGTCGTTCTCGTCGAAGGCCTCGGACAGCAGCGGATCGGTGTCCGACGCGAGGATGTCGAGCCGCGTCTCGTCACGCGACACGAGCGTCGAGAAGTCGGTGAAGCCGCCGATCGCGTTCGCCCGGGTGACCACGTCGCGCACGGTCGCCCGCGTCTGCTTCGTCACCCGCTCGGACAGGGTGCCGCGGTCGGGGTTCGCGTCGATCGCGATCACCCGGTCCTCGCGGAGCGTCGCCATCGTCATCCCGAGCAGCGTGGTGACGGTGGTCTTGCCGACGCCTCCCTTGCGGGTGAGCACCGGGACGAACCGCGTGCCGCCCTCGAACTGCTTGGTGATGCGGGTGATCTCGTCCTTGGCCACGCGGACCTCAGCGGAGTCGCCGAGGTTCAGCCTGTGGAAGGTCGCCGCGTACACGAACCTGTTCCAGGCGCCGGTGGGCTTCTCGCGGACGCGGCCGCCGTTCTCGATCAGACGGTCGGCCGTCAGCATGGCCGCCGACTCGGGCTCGTCCGTCGACGGGGCGGTCCCGGTGCGGCGCTCGCGGCGGGTGGCCGTCCCGGCGCCGTCGAGGCGAGGCAGCTCGCCCGTCGCGCCGGGACGGTGTCCCCCGAGTGGTCCGGGAGGCGGCACGGGCGCGCCGAGCAGGGCGTCGTAGGCGCTGCCGGTCCGGCGCGGGACCGGCATGGAGCCGGTGGCTCGCGGCAGGGGCCCGGTCGCTCTCGGGAAGGAACCGGTGGTGTGCGAACGAGGCGTCGGACCGCTGGTCGATGCCCCGACGGTGGGCAGGTCGCCGGTGTCGCCCGGCAGGATCTCGACGCTCGAGGTCGCCGCGGCGAGCGAACCGGGATCGACGGCCACGTCGTCGATGGCGACGGCCGCCTCGTCCTCCGGGATCTCGGACTTCGGCAGCGGTGGCAGGTCGATCTCGAT
Source organism: Acidobacteriota bacterium (assembly GCA_019352055.1). GTDB lineage: Bacteria > Actinomycetota > Actinomycetes > Actinomycetales > Microbacteriaceae > Amnibacterium. The sequence continues at coordinate 13,983 of JABBOB010000040.1, forward strand.
GGACGGGTGCGGCTGCGGGAAGCGGGCGAAGGCCGACAGGTCGGTGCCCGCGGCGCGGGTCACGAGCGCCACCTGCACGGGGCCGGCGCTGAAACCGGCGTCGTCGTCCATGCGGGTGCCGTCCAGCAGACCACCGGCGGCGTCCGGCTTCGTGCGCTTGTTGGCCACGGCTTCCACTTCCTCGAGCAGGTCGATGCTTCGACTGTAACTTGAGACTTCTGGCACCCCCGGAAGCGGCACGGCGCGGCGGCCGTGGACCCGAACTGGGGGCGTGTCCCGAGGGTTTCGGGGGCGAGCGCGTGGGTCGCGCTCACTCCAGTGTGCACCCGAAGGGCCCCGTGGCGCGCTACTCGACGACGACGAGGAGGTCCTGGGCCTCGACCTGCGCGGTGCCGGAGACCGCCGTGCGCGCGACCGTGCCGGCCACGGGCGTCGTGATCGACGCCTCCATCTTCATCGCCTCGATGGTCGCGATCGTGTCACCGGCGACGACCGTCGCGCCCTGCTGCACCTTGACCGTCACGACGCCCGCGAACGGCGCCGCGACGTGGCCGGCACGGTTCGGGTCCGCCTTCTCCGCCGATCCGACGGTCACGGCGATGCCGCGGTCGCGCACGTAGACCGGGCGCAGCTGACCGTTCAACGTCGTCATCACGGTGCGGATGCCCTTCTCGTCGGCCTCGCCGATCGCCTCGAGGCCGATGAACAGCTCCACGCCCCGCTGGATGGCGACGGTGTGCTCCACCCCGGGCCGCAGCCCGTACAGGTAGTCGGCCGTGTCCACCACCGACAGGTCGCCGAACAGGTCGCGCAGCTCGCCGAACTGCTTGGTCGGGCCCGGGAACAGCAGCCGGTTCAGCGTCGAGCGCCGCGTGCCCGGGTCCCCGGCGAGCGCGGCCCGGTCCTCGTCGGCGATGTCGGTCACGCCCACGCGCACCGTGCGCCCTGCCAGCACCTTCGTCCGGAACGGCTCGGGCCAGCCGCCGGGGAGGTCCCCGAGCTCGCCCGCCATGAAGCCGACGACCGAGTCGGGGATGTCGTAGCGCTCCGGGTGCTCCTCGAAGTCGTGCGGGTCGGCCTCGGTCGCCGCGAGCTGCAGCGCCAGGTCGCCGACGACCTTCGACGAGGGTGTCACCTTGGGGATGCGGCCGAGGATCGCGTTGCTCGCGGCGTACAGGTCCTCGATCGTCTCGAACCGGTCGGCGAGGCCGAGGGCGATCGCCTGCTGCCGGAGGTTGGAGAGCTGTCCACCCGGGATCTCGTGCGTGTACACGCGCCCGGTGGGGCCCGGCAGGCCCGACTCGAACGGCCGGTACAGCGCGCGGACCGCCTCCCAGTAGGGCTCGAGGTCCGTCACCGCCGAGAGCGGGATGCCGGTGTCGCGCTCGGTGTGCGCGAGCGCCGCGACGAGCGCGGAGAACGACGGCTGGCTCGTGGTGCCGGCCATCGGCGCCGACGCGACATCGACCGCGTCCGCTCCGGCGTCGCTCGCCGCGAGCAGCGTCGCGAGCTGGCCGCCCGCGGTGTCGTGGGTGTGCACGTGCACGGGGAGGTCGAACTCGCGCCGGAACGCCTCGACCAGCCTCGCGGCCGCGCGGGGGCGCAGCAGCCCCGCCATGTCCTTGATGGCGAGCACGTGGGCGCCGGCGCGCACCATCTGCTCCGCGAGCCGCACGTAGTAGTCGAGGGTGTACAGCGTCTCGGCGGGGTCGAGGAGGTCGGCGGTGTAGCAGACGGCGGTCTCCGCGACCGCGGTGCCGGTGGCCAGCACCGCGTCGACCGCCGGGCGGATCTGCGCGACGTCGTTCAGGGCGTCGAAGATGCGGAACACGTCCACCCCGGTCGCCGCCGCCTCGGCGACGAACGCGTCCGTCACCGCGGTCGGGTACGGCGTGTAGCCGACCGTGTTCCGGCCGCGCAGCAGCATCTGGATCGCGATGTTCGGCATCGCGCTGCGGAGGCTCGCGAGGCGCTCCCAGGGGTCCTCGCCGAGGAAGCGGAGGGCCACGTCGTACGTCGCGCCGCCCCACACCTCGACACTGAGCAGCTGCGGGGTCAGCCGCGAGACGGCCGGGCCGACCGCCGCCAGGTCCCGGGTGCGGACCCGCGTCGCCAGGAGCGACTGGTGCGCGTCGCGGAAGGTCGTCTCGGTGACGGCGAGGGGGATCTGCTCGCGGAGCGCCTTCGCCCACCCCGCCGGTCCGAGCGCGTCGAGCCGCTGCTTCGATCCGGCCGGCGCCGGCACCGCGTGATCGACCGCCGGCAGCTTGTCCCCGGGACGCGCGCCGCGCGGCAGCGGGCCGTTGGGCTGGTTCACCGTGACGTCGGCCAGCCAGTTCAGGATCTTCGTCGCGCGGTCGCGGCTCGGCCGCTGCCGGACGAGCCCGGGTCGCTCCTCGATGAAGCTCGTCGACAGGTCCCCCGCGGCGAACGCCGGGTCGTCGAGCAGGGCCTGCAGGAACGGGATGTTCGTCGCGACGCCTCGGATCCGGAACTCCGCGAGCGCGCGCTTCTCCCGCGACACCGCCGCCGCGAAGTCGCGCCCGCGGCAGGTGAGCTTCGCGAGCATCGAGTCGAAGTGCGGGCTGATCTGGGCGCCCGGGTTGATCGTGCCGCCGTCGAGTCGCACGCCGGCGCCGCCCGGCGAGCGGTAGGTGGTGATCCGGCCGGTGTCGGGGCGGAAGCCCTGCGTGGGGTCCTCGGTGGTGATCCGGCACTGCAGAGCGGCACCGCGGATGTGCAGCGTGTCCTGCGAGAGCCCGAGGTCCGCCATCGTCTCGCCGGCCGCGATCCGCATCTGGGAGCCGACGAGGTCGACGTCGGTGATCTCCTCCGTCACCGTGTGCTCGACCTGGATGCGCGGGTTCATCTCGATGAACACGTGCTCGCCGGCCCGCTCCCCCGCGGTGTCCAGGAGGAACTCGACGGTGCCGGCGTTGACGTAGCCGATCGACCGCGCGAACGCGATCGCGTCGCGGTACAGGGCGTCGCGCGTCGCCTGGTCCAGGTTCGGTGCGGGTGCGATCTCGACGACCTTCTGGTGCCGTCGCTGCACCGAGCAGTCGCGCTCGAACAGGTGCAGGGTCGTGCCGGCGCCGTCGGCGAGGATCTGGACCTCGATGTGGCGCGGCCGGAGCACCGCCTGCTCGAGGAACATCGTCGGATCGCCGAACGCGCTGTCCGCCTCCCGCATCGCGGCCTCGAGGGCCTCGCGCAGATCATCCTTCGACTCGACGCGCCGCATGCCGCGTCCGCCGCCGCCCGCCACCGCCTTGGCGAAGATCGGGAACCCGATGCCGTCCGCTGCCGCCAGGAGCTCGTCGAGATCCTTGCTCGGGCGGGACGAGCGGAGCACGGGGACGCCCGCGGCGATCGCCTGCTCCTTCGCGGTCACCTTGTTGCCCGCGCTCCGGAGCACCCGCGCCGGCGGACCGATGAAGGTGATGCCGTTCGCCTCGCACGCCTCCGCGAGCGCGGGGTTCTCGGACAGGAAGCCGTAGCCCGGGTACACGGCGTCGGCACCGGAGAGCTTCGCGACCCGGATGATCTCCGCGACGTCCAGGTAGGCGCGCACCGGATGACCCGGTTGGCCGATCTGGTACGACTCGTCGGCCTTCTGCCGGTGCAGCGACTCGCGGTCCTCGTACGGGAAGACGGCCACGGTCCTGGCGCCCAGCTCGTAGGCGGCGCGGAAGGCCCGGATGGCGATCTCACCGCGGTTGGCGACCAGGATCTTCGTGAACACGGCCGAACTCCAGGGGTCATGGGCGCGGCGGTACCCCGGCCCGAGGGGGCTTCGCCGCTACCCTACTGATCGTGCATGTTCTGAGCGTCTCCTCCTTGAAGGGCGGGGTCGGGAAGACCACGGTGACGCTCGGCCTCGCCTCCGCCGCGTTCGCCCGGGGCGTCTCCACCCTCGTGGTCGACCTCGACCCCCAGGCGGACGTGTCCACCGGCATGGACGTGCCTGTCGCCGCGGTGAACGTCGCCGACGTGCTCGCCAGCCCGAAGGAGAAGACGGTGCGGGCGGCGATCACCCCGTCCGGCTGGACCCGGGGACGCGGCGGCGTCGTCGACGTCATGGTCGGCTCGCCGGCCGCGATCAACTTCGACGGGCCGCACCCGTCCGTGCGGGACATCTGGAAGCTCGAGGAGGCGCTCGCCCACGTCGAGGCCGAGTACGAGCTGGTGCTCGTCGACTGCGCCCCGTCGCTGAACGCCCTCACCCGCACCGCGTGGGCCGCCTCCGACCGCGTCTCGGTCGTGACCGAGCCCGGGCTGTTCTCCGTCGCCGCCGCGGACCGTGCCCTGCGGGCGATCGAGGAGATCCGCAGGGGCCTGTCCCCGCGCCTCCAGCCGCTCGGCATCATCGTGAACCGCGCCCGGATGCAGAGCCTGGAGCACCAGTTCCGCATCAAGGAGCTCCGCGACATGTTCGGGCCGCTCGTACTGAGCCCGCAGCTGCCCGAGCGCACATCGCTGCAGCAGGCGCAGGGCGCCGCGAAGCCGCTGCACGTCTGGCCGGGCGAGAGCGCTCAGGAGCTGGCGCGCATGTTCGACCAACTGCTGGAGCGCGTGCTCCGCACCGGCCGGGTCGGTGAGTTCGCCACCAGCGAGATCCCGACCCAGCTCCCGGCCGGCCGCTCCGCCTGAGTCGCTGCCGCTCATGCTCCGGCAGGCTGCCGGCGCACCCGAGCAGGCCCTCTGCACTCCAGCAGGCCGACAGATGCCGCCTGGGCCTGCTGGAGCGAGCACGGCCTGCTGAGGTGCTCACGGCCTGCTGAGGTGGTCCGGACGCAGCGAAGGTCCGGACCGGTGTCGGCCCGGACCTTCGCCGGAAGTCTTAGCCCGCGCGCTTGGCGCGGCGCAACGAGAGCTCGTCCATCGGGTCGGCCTGCTCGGACTCGAGCTGGACCAGATCCGACTGCACGTCGGTCAGCACCTTGCTGACCGCGATGCCGAAGACGCCCTGACCGCGTTGGAGGACGTCGAAGACCTCCTCCTTGGAGGTGCACAGGTACACGCTCGCGCCGTCCGACATCAAGGTGGTCTGCGCGAGATCCGTAATCCCCCAATTACGGAGCTGCTCGACCGCGGTGCGGATCTGCTGCAGCGAGATGCCGGTGTCGAGCAGTCGTTTGACGAGCTTCAGCACCAGGATGTCGCGGAACCCGTAGAGCCGTTGCGAGCCGCTGCCGGCCGCGCCACGGATCGTCGGTTCCACGAGGCCGGTGCGGGCCCAGTAGTCGAGCTGCCGATACGTGATCCCGGCTGCGCGCGCGGCGATGACACCGCGGTACCCAGCCGAGTCGTCCAACTCCGGCATGCCGTCTGTGAACAGCAAGCCGAGGTCGTATCGGTCTTCACTCCGATTCACCTCAGTCAATTTGGACTGCCTTCCACCCCCCACGCGTTCCCTGCGGGCAGCAGAGGCGCGTTCTGTGGGTCACGCTACAGACCGCCCAGTGCCCAGGCAACGACATCCGGATTCGGGTATCCGGCGTGTCGCGCCTGGTGGAGCGGATGTCGCTCAGGATGCGTGCTTCTCCAGCGCGCGCTTCACGAGGGTGGCACGGACGGTCTCGATGTCCCCGGCGAGCTCGTTCGCGCGCTCGTCGGCGCGCTGCCGACTCGCCGAATCGGCTCGTCGACGCAGGGGCAGGAGCGCGTTCGCGACCAGCTCGAGCTCGCGCTCCACCGCGATGCGCATCGCCCTCAGGTGGCGCGGCTCGATGCCGGCGCTGCGCAGGTCGGCCAGCGCCTTCAGGGTGTGCACGTCGTCCTCGTCGTACACGTCCGCCGCCCTCATGAGGCCGGTGGACACGGCGTCGCCGAGCAGGTCGACACCCGCCTCCGCCTCGGCGAGCAGCTCGTCCCGGGTCCAGCGGCGCTCGTGGTCGAGGATCGAGGGCGACCCCGCGACGGTGCCGGGCCAGGCCGGGTCGCGTCCGGCGTCGAGGTCGGCGAGGTACTTCCGGATGACCTTGAGCGGCAGGTAGTGGTCGCGCTGCATCAGCAGCACGAGTTTGATCCGCTCGATGTCGGACGGGGAGAAGTTCCGGTAGCCGGATGCGGTCCGCGCCGGGTGGATCAGCCCGCGGTCCTCGAGGAACCGGAGCTTCGACGGGGACAGCTCCGGGAAGTCCGGATCGAGCTTCGACAGCACCTGGCCGATCGAGATCGTCCCGGTGGCGGGCGCCGGCTCCCGCCGCTCCGGAAGCGCGGCGCTCATCGTGCAGCGATCCCGGCCAGGTCGAGTCGGGAGGCGTAGAAGGTGAGCCGGAACTTGCCGATCTGCACCTCGGCGCCGTCGGACAGCAGCGCCGTCTCGATGCGCACGCCGTCGAAGAACGTCCCGTTGAGGCTGCCGAGGTCCTTGACCTCGAAGGCGGTGCCGTGGCGCAGGAACTGCGCGTGCCGCCGGGACACGGTGACGTCGTCGAGGAAGATGTCGGCGGACGGGTGACGTCCGGCGATCGTCTCGTCCTGATCGAGGAGGAACCGCGCCCCGATGTTCGGGCCCCGGCGCACCACGAGCAGCGCCGAGCCGCTCGGCAGTGCGCTCACCGCGGCCTGCTCCTCCACGGAGGAACCGGTCAGCTCGGCGAGGCGGGAACCGAACTCGTAACCGAACGAGGCGGTCGTCTCGGGCCCGCTCGACGGCTCCTCTCGGCGCCTGCGGGGGCGATCGTCGCGTTCATCGGCCATCCGGCGACCTCCTCATGGCGGACCAGGCTAGCGGACACCGCGGGCGCGCCGCCGCCCCCCGTCGTGCATCGTCCGCGAGACGTCGGATGCGGCGGGTAGCGTCGCCGTCATGTCGTGCATCCGGTTCAACACGCATGCGCAGCGCGAGGCGATGCGGCACGACTCCGCCGCGCTCACCGGCGGCGACCAGGCGATCCTGCACCTCTCGCCTCCCGTGACCGAGAGCAAGATCGCCCGCCTGCGCCAGCTGGGCGCTCACCCCCGGCCCGGCATCCGGCAGAGCGTCGCCTCCAACCGGCACGCGCCGGAGGACCTGCTGCTGCTGCTCGCCGACGATCCCGACGCCGCCGTGCGGGGCGAGGTGGCGAGGAACGAGACGACGGATCCCGCGCTGGTCGAGCGGTTGAGCAACGACCGCGACGCCCGGGTGCGGTGCTGGGCCGTGTTGAACCCGGTGCTGCCCGACGACCGCGTCCGCACGCTCGGGACCGACGGGGACGCCCAGGTCGCCCGTCTCGCCGGCTGGCGGCTCGGCGCGGCCCGATCCGCCTGACCCGGCCCCCGGGTGAGGCGTCGGTCAGCCGCCGAGCAGGCCGAGGAGGTGGTGGGGACCGGTCGTCCGCGCGCCCAGCGCCGTCACCCGCGCGACGAGGCCGCGGTCGGCGGTGACGACGGTCACCCGCGAGCCCCCGAACCGAGCGGTCTGCGCCACGATCTCGTCGTCGCCGGACCCCGTCGCGCGCACCACCTCGAGGCCGGGCCGGTCCGCCGCGACCGTCGCGTCGCCCTCGAGCACGACGACGATCCGCGGCCACCGGTGGACGACCGGCAGCGGCTCGTCGCCGGAGCGCTCCTCCGGTACGCCCGCGATCCGGAGCGCGCCCAGCGCGGCGATGAGCCGGGCGGCCGCCCCGGCACGGTCCCGCCACCAGCCGTCGGGCCTGCTGCCCACGACGTTCGCGGCGTCCACGAGCAGCACCGGGTCGTCGGTGCCGAGGTGGGGTCGCAGGCGCGGCCACGCGGCCGCGAACCCGGGATGCAGCTCGCGATCGGTCACGAGATGGGACGGCACCCACGCGAGCTCGGTGCTCTCCCGGTCGGTGACGGCCACCGGCAGTGCGGACGGTGCCGCCACGACGACCGTCGTGTAGGTCCACACGTCGAGATCGAGTCGCACCGCGAACCGGGGACGGAGGGCGGCGACGTCGATCCCGGTCTCCTCGTGCGCCTCGCGGAGCGCGCCGGCGAAGGCGGTCTCACCGACGTGCCGCGCACCGCCGGGGAGACCCCAGGTGCCGCCGAAGTGGCTCCACCCGACACGGTGCTGCAGCAGGATCGAGCCGTCCGGCGCGACCGCGAGCAGACCCGCCGCACCCGCCTTGCCCCAGAACCGCCGGCCGTCCGGCAGCTCCACCCAGCCGTCCGCGGGATCCCGCGGTCCGGGCGGTGGTCCCGGGGGCGCGTCCGTCATGCCGCAACCGTAACGAAGCCGCCCTGACGGCGGCGGCTCCAGGGAGGACCCCGGAGCCGCCGCCTGCTGCCCTTCCGCGGTCAGACCGCGACCGGCTGGGCGGCGCCCGCCGTCGCGCGCTCCTCGATCGGGATCGCGCCGTCGGGGCGGACGAACCTCTTCAAGGCCACGAGGCTGACAGCGGTGACCGCGGCCCCAATCAGGATCGTGCCGAGCCAGAGGAAGAACGACGCGAGGAAGCTCGGGCCGATCGCGAAGAACACGAAGATCCCGCCGTGTGGAGCCCTGCTCTGCAGTCCCAGCGCCATGGACAGGGCACCGGTGACCGCCCCGCCGAGCATGCTCGAGGGGATGACGCGCAGCGGGTCGGCCGCTGCGAACGGGATCGCTCCTTCGGAGATGAAGGAGGCGCCGAGCAACCAGGCGGCCGCACCGTTCTCGCGCTCGACCTCGCTGAAGCCCCGGCGGTACAGCACGGTCGATGCGAACGCCATCGCGAGCGGCGGCACCATGCCCGCGGCCATCACCGCGGCCATGATCCGGAAGCTCCCGGCCCCGCCTGCAGCGAGGCCGGTCGTCGCGAACACGTACGCCGTCTTGTTGACCGGGCCGCCGAGGTCGAAGCACATCATGAGCCCGAGCACGATGCCCAGGATGATCGCACCGCCGCCGCTCAGACCGTTCAGGAAGGTCGTCAGCCCCTTGGTGACGGCCGCGATCGGGCCGCCGAGGATCAGGATCATGAGGCCCGACGCGATGATCGAGGCGAGGAGCGGGATGATCACGACAGGCATGAGACCGCGCAGCCACCGCGGGACCGCCGGCTTGCCGATCAGTCGCGCCGCGTACCCGGCGAGGAAGCCTCCGACGATGCCTCCGAGGAACCCTGCACCGAGGAAGCCGGACACGGCACCCACGACGAATCCCGGCGCGATGCCAGGACGGTCGGCGATCGCGTACGCGATGTAGCCGGCGAGGGCGGGCACGAGGAATCCGAAGCTGAGGCCGCCGATCTGGAACGCCGCGGCACCCAGGTAGTAGACGAGCCCTTCGGGAGGGAGGTTCAGCAGCGTGTAGTGCTGGAGGGTGTAGACGGCGTTGCTGGCGCCTCCGGCGTCGGCGGCCGAGCTGCCGAGCGAGATCGCGTACCCGGCCATGAGGAAGCCGAGCGCGATCAGCAGGCCACCGCCGGCGACGAAGGGGATCATGTAGCTGACCCCGGTGAGCAGCACGCGCTTGATCTCGGCGCCGACGCTCTCGGCGCGGACGTTGCTCGATCCGGACGACTCGCCACCCTGCACCCGTGCGGCGTTCGGGTCCTTCGCGGCGGCCAGCGCCTCCCGGACCATGTCCTCGGGGTGATCGATGCCGCGCTTCACGGGCGCCTGCACGACCGGCTTGCCGGCGAACCGGCCGCGGTCGCGCACGTCGACGTCGTTGGCGAAGATGACGGCCTCGGCGCGCTCGATGAGCGCCGGGTCGAGCGGCGTCATGCCGGCCGAGCCCTGCGTCTCGATGTGCAGCTCGACCCCGAGCTTCTTCGCGGCGTTGGTGAGCGCGTCGGCCGCCATGTAGGTGTGGGCGATGCCCGTCGCGCACGACGTGACACCGACGAGGACGGGCCTCCCCGAGTCCGCGACGGGGGCGGCGGGCGCCGGCGCCGGCTCGTCGGCCGTCGCCTTCTCGACCAGCGCGACGATCTCGTCGGGGGTGCGCGCGGAGCGCAGCGCAGCCACGAAGTCCTCGTTCACGAGGCTCCTCGCGAGCTTCGCCAGCAGCTGGAGGTGCAGCTCGTCCCCGCCCGCCGGCGCCGCGATCATGAAGACGATGTCGGCCGGTCCGTCGAAGCCGCCGAAGTCCACCTTCGGGTCGAGCCGCGCGAACGCGAGGCTCGGCGCCGTGACCGACGCGGAGCGGCAGTGCGGAATCGCGATCCCGCCGCCGAGCCCGGTGTCGGTCTTCTGCTCGCGGGCCCACGCGTCGGCGTAGAGCGAATCGACCTCCGTCGCGCGTCCGGCGCCGACGACGAGGGTCGCGAGGGCGCGGATGACATCGCTCCGATCGGGTCCGAGATCGACGTCCAGCGTGACGAGGTCACGGGTGATCAAAGCCGGCATGGGGGCTCCTTTGCTTCTTCGTAGTGGCTTCGTGTCGGGACAGCGGGGATCAGGGGATGACGACCTCGACCTCCGCCGCGTCGAGCGCGGCGGCGAGATCGGGGTCCGGTGCACGGTCGGTGATGAGCACGTCGAGGTCCGCCAGCTCCGCGAACCGCACGAACGACTCCTCCCCGTGCTTGGAGGAGTCGACGAGGGCGACCGTCCGGCGCGCCGACCGGACCATCGCGGTCTTGACGGCGGCCTCGCGCTCGTCGGGCGTGGAGAGGCCGAATCCGGCGGACAGGCCGTTCGCGCCGATGAAGGCGAGGTCGCAGCGCACGCGGGCGAGCGCGTCGATGGCCGGCAGGCCGACGGCGGCGGAGGTCTCCGGGCGGACGACGCCGCCGACCGCGTGCACGGTCAGCGCCCGGTTGTCCTGCAGACGGAGGACGATCGGCACGGCGTGGGTCACGACGTCGAGCAGGCCCTCCGCGGGGGTGTGCTCGGCCAGCAGGTCGGCGAACGCCCTGGTCGTCGTGCCGGCGTCGACGGCGATCGCGGCGGGCGCGGCCAGCCTCAGCAGCTCGAGGGCCGCCTGGGCGATCGCCCGCTTGGCGGGGGTGTTCCGCCGCTCCCGCTCACCGAGGTTCAGCTCGACGAGGCTCGATCGGCGCACGGCCCCGCCGTGCACCCGGCGCAGCGCCCCGGCGGCCTCGAGCGCGTCGAGATCACGGCGGATCGTCTCGGCGGTGACGTCCAGGTCGCGGGACAGGACGGTGACGGAGACCCGGCCGGACGAGTCGAGCTCCTCGATGATGCGGGCGTGCCGCTCCGTCGCGTACATGGATCCGTCCTCGCGCCGGCCCCGGTGCCGACTATCTGTGTTTCGGTGAGGTTATTACCGAAAGTCACAGATGTACAGATCGAATCCCACGTTCGACGATCCGGCCGTCGCGGGGCCCGCACGCGGACCGCGCGACGCCGACGTCGTCGTCGCGAGCGGCGGTCAGGCCAGCGCGGCCAGGGCGTCGAACCTCGCGTCGAGGGCCTGGTCGACGACCTGGGCCTCGGGGTGCGCGTCGAACCACGCCACCTGCCGTCGAGCGCCCTCCGCGTACGGGATCGTCGTCGTGAACTCCGGCACCAGACGGCGGAGCTTCGTGGTGTCGAACAGCATCGCGTGGGCCTTGTCGCCGACGAGCCCGGGGCCGAGCTCCGGCACCTCGCGCGCGATGCGCTCGCTGGCCACGTGCACGAGCCGAGGCTCCGGGACGCCCGCCGCCCGGCCGAGCCACGCGTAGACCTGGTTCCAGGTCGGGGCGGACTCCCCCGTGATCGTGTACGCGTTGCCGAGCGCCTCCGGGCGCCCGAGCAGGCCCACGAAGCCGACC
>JABBOB010000106.1 GCA_019352055.1 Acidobacteriota bacterium
TAGCGCGCCTGCTTTGGGAGCAGGAGACCGCAGGTTCGAGTCCTGTCGCCCCGACCGATTTCGTACTGTCGCCCGACTAGGGGAAATATCCTCCTGACTAGGGGTTATGCCGAGAGGCGTTGGGGTCAGAGAGGGCCATAGATGGTCAGGAGTGGCCATCTGTAACCCCAAATTGACCCCAAGATCCCGTGTTTGGGGTTAGCGAATCCCCTAGTCGGCGACTTAGGCTGATCCTCGTAACTGAGCCTCCTGGAGGTGCAGATAGGCAGTCGAGACGGCCCTTCGGCGGCCTCTAGCGCCGCGGCACCGTGTACCGGGCCCGCTACCACGGGCCCGACGGATGCCGATACGAAGCCCCACACCTGTTCGTGGCCCGCATCGACGCCGAACATTGGCTGGCCGAAGTCCACCGAGACATCGCGAGTGACGTCTGGCGCCCTCCGCAGAAGGAGACCGTCAGCGGCCACGAGCTCGAGTTCCTATCGGGGTTCGCTCGTCACTGCCTCACCGAGCGCGACCTCACGCCGCGGACCCGGGAGCAGTACACCAAGCTCCTCGAGGGTCGGACCTGCCCAGTCTGGGCGCGGTGAAGCTGCGCTACCTCGAACCCGAACAGGTCCGCCGCTGGTACTCGACCGCGGGCGATGGAGAGAAGTGACCGATCACCCGTGGTCGCTGCCGTCAGGAGTGGTACGCATCCCTGCGGTGGACGATAGAGACGACTTCTATAACGAGCCGTTGGTCGACAAGGCGGTATATCACGCGGTACTCCCCTCGGCGGGCCGCGTACAGCGGTGCCAGCGGCTCGCGTAGCGGCTTCCCGACCCGTCGGGGGTTCTCCCGCAGCGGTCCCATGATGAACTCGAAGGCTGCCGCAGCGACCTTCTCCGGCAGCTCCACCTCCAGAGTGCGTCGCGCCGAGCGAGTGAAGACGACCTCGTACGGACCGGGCATCCGGGATTACCGGCCGCGCGCAGCCAAGGCCGCCCGGACCTCGTCAGCGGTACTGGTCTCCCCCGCCTCCAGCTCGGCCAGGCCGACCCGTACCGCTTCCACCTCGTCAGGGTTGCTCAGGATGTCGAGCGTCTCCAGCAGTGAGTCGTAGTCATCGGCGCCGAGCAGCACGGCAACCCGATCCCCGTTACGCGTGACCTCGAACCGCTCGTGGGTGGTGACGGCCGACTCCACGAGCTTCGACAAGTTCGCCCGCGCCTCAGCCAACGACAGTGTGGTCATGTACAGAATTCTAGCGCGGTCGTGCCTGTTGTTCAGCCCCGCTCGAGCGTCCGCACGGGTCCAGCCGCTCCCTTGATGAGCGTCTCACCCACGGCCGCTCCTCCCTGACCTCAGGATCCGGCGTAACCCCTCCAAGCGAACACCGACACCTGTTGCATCCGCTGCGTCGTTTCGTTAGTACGAAACGACGCAGCACCGTCATCGAGTCAATCTGAACGAGATCATCCGCCCATCCCAGAAACGTCCAAGGGTCTCCAAGGTGCGGCAGGCCGGTCATCCGTGGCCGGCATGGACGTCGTCCAGCCGGCGCCTCCGGACCTGGCCGCGCCGAGGCATCCACGGAGCGCATTGGCAGACGGCGCGTCCGGGCCGAGCCGATGGTGCTCGACGCGCGAGGGCAGCCGAAGAGCCGGCGCACGCCAGCGGAACGACCGCCCCCTCGGCGGCTATGTGCGGACGTAAGCGTCAACCGCGACCTCTGCCGAGATCGCGCCCCGTGCTGGTGTCGGCGCTGGCGACGACAGCGATGTCCGGCTGTTCGCTCATCAGCCCGCCCATGGCCGTAGGCCCGGATCGAGGGCGCCCACCTCCACTTCCTGCACGATCCTGAGACGAAGCACCACGCGGCCGCTTCTGGCCAAGCTTGCATGGGCAGAACGTTGGCGGCGATCCGCCGCTGTTTCGTCAGCCTCCGGTCGGTCATTGATCCCTCGCCTGAGCGCGGGCGCACGCCTTCGACGCTAGGAGGCTTTGCCGGGGAGGGCTCGGGTCTTCGCCAACATTCTCCGGGCGCAAATTGGGCCAGATCGGGCAGCGAGGGGCGGAGAGCCCCGGGCGGGAGCCGGGAGCGGGAGCCGGGAGCGGCCGATACCATCTCGGCATGGCCAATCGCCTTGCCGACGAGACCAGCCCTTACCTGCTCCAGCACGCACACAATCCCGTCGACTGGTATCCGTGGGGTCCGGAGGCCCTCGCCCGAGCCCGCGAGGAGAACAAGCCGATCTTCCTCAGCATCGGCTACGCGGCCTGCCACTGGTGCCATGTCATGGAACGCGAGAGCTTCGAGGACGCGGCCACGGCCGAGGACCTGAATCGGGACTTCGTCGCGGTGAAGGTCGACCGCGAGGAGCGACCGGATCTGGACCAGGTCTACATGGCCGCGGTCCAGGCGATGACCGGCCAGGGCGGCTGGCCGATGAGCATCTTCCTCACGCCCGATGGCAAGCCCTTCTACGGCGGAACATACTTCCCGCCGCAGCCGGCCCACGGCATGCCAGCCTTCCGCCAGGTTCTCGCGAGCGTCGCGCGCGCCTGGCGCGACGAGCCACTCGAGGTCCTGGCAGCGGGGTCGCAACTCGTCGATGCGCTCGTCCAGCAGCAGGCCGGCCCGGCGACCGGTGATGCGCCGACGCGGGCCCTGCTCGACACGGCGACGGCCGCGATCGAGGCGAGCTTCGATGCCACGAACGGCGGGTGGGGAGGCGCTCCCAAGTTCCCGCAGCCGATGACGATCGAGTACCTCCTTCGGCGCGCGGCTGCGACCGGCGACCCGCGTGCGCTCCGCGTCGCGCGGCGCAGTCTCGATGCGATGGCCGACGGCGGGATCCACGACCAGCTCGGTGGCGGCTTCCACCGCTACGCGACCGACGCGATCTGGCTCGTGCCGCACTTCGAGCAGATGCTCTACGACAATGCCCAGCTGGCCCGGGTGTATATCCACGCCTGGCAGCTGACCGGCGACCCGCGCTATCGCGAGGTCGCGGAGGGCACTCTCGAGTACTTGGCCCGCGAGCTTCGTCGCGACGACGGGGTCTTCGCGGCGAGCCAGGACGCCGACACCGAGGGGGTCGAAGGTGCGACGTTCACCTGGACCGCCGCCGAGATCCGCGGCGTTCTCGGGGCCGACGCCCCGCCCTTCCTCGAGGCTTACGGTGTCACCGACGGCGGCAACTGGGAAGGAACCAACATCTTGTCGCGGGTCGTTCCGCCGACCGGCGACCCGGCCGCTGAGGTGGGTCTCGCCGATGCCCGCGCGCGACTGCTCGCGCACCGCGGGGCGCGACCCCAGCCGGCCCGCGACGACAAGGGGCTGGCCGCCTGGAACGGTCTCGCGATCGCGGCCTTTGCCGAGGCCGACGCTCTTGGGAATTCGATGTACGCCACAAGGGCGATCGTCGCGGCCCACCAGGTCCTCGAGGGGCTGCGCCGCAAGGACAGCCGCCTCAGGCGCTCGTGGAAGGACGGCCGATCGACCGGCGAGGGTGTCCTCGAGGACTACGCGGGCCTGGCCGACGGCCTTCTTGCCCTGTACGAGGCGACCTGGGACGAGCGCTGGTTTGTCGCGGCTCGCGAGCTCGCCGACGTGATTCTCGACCACTTCGCTGACCCGGCGGGCGGCTTCTTCGACACGGCCGACGATCACGAGGCGCTCGTCACTCGCCCGAAGGACGTCCAGGACAACGCCGTCCCGGCTGGCGGCTCCATGGCCACATCAGTCCTGCTGAGGCTTGCCGCGCTCACGGGCGAGGCGCGCTACCGAGTCGCGGCCGATGGCGCGCTCGCGACCGTCGCGCCCTACCTCGCCCGCTACCCGACGGGCTTCGCGAATTGGCTTTCGGCGGCCCACCTGGCCGTGGAGGGGATCGATGAGCTGGCAATCGTGGGATTCCGCGAGGACGACGCAACCGCGGCGCTCGCGGCGGTCCGGAACGAGCGTTTCCGGCCGACGCTGGTCTTCGCTGGCTCGATTGCCCCGTCCTCATCCGTCGTCCCGCTGCTGGCCGGTCGCGAGATGATCGACGGCCGGCCGACCGCCTACCTCTGCCGCGACTTCGCCTGTCGCCTGCCGGTCACCGACCCCGCCGCGCTCCGCGAGCAGCTGACCGCCGCGGCGTCGACGCCGCGGTGACCGGCGTCTCGATTCGTCTTCTCGCGCCCGATGACGACGCGGCGGCGATCGGCGAGATGGAGGACCCGCGACCGCGTCAGGCGATTGAGCGGGCCGCGCCTGGCATCGGCTCGGTCGACCGCGAAGTCAGCGGCA